>NZ_JHQR01000271.1 GCF_014843825.1 Mesorhizobium silamurunense
CGAGCTGCGCTACTGGCTCGCCGCCTGCGGCATCGATCCCGACCGCGATATCGAGATCGTCATTGTGCCGCCGCCCTTCATGGCCGATGCGCTCTCCGCAGGCCGCATCGACGGCTATTGCGTCGGCGAGCCCTGGAACAGCACCGCTGTCGCAGCCGGCACCGGCCGCATCGTCACCGTCAAGGCGCTGCTGTGGCGTAACAGCCCGGAAAAGGTGATCGGCGTGCGCAGGGCCTGGGCCGAGGAAAATCCGGACGCGCTGGCGGCACTGCTGAGGGCGCTGCATCATTCCGCCCGCTGGTGCCAGGATCCGGCAAACCGCGGCGACTTGGCCGCGCTGATGGCCAGGCCCGCCTTCCTCGGGCAGCCCGAGGCGATCCAGATGCCGGTCCTTACCGGACGCCTTCAACTGGGCGGCGGCGCGGAACGGAGCGTGGAGGATTTCTTCCTGCCCTTCGACAAGGCGGCGAACTTTCCCTGGAAGAGCCATGCGCTGTGGTTCTACACGCAGATGGTGCGCTGGGGGCAGTTGCCGCACACACCGGAGAACCTGGCCATCGCCCGCGACTGCTATCGGCCCGACCTCTACCGCTCGGCGCTGAAGCCGCTCGGCGTGGCCTTGCCCGGCGCCAATGCCAAGGTCGAGGGCGCGCTGAAGATCGCCACGCCAGTCGGCTCGGCCGGAGCGAGCCTTGTGCTCGGCCCCGACGGATTCTTCGACGGCCAGATCTTCGATCCGGACAAAATCGACGCCTACATCGCCGGCCAGAAACGCGCCTGATTATTTGCGCGCCAATCTTGTGCATTGCACAAAATTTATGCGTGCGCTTGCGCTAATGAACAATCTTTGCCCTGCTCGCCTTGCGGATCGGCGCGCGCACCATTGTATCATATAATTGATTTAATTGATGTTTTTCATCCAGTCCGAAACTGGCACAGATCCTGCTTTGCAATAGGCAGGCTCCTCAGGAGTCACGGAACAGGCGTCCAATGGCGGGCGCCAAAGGCAAAGCTGCCGCTCAGGTCGATACGCGATCCCGGATGGACGGACGCGCACGGCTTGGCCGGCAGCTTTTTGTTTTGACCGAACACGCAATCGACGCGCTGGTCCCAAGCGGCGCCCAATGGAGATGACGATGACGAGACGGATCGGAACTGGAACGACCCTCAAGGGCATGACGCGTCGCGACTTCCTTGCCAGAAGCGCCTTGACGGCGGGGCTGTTCGTGGCGGCGCGCAAGATCTTGCCCTCGGGCGCCTATGCGGCGACCGCCGCGCCCGAAGTGACCGCCGCCAAGCTCGGCTTCATCGCGCTGACCGATGCGGCGCCGCTGATGATCGCCAAGGAGAAGGGGCTGTTCGCCAAGTATGGCATGCCCGATGTCGAGGTGCTGAAGCAGGCCTCCTGGGGCGCGACGCGCGACAATCTGATGCTCGGCGGCGAGGCCAACGGCATCGACGGCGCCCATATCCTGACGCCGCTGCCCTATCTCATGCACACCGGCAAGGTGACGCAGAACAACCAGCCGATGCCGATGGCGATCGTGGCGCGGCTGAACTACGACTGCCAGGGCATTTCGGTGGCGCAGGAATATGCCGCCACCGGGGTCGGCCTCGACGCCTCCAAGCTCAAGGAAGCCTTCGCCGCCAAGAAGGCCGCCGGCAAGGAAGTCAAGGCTGCCATGACCTTCCCGGGCGGCACGCACGACCTCTGGATACGCTACTGGCTGGCCGCCGGCGGCATCGATCCCAACAAGGACGTCTCGACCATCGTCGTGCCGCCGCCGCAGATGGTGGCCAACATGAAGGTCGGCAATATGGACGTGTTCTGCGTCGGCGAGCCGTGGAACGAGCAGCTCGTCCACCAGGGCATCGGCTTCACCGCCGCCACCACGGGCGAGCTGTGGAAGGGCCATCCGGAAAAGGCGCTCGGCCTGCGCGCCGCCTTCATCGAGAAGAACCCGAACGCCACCAAGGCGATCCTGATGGCCGTCATGGAAGCCCAGCAATGGTGCGATGCCATGGAGAACAAGGAGGAGATGGCCTCCATCATCGGCAAGCGGCAATGGATGAACGTGCCCGTCGCCGACATCATCGGCCGCCTCAAGGGCGACATCAACTACGGCAACGGCCGCGTCGCCAAGGGCACCGACCTCTACATGAAGTTCTGGAAGGACGGGGTTTCCTATCCCTTCAAGAGCCATGATGCCTGGTTCCTCGCCGAGAACATCCGCTGGGGCAAGTTCGCGCCGACCACCGACATCAAGGCCTTGGTCGACCAGGTCAACCGCGAGGATCTCTGGCGCGAGGCGGCCAAGGACCTGGGCGTCGCGGCAAGCGACATCCCGGCCTCCTCGTCTCGCGGTGTCGAGACCTTCTTCGACGGCAAGACCTTCGATCCGGCCAACCCGTCCGCCTATCTCGACAGCCTGAAGATCAAGGCATCGGCTTAAGCGCAAACGGCGCCTTCGCGCCGTCGTCGCCAGAACCTGCCACGGAGTTTTTCTACGACATGTCCATCCAAACCGTCGAGGACACCAAGGTGAAGGCGTTTCCGGTAAAGCCCGCCGAGATCATCGCCTTCACCGCAAAGGCGAGGCGCCGCATCGACCCGCTCGCCATCGTCGGCCGGCTGGCAACGGCGCTGGTGCCGCCGGCCGTCGTCATCCTCATCCTGCTCGTCGTCTGGCAGATCGCCTGTTCCTCGCCGACGGCCAGCCTGCCGCCGCCGAGCCAGGTATGGAGCGAGGCCTATGACCTGATCGCGCATCCGTTCTTCGACAACGGCCCGCAGGATATCGGCCTTGCCTGGCGGGTGCTGATCTCGCTGCAGCGCGTCGCCATCGGCTTCGGTATGGCGGCCGTCGTCGGCGTGGCGCTGGGCGCGCTGGTCGGCCAGTCGGTCTGGGCGATGCGCGGCCTCGATCCGGTGTTCCAGATCCTGCGCACCGTGCCGCCGCTCGCCTGGCTGCCACTGTCGCTCGCCGCCTTCCGCGACTCCAACCCGTCGGCGCTGTTCGTGATCTTCATCACCTCGATCTGGCCAGTGATCATCAACACCGCAGTCGGCGTGCGCAACATCCCAGAGGACTACCGCAACGTCGCCCGCATCCTGCGGCTCAACCAGCTCGAGTTCTTCGTCAAGATCATGGTGCCGGCCGCCGCGCCCTACATCTTCACGGGCCTCCGGATCGGCATCGGGCTCTCTTGGCTCGCCATCGTCGCCGCCGAGATGCTGACCGGCGGCGTCGGCATCGGCTTCTTCATCTGGGACGCGTGGAATTCCTCGCGGCTGCCCGACATCATCGTCGCGCTCGTCTATATCGGCGTCACAGGCTTCTGCCTCGACCGGCTGGTCGCGACGGTCGGCGTCTTCGTTACCCGCGGCACAACGGCAAAGTGAGGAGGGCGCGATGACCGCCTATCTGAAGCTCGACCGTATCGACAAATCCTTCGCGCGCGGCAGCCAGGTCAGCGAGGTGCTGAAGGACATCAGGCTCACCATCGACAAGGGCGAGTTCGTCTCCATCATCGGCCATTCCGGCTGCGGCAAGTCGACCTTGCTCAACCTGATCGCCGGGCTGACCAAGGTTTCCAAGGGCGCCGTGCTGCTCGAGGACAAGGAGGTCGACAGCCCCGGACCGGAGCGCGCCGTGGTGTTCCAGAACCACTCGCTCTTGCCATGGCTCACCGTCTACGAGAACATCAACCTCGCTGTGTCCAAGGTCTTCGGCCGGACAAAGGTCCGGGCCGAGCGGCATGAATGGATCATGCGCAACCTCGACCTCGTCCAGATGGCGCATGCCAGGGACAAGCGCCCGGCCGAAATTTCCGGCGGCATGAAGCAGCGCGTCGGCATTGCCCGCGCGCTCGCCATGGAACCGAAGATCCTTCTGCTCGACGAGCCGTTCGGCGCGCTCGACGCGCTGACCCGCGCCCATCTCCAGGACGCGGTGATGGACATCCACGCCAGGCTGGGCTCGACCATGATCATGATCACCCACGATGTCGACGAGGCGGTGCTTCTGTCCGACCGCATCGTGATGATGACCAACGGTCCGGCGGCCACCATCGGCGAAGTGCTTTCGGTGCCGCTCGCCCGGCCGCGCCGGCGAATCGAGCTTGCCTCCGACCGCACCTTCCTGCGCTGCCGCGAGGCGGTGCTGAAGTTCCTTTATGAACGCCACCGCTTCGTCGAAGCCGCGGAGTAGCGCCATGACCGAGAAACCCGTCATTGGCGGCATGGGCAATCTGCACCGGCATCGGGCAATCTACCGCATTGCACAAATATTATGCTGCTATGCAAGGCACTCTGATTAATCTTTGACCCGCCGCCGGCCTCGGTTAAAAGTTGCGCGGCATTGATTTTATTCAACAATTTTGAGCGCTGTCGAATTGGCACGCTTCCTGCTTTTGAGAATGCAGGTCCGCAAGGACCAAGAGACACGGCGTCCAATGGCGGGCGCCACAGGCAAAGCTGCCGCTCAGGTCACCACGCGATCCCGGATGCACGGACGCGAGAGGCCTGGACGGCAGCTTTTTTGTTTTGGACCCGAACACGAAAATCGACGGTGCCGATCCCAAGCGGCGCCAACCGGAGACGACGATGACGAAACGGATCGGAACTGGCGCTTCGCTGAAGGACTTCACCCGCCGCGATTTCCTGGCGAGCAGCGCCCTGACGGCGGCGCTCTTCATCGCCGCGCTCCTGCTGTTTCCCGCCAGCCACGAAACGGAGGGCACGCCAGTGACCGCGCAAATCCCGGCCTCGCCGCGCTGACTGATGCCGAGCCTCTGATCAACACAACACGCGGCGCCTCCCACGCCGCAAACCGGAGCCGACCATGACCGCAAACCTCCCAGCCGCGCCCAGCCAGGACAGTAGCTCCCGGCAGGCGCTCGTCATGTCCACCATCGCCTTCACCGTGTGCTTCGCGGTGTGGACGATCTTTTCCATCATCGGCGTGCGCATCAAGCAGGAGCTCGGCCTCAACGAGACCGAATTCGGTCTGCTCGTCGGTACGCCGATCCTGACCGGCTCGCTCGTGCGCATCGTGCTCGGCGTCTGGACCGACCGCTATGGCGGCCGTCTGGTCTATACCGTGACCATGCTCGCGGCGGCCCTCGCGACCTTCCTGCTCGCCTTCGCACATACCTATGAGCAGATGCTGATCGCAGCCCTCGGCGTCGGGCTCGCGGGCGGCTCCTTCGCTGTCGGCGTCGCCTATGTCTCGCGCTTCTTCCCGGCCGGAAAACAGGGCACCGCACTCGGCATCTTCGGCGTCGGCAATGTCGGCGCCGCAGTCACCAAGTTCCTGGCGCCGCTGGTGCTGCTTGCCTGGGGCTGGCAGTCGGTCGCGCTGATCTGGGCCGCGGCGCTGGTCGTCATGGCCGCCGTGTTCTGGTTCACGACCGACGACGATCCGGTCATCCGCGAGCGCCGCGCCGGCAAGGCGGCGCCGGCGAGGAGCTTCTGGCAGGAATTCGCGCCGCTGAAGAACCTGCAGGTCTGGCGCTTCGCCTTCTATTACTTCTTCTCCTTCGGCGCGTTCGTGGCGCTGTCGCTCTGGCTGCCGCGCTACCTTATCGGCGTCTACGGTTTCGGCATCGCCACCGCCGGCATGGTCGGCGCCGCCTATTCAATTCCCGCAAGCATCTTCCGCGCCTATGGCGGCGTGCTTTCCGACCGCATCGGCGCGCGCACAGTCCTTTACTCGACCTTCACGGTCTGTGCCGTCGCGACCCTCGTTCTGTCTCTCCCCTCGGCAGACTACGTCGTGCGCGGCATCAGCGGGCCGATCCCCTTCCACTTCGAGATTGGCCCGCTCGCCTTTATCGCTGTCGCCTTCGTGCTCGGCTTCTTCATGAGCCTCGGCAAGGCCGCCGTCTACAAGCACATCCCCGTCTACTATCCACAGAGCGTCGGCGCGGTCGGCGGCGTCGTCGGCATGATCGGCGGCCTCGGCGGTTTCATCCTGCCGATCGCCTTCGGCGCACTGAACGACCTCAGCGGGGTCTGGTCGAGCTGCTTCATGCTGCTTTTCCTCATCGTCGTCTCGTGCCTGCTCTGGATGCACCTCTCCATCCGCCGGATGCAGCGCGCGGCGGAGGTCGAGACCGCGGCCCTCTCCTATGCCGCCGAATAGATCGGAGCAGACCGACATGACCGAAAAACTCGTCATCATCGGCAACGGCATGGCACCCGGCAGGATGCTCGAGCACCTGCTGGAAGCAGCACCCGACCGCTACGCCATGACCATCTTCAACGCCGAGCCGCGCGTGAACTACGATCGCATCATGCTGTCGCCGGTGCTTTCGGGCGAGAAGGAATTCGATGAAATCGTCATCCACGGCGACGGCTGGTACATCAAGCACGGCATCACCCTCTACAAGGGCCACAGGATCGTCGCCATCGACAGGGACGCGAAGACCGTCACCTCGGACCGCGGCGTGACCGAGAGCTACGACAGGCTCGTCATCGCCACCGGCTCGGTTCCCTTCATCATCCCGGTGCCGGGCAAGGACCTGCCCGGCGTGCTCACCTATCGCGACCTCGACGACGTCAACGCCATGCTGCTTGCCGCGCAGTCGCGCGCCAAGGCGATCGTCATCGGCGGCGGCCTGCTCGGGCTGGAAGCCGCGGCCGGGCTCAAGGAACGCGGCATGGACGTCACCGTGCTCCACGTCATGCCGACGCTGATGGAGCGCCAGCTCGATCCGGCCGCCGGTTACCTGCTGCAGAAGGCCGTCGAGGCGCGCGGCATCAAGGTCATGACCAAGGCCAACACCAAGGCCATTGTCGGCAACGGCAAGGTCGAGGGCGTCGAGCTCATGGACGGCACGGTCATCCCCGCAACGCTGGTCGTGATGGCGGTCGGCATCCGCCCGAACAGCGCCTTGGCCAAGGACGCAGGGCTGGAGGTGAACCGCGGCATCGTCGTCGATGACCGTATGGAGACCTCCGATCCGGCGATCATGGCGCTCGGCGAATGCGCGGAGGTCGGCGGCCATGTCTACGGGCTGGTTGCGCCTCTCTACGAGATGGCCCGCGTAGCGGCTGCCAGGCTGACGGACGGCGAGGACAAGCGCTTCGTCCATTCCGACACGCCGACCAAGCTCAAGGTCACCGGCATCGACCTCTACTCGCTGGGTGACTTCGCCGACGGCGACGATCGCGAGGAGATCATCCTGCGCGACGCATCCGCGGGCATCTACAAGCGCGTCGTGCTGCAGGACAACCGCATCATCGGCACGGTGCTGTTCGGCGAGACCGCCGACGGCGCCTGGTTCAACGACCTCAAGAAGGAGGCGACGGACATCTCCGAGATGCGGGACACGCTGATCTTCGGACAGGCGTTCCAGGGAGGCGCTTCCTCGGACCCTTTGGCGGCCGTTGCGGCACTGGCGGATGATGCGGAAATCTGCGGCTGCAACGGCGTCTGCAAGGGCAAGATCACCGGTGCGATCACAAGCAAAGGGCTGACCGGGCTCGACGACGTGCGCGCCCATACCAAGGCCTCGGCCTCGTGCGGCTCGTGCACGGGTCTGGTCGAGCAACTGCTGAAACTCACGCTCGGCGAGGCCTACAATCCGGCGGCGGTGCAACCCATGTGCGGCTGCACGAGCCTCGGCCACGACGACGTGCGACGCCTGATCAAGGCGAAGGGCCTGAAGACAATTCCGGCCGTCATGCAGGAGCTCGAATGGAAGACCTCCTGCGGCTGCGCCAAATGCCGGCCGGCGCTCAACTACTATCTGGTCTGCGATTGGCCGGACCAATATGCCGACGACTATCAGTCGCGCTTCATCAACGAACGCGTGCACGCCAACATCCAGAAGGACGGCACCTATTCGGTCGTGCCGCGCATGTGGGGCGGGGTGACCAGCGCCGACGAATTGCGCGCCATCGCCGACGTGGTCGACAAGTTCCGCATCCCGACCGTGAAGGTGACCGGCGGCCAGCGCATCGACATGCTGGGCATCCGCAAGGAAGACCTGCCGGCGGTGTGGGCCGATCTCGGCAAGGCCGGCTTCGTCTCCGGCCATGCCTATGCCAAGGGCCTGCGCACCGTGAAGACCTGCGTCGGCTCCGACTGGTGCCGTTTCGGCACGCAGGATTCGACCGGGCTCGGCATCCGCATCGAGAAATTCATGTGGGGTTCCTGGACGCCGGCCAAGGTAAAGATGGCGGTGTCGGGATGCCCTCGCAACTGCGCGGAAGCCACCTGCAAGGATGTCGGCGTGGTCTGCGTCGACAGCGGCTACGAGATCCACTTCGCCGGCGCCGCTGGTCTCGACATCAAGGGCACCGAGGTGCTCGGCCTGGTGAAGACCGAGAACGAGGCGCTGGAGGTGATCGTGGCGCTCGTCCAAATGTATCGCGAGCAGGCGCGCTATCTGGAGCGCATCTACAAATGGGCCAAGCGCATCGGCACCGCCGAGATCAAACGGCAGATCCTGGACGACGCCGAGCGCCGCAGGAGTCTCTTCGACCGCTTCGTCTTCTCCCAGAAATTCGCGCAGGTCGACCCGTGGTCGGAGCGTGTCTCCGGCAAGGACAAGCATGAGTTCCGGCCGATGGCGTCGGTTGGATTTGCGGAGGCGGCCGAGTGAGCCGACAGGACAGAAACAACATGAACTGGATCGCAATCGGCTCCCTTTCCGACATCCCACCGCGCGGCGCGCGTTGCGTGGCCGCCCCGCAAGGCAAGATCGCGGTCTTCCGCACGGCCGACGACCAGGTCTTCGCCATCGACGACCACTGCCCGCACAAGGGCGGGCCGCTCAGCCAGGGCATCGTCCACGGCGCTGCGGTGACCTGCCCGCTGCATAACTGGGTGATCTCGCTGGAGACGGGCAAGGCGCTCGGCGCCGACGAAGGCTCGGTCAGGACCATCCCTGTCAAGGTCGAGGGCGAGCGGCTCTTCATCGCGCTTGAAGCGCTGGCCTCGAAAGCGGCCTGAGGCATGGAAGAAGCACGCAAGGTGAGGACCACCTGCCCCTATTGCGGGGTGGGATGCGGCGTGCTGACCGAGATCGCCGCGGACGGCAAGACGACCGTCCGCGGCGATCCCGAGCACCCGGCCAATTTCGGGCGGCTTTGCTCGAAGGGTTCTGCGCTTGCCGAGACGCTCGGCCTCGAACGCCGTTTGCTGCAGCCGGAAATCCAAGGCAGGCAGACGAGTTGGGACGAAGCGCTCAATCTCGTGGCTTCGAAATTCTCGCAGGCGATTGCCGAGCATGGACCGGACTCGGTGGCCTTCTACGTCTCCGGCCAGCTGCTCACGGAGGATTATTACGTCGCCAACAAGCTGATGAAGGGCTTCATCGGCTCGGCCAATATCGACACCAATTCGCGGCTCTGCATGGCCTCGTCCGTCGCCGGCCACCGCCGCGCTTTCGGCGAGGATATCGTTCCCGGCGTCTATGAGGATTTCGAGTGCGCCGATCTCATCGTGCTCACCGGCTCCAACACTGCATGGTGCCATCCCGTGCTCTACCAGCGCATGCTTGCGGCGCGGAGAGAGCGTGGGACGAAGATCGTCGTCGTCGATCCTCGGCGCACCGCCACGGCCGACGAGTGCGACCTGCATCTGGCGCTCGATCCCGGCACGGACGTGCTTCTGTTCAACGGCCTGTTCGCGCATCTGGTGCAAGCCGAAAAGATCGATGCCGATTTCACCCGCGATTCCACGTCCGGCTTCGACGCCGCGGCCGCGCTGGCCGGTGCCGATGCGCCGTCGATCGCGCGCGTCGCGAAAGGTTGCGGATTGGCTGCCGCCGATGTCCAGGCCTTTTACGATCTCTTCGCCGAGACCGAGCGGACGGTCACTGTCTATAGCCAGGGCGTCAACCAGTCGGCGCATGGAACCGACAAGGTCAACGCCATCATCAACTGCCATCTCGCCACCGGCCGCATCGGCAGGCCCGGCACGGGGCCGTTCTCGGTCACCGGTCAGCCGAACGCCATGGGCGGCCGCGAGGTGGGAGGCCTGGCCAACCAGCTTGCCGCGCATATGGATTTCGCGGATGAGGCCAACATCGACCGGGTCTCCCGCTTCTGGAACGCGCCCGACATTGCGCGGCGCGCCGGCCTGAAGGCCGTGGACATGTTCCAGGCGGTTGCCGACGGCCGCATCAAGGCCCTGTGGGTGATGGGCACCAATCCCGCCGTCAGCATGCCGGACGCTTCGCGCGTGCGCGCCGCTCTGTCCAAATGCGATTTCGTCGCTGTCTCGGATATCACCCGCACCGACACCACACGCTATGCCGACGTTCTGCTGCCGGCGGCCGCCTGGGGCGAGAAGGACGGCACGGTCACCAATTCGGAACGGCGCCTCTCGCGTCAGCGGCCGTTCCTGCCGCCACCCGGCCAAGCGAAAGCCGATTGGCGCATCGTCTGCGAGGTAGCCGCCCGCATGGGTTTTGGCGATGCCTTCGCCTACCGGGCGCCGGCCGAGATCTTCCGCGAGCATGCCGCGCTATCCATCTTCGAAAACAATGGCGAGCGCCTGTTCGACCTCGGCGGGCTCGCCGATCTCAGCGACGCGGACTACGCCGCCTTTGCGCCGCGCCATTGGCCCACGCCGGACCGACACGAGCGCCAGACGAGACTGTTTGCCGATGGCCGCTTCCCGACGCCGGACGGCCGCGCGCGTTTCGTGCCGGTGCGACAGGAGGCAACGGCTTTCACGGTCGATGCCGACTATCCGCTTGCCCTGAACACGGGCCGGCTGCGCGACCAGTGGCATACCATGACGCGCACCGGAAACGTGCCGCGCCTGATGGCGAACACGCCGGAGCCCGCGGTCGATCTCAATCCGGCGGATGCGGCCGCGCACCATCTCAAGGACGGCGACCTCGCCCATCTTTCGACGCGCTTCGGCTTCGTCCGCGCAAAGGTACACCTGACGGAAGCGCAGCGGCGCGGCCAAGCCTTCATGCCCATGCATTGGAGCGGCCATTTTGCAGCCAAGGCTGCGGCGGGTCTATTGTCCTCGCCCGTCACCGATCCGCATTCCGGCCAGCCGGAGCTCAAGCATGTCCCGGCGAGAATCGTGCGCGAACACACCGGCTGGGCCGGTGTCCTCATCACGCGACGCGATCTGCGGCCGACGGGCTTTGTCCACTGGAGCCGGTACGCGGTCGAGGGCGGCTGGGTCTACGAGCTGACCGGAACCGAGCCGCCGGACCAGGGCATTCTCTTGGCACGCAAGCTGCTCGGCGTCCGTCAGCAGGACCAGCTTCTGGAGTACACGGATCGCCGCGGCCTCGCCTATCGCGCCGCTGCGATCGACGAAAGCGGCGCCATGGCCGAAGCCCTGCTGGTTGCCGCTCCGGACCAGTTGCCGATGCGGGACTGGCTGGTGTCGCTCTTGGCCGCGCGCCAGCCGCTGTCGGCCGCCGATCGTCATGCCCTTCTATCAGGTCGCTCGCCGGCGCCGATGCCCGCGATCGGACGGGTCGTGTGCTCGTGCTTCCATGTCGGCGTCAACCAACTCGCCTCGGCGGTCGCTTCGGGGTGCGACAGTCTGGAGGCGATCGGCTCGACGCTGCGCGCCGGTACCAACTGCGGCTCGTGCCGCTCTGAGATCAGGGCCATCATCGACGCCCGTCAGGTGCAGGCGGCGGAGTGAATCAGAAGGCCACTCAGATCACCGCTTCCTCGAGGAGCGGCTCGTTGCGCGGGATGCGCTCGTAGCAGAACGGCGACAGGTCGAGCGTCTGGAAGGCGCCATGCAGGATCAGCTCGGACACCGCCCGGCCGACGGCCGGCGACTGCTGCAGGCCGTGCCCTGAGAATCCGTTGGCGAACATGAAGTTCTTCACTTCCGGGTGGAAGCCGACGATGCCGTTGTGGTCGAGCATGTTGTATTCATAGTGACCGGTCCAGCTCGTCTGGACCTTCAAGGCGTCGAAGGCCGGAATGCGGTGCCACAGCGCCGGCCAGATGTAGTCGTCGAACTCCTCGAAATGCATGTCGAAGTCGTCGTAATCGGCTGGCCCGTCGCCCTGCGGCGTGTTGCCGGTAAGGAAAAGCTCGCCCTCGGGACGCACGAACGTGCCGGAAAGATCGATGACATTGGGCATCCGGCCCGGGATCGGGTTGGCGCTGGCGAACACGAAGCTGTAGCGCTTGTAGGGCGCGACCGGGATGGATAGCCCGGCCATGGCAGCGACCTGTTGCGCTCGTGGGCCGGCGGCATTGACCAGGGTTCCGCAGTTGACCGTCTGGCCGGTCGCGAGGCGGGCCGAAATAACTCGGCCCTCGGAGATATCCAGTCCGGTCACCGCATTGTCGATGTACTCGACGCCGCTGCCGCGTGCGGCGCGGCGGAACCCGTTGAGCAGGCCCATGGAATCGAACCAGCCCTCTTCGCGAGCGCCCCAGGAGCCGCCGCCGAGGTCGTCGACATTCAGCCACGGGAAGCGTTCCTTCAGCGGACCGGGTTCGAGGAAGACCGTGTGGGCGCCGAGGCTGCGCTGCAACTCGACCCGTTCGCGCGCCGCTTCCACGCCCTCGGGCGAGCAGCAATAGAGATATCCGTGTTCCTTGAAGCCGAGATCGGGGGCCGGCTCATTCGTGTAAAACGGAGCCATCCGCTCCTGGAAGCCGCGGATGATCTCGATGCCGAACTGGCTGATCTTCACATTGATCGGATTGGAATATTGCTGGCGGATGGCGCTGGTGGAGAGCGCGGTCGAGGAAAACTCGTAGCTCGAGTCGCGCTCGACCACGAGGATCGAGGCGCGGTTGCCCAGCGCGTGACTCAGCCAATAGGCCGTCGACGAGCCGATGACCGCGCCGCCGACGATGACGATGTCATACGCGCTGCGCGAAGGTGCCTTGTAGGGAGGGATTGCCACGGCTGTCTCCGCTCTACTGGTTGAACGATGCGATCAGGGCATCCGAGCCCCGCGCCAGCAAGCCGAGATCGGATCCGACGGCAAACATGGTGAAGCCGTCGGCGAGATAGCGGTCCGCGTCGGCCTTCATCGGCGCCAGGATGCCGCTGGCTTTGCCTGCCGCAGCCGCGGCCCTGCGCACGGATGCGATCGCCTCCTGCACATGCGCCGCGCCGGGATTGCCCATCGCGCCCATATTCGTGGAAAGGTCACCGGGGCCTACGAAGAGAACATCGACCCCGTCGACCGCCGCGATCTCACTGGCATTGGCGACGCCGGTCTCATCCTCGATCTGCACGGCCAGAAGCTGCTGCTCGCGGGCCTTGGCATGATAGCCGGCGATGCGGCCGAAGGCGTTGCCGCGGTGGCCGACCGAGAAGCCGCGGAAGCCGCCCGGAGCATAGGTCATCGCCGCGACGATGCTGCGCGCCTGATCCGCCGTCCGCACATTCGGGATCATCAGGCTGCGGGCGCCGATGTCCAGCGCCTGCTTCATCAAGTTGGCATCGTCCGACGGCAGGCGCACCACGGCTTCGCAGGCAAATGCCGCCGCCACCTGAAGCTGCGCCATGATGCTGCGCAAATCGTTCGGGCTGTGCTCGCCGTCGATCAGCAGCCAGCCTGCTTCGGAGCCCGCCACGACCTCGGTGGTGAGGGCCGATGCCAGCGAACACCAGATGCCGATATGAGCCCGGCCGGCCTGTGCGGCCGCCTTCAGCGAATTGACGCGCTCCTGCATTTGCGTTCGATCTCCAGCTGGAAAAAAGATGCATTGAAATTTGTATGATGTCCTATATCATATGTCTTACTTGAGCCGCAAGACGCTCTGACGCCACGCGGGAGTTCGGGCATGAAAATTGGCTTCATCGGACTTGGTGTCATGGGCGCGCCGATGGCGCGGCACCTCGCCGATGCCGGGCACGAGATCGTCACGGGCAGCGCGGACGCCGACCATTCGTCCCTCGTGCGAACCCTCGAGGCCCTGAGCGATCATGAACTGTCAACGGAAAAGGAGTGAACCGATGCGCGGAACCGGCAAGGCCGACGTTTTCGTGATGCTGGCCCATCCCGTGGGCCACGCGAAGAGTCCCGGCATCTTCAACGATATCTTCGAGCAGAAGGGGCTCGACAGCCTGATGGTGCCGCTGAGCTGCCGTCCGGAAGATTTCGACACGTTTTGGGCCGGTATCACCGCGGTCGAGAACATCCGCGGCGTCATCATCTCGGTGCCGTACAAGGTCCCGGTCTACCACAAATGCGCGGCGGCTCACGACCGCGCCGCCCGCGTGCAGAGCGCCAACTCGGTGCGCCGGCAAGCGGATGGCAGCTGGTACGCCGACAATTTCGATGGCGTCGGCTTCATCGACGGCTTGAAGGCAGGCGGACACCAGATCGCCGGCAGGCGCATCCTCCAGGTCGGCGCCGGCGGCGCCGGATCGTCGCTGACCTACTGCCTGGCCGAGGAAGGCGCGGCGGAAATCCGCCTGGCCGACATTGACAAGGAGCGTGCGCAAAAACTCGCTTCGCTGGTCAACAAGTCGTTCCCCAATTGCCGCATCGAGGTTGGAGAACCCGATCCGTCCGGAATGGACATGGCGATCAACGCCACGCCGTCCGGCCTGAAGCCCACCGATCCGCTGCCGATGGATGTAAGCAGGCTGACGCCGGAGATGACGGTGGTCGACATCATCATGGAGCCGGCCGAGACGGCCCTGCTCAAGGCGGCAAAGGAGATCGGCTGTCGCATCCAGCCCGGACGGCCGATGATGGATTTCCAGGTCGAAGCCATGGCCGCATTCTTCGACATCGAGCGGAAGGACCGCCGCAATGGCTGAGACGTCGACAGCCGTCGTCATCGGCGGCACGTCCGGCATCGGCCGCGCCATCGCGCTGCGCTTCGCCGAGGACGGCTATCAGGTGGTCGTCGCCGGCCGCGATACCGTCCGAGGTAAGGAGGCGGCCGCCGCCTGCGAGAGTGCGGGCGCGCCACGCGCCATCTTTGTCCAGACCGATGTCGGCAGTCCCGCATCCGTCGAAGCGCTGGCGCAGTCTGTCAGCGACGCGTTCGGCACACCTCACGTCGTGGTCAACTGCGCCGGCATCCTGCAGAGCGGCAAGCACGTGCTCGACCAGGATCTCGACGAGGACGAGAAGATGTGGCGGATCAACTACCGCGGCACGCTGCTCGGCTGTCAGGTGTTCGGGCGGCTGATGTCGGCCGCCGGGCGCGGCGCGATCCTGAATGTCGGCTCGCTCGCCTCTTTCGCGCCGCTGTCGCTGCCGGCCTACACGCCCGGGAAACACGCGGTGCTGGCGCTGACGCAGATCCTGGCGGCCGAGCTCGGTCCACACGGCGTTCGCGTCAATGCGGTCGCGCCGGGTTACACGCTCTCGGATGGGCTGAAGGCCAGGATCGCCAAGGGCGAGCGCAATCCGGAAGCGATCCAGGCCACTACGGCGCTGCGCCGCTTCGTCGAGCCGCGCGATGTCGCCGCGGCGGCCCTGTTCCTCTGCTCCGATCGCGCCGCCTCGATCACCGGCGTCACGCTTCCCGTCGATGCCGGCTGGCTCGTTCAGGCGCCTTACACGCAGTATCTGCAGGGCAACCCCATCCGGCAGACGCCGGTTTGAATGGTCTTGCCGGATCGGGCATCATCCCGAATCTGAACTTGAACGGACGGACCTAAATGACGAAGCGCAAGCCGCTTTCCACCGTCGTGGCGGAGAGCCTGGCCGAAAAAATCCGCTCCGGTGAGTTGCAGCCCGGCGCGCAACTGCCGACCGAGGCGGAGCTTTGCGCGGAGTATGACGTCAGCCGCACCGTCGTGCGCGAAGCGGTGGCGCGGCTGCGCTCGGAAGGCATGGTGGTGCCGCAACAGGGGCGCGGCATGTTCGTCAGCGAAACGCCGGTGCCGCGCAATTTCTCGATACCGGACGAGGCGCTCCGGACTTTGCCGGAAACCATCGCGCTGCTCGAGCTCAGGTTGAGCGTCGAAGTCGAATCCGCAGGGCTCTGCGCGGAACGCCGCACCGACAAGGAGGCCCGCGATATCCGGGCCATGATGGATGAGATCGACGCCCGGCAGGCCGACCCCGCCGCCGTCCAGATCCACTACGACTACGATTTCCATCTCGCGATCGCCAAGGCTGCGCGCAACGAATTCATCCACGGCTTCCTCGCCTATCTCGGGCCGATGATCGTGCCGCGTCTCCAGCTCGGCTATGTGGTCGAGCCGACGCTCAAGGACAGTTACTACGCGCGCATCCACAGCGAGCACAAAGCCATCGTCGACGCCATCGAAAGGCAGGACGGCGGCAAGGCCCGCCAGGCCATGCGCAAGCATCTGCACAACAGCCTGGGACGCGTGCGCGCCCTGGCGCGGGCTTCAGGCGTCGAAGCAACGGACGCGGAGCAAAAGGCTGCCGCGGCCTCGCTCTTCACCAAAATGAAAAGGCCTGTGCCGACGGCCGGATAAGCGGCGACGATTTCGATCCCTTCGCGCGGGCGCTGAATGCGGCCTGCCCGGGCGATCGCGAAAGCCGTGTTTTTGTTCCACCGACGGCCGAGAACCCTTCCCCGCGCGCCGAAGGCATTGTTTTCCCTTGGTTTGCAGCCCCTGGAGATCGCGTAGGCAGCGTGGAATGTTTCACTGCCGGAAAGCCTTTCGAAAGTTTATCTTTCCTTTTTGCTGCTTTTCTTGGTTTCGCGGCATCGGCCAAGGCCTGCACACTGACGGTCAGGCAATCGGGGAAGCTCAGATGACGACAGCCTTCATCACTGGTGCGACGAGCGGCATAGGGCGAGCCATCGCCATCGCGTTGAGCGACGCGGGCTACGACGTCTATGCGGTCGGCCGCAGCCAGGCGGCGCTGAAAGAGCTGCAGGCCGAGCGTCCAGGCATCATCCCCATTGCCGTCGACGTCACCGACCGCGAGGCGTTGGAATCGGTCCTTGCCGATCTCACCATCGACGTGCTGATCAACAATGCCGGCATCATGCCGCCTCTTGGCAACTTCGCCGACATGAAGATCGCCGACATCGATACCACGCTGGAGGTGAACCTCAGCGCGGCGATCCTGCTCACCCGTCTCGTCGTGCCGCAGATGCGCGAGCGCCAATCCGGCCACATATTGTTCACTGGCTCCATCGCGGGCCACGCTGCATTTTCCAACATTGCCGTCTATGCAGCCACCAAGGCGGCGATCTCCGGCTTTGCCGCCGCGCTGCGCGCCGATCTCTCCCCGTCCGGCATACGCGTCACCGAGATCGTCGCCGGCCGTGTCGAAACGCAGCTCTACAAAGACATCCTAGACGCCGACGCCCGGGCGGCGATGTACGCCGGAAAGGTGGTGCAGCCGGACGACGTGGCCAGGATGGTCGTCGCGCTGCTCGCCTTGCCCGCATGGCCGTGGAGGCCGGGGCGGCCAAGATCGGCATCATTGACATCAATCAGGATGCCGCCGAATCCGCGCTGGAGTCCGCAAAGGCCAAGGGCCTGCCGACTGCTACCGCAACGTGCGACATCCAGATCGGCCCGCAGTGCCATGCGGCCTTCGATGCCGTCGTTGAAAAGCTCGGACGCGTCGACACGCTGATCAACTGCGCCGCGATCTATCCCCGCCGACCGCTCCTCGAAATCTGCGACGCCGAATGGGACGCTTCCAACGGCATCAACATCAAGGGCACCTACCACATGATGGTGGCGGCCGTTCGCCACATGCAGGCGCAGGAGCCGAAAGCCCATGTGCGCGGGCGCATCGTCAATCTGACCTCGGTCGACGCCTTCAAGGCGCATCCGCAGAACGCCCACTACGCAGCGACCAAGGCTGCCGTCGTCAGCCTGACGCGCTCCTTCGCCCATCACGTCGCCAAGGACGGCATCCTGGTGAACTCCGTAGCGCCGGCCGGCATGGCCACGGAGAAGGCAAAGGCCCTCGGCTTCCTCGATGAGCTCGCCAAGGCAAGCCCGCTCGGCCGCGGCGCCGAGCCCACCGAGATCGCCGAATGGGTACTGATGACCGGCGGACCCAAGAACACCTACATGACCGGCGAAAACGTAATTGTCTCAGGCGGTTACATTTACGCGTAAATCGAACTTCAGAAGCCGGCGGCATCTGAAACACAGCAGTGCATGATCAACGGAGTCTCGAACGAAAGGAGGCGGACTTCACCATGACCGGCAAGCTTCGCCTTCCTTCGCTGAATGCGCTTCGGGTCTTCCACGCCGTCGCGCAGCACAAGAGCTTCCGGCAGGCTGCCGATGAGCTCTTGGTGACGCCGCAGGCCGTCGGACAGCAGATCAAGCTCTTGGAAGACACGCTTCAGGTGACGCTGTTCGAGCGCAAGGGCCGGTCGATCGAGCTGACCGAGTCGGCGATCCTTCTCTCGCACTACGTCAAGGCCGGCTTCGACGAGTTTTCGGAAGGCGTTCGCCGCGTCACCAAATCGAACTACCGGGACCGCATCAATCTCAATGCGAGCCCATATTTCGCCACGCACTATCTGCTGCCCAGGCTTTCGCTGTTTCGCGAGATCCTGCCGGGCGCGGACCTTCGCCTGACGACGATGGTCGACCTGCCCGACTTCGGACGCGACGACATCGATATGACGGTGCAGTGGGGTTACGGCAACTGGCCGGACTACGAAACCACGCTGCTGGTGCCGGACCCGAAGATCATCTGCTGCACGCCGGCGATCGGCGAGAAGATCAAGTCGGCGCAGGATCTGACGCGGTTCACGCTACTCGACACGGTCAAGTCGAAGCGCCTGTGGCCGGACATATTGCATCACCTCGGAGTGGAGCTGACGGAGGGCGACCGCAGCGTCAGCTTCGACGACGCGGCGACCATGCGCCGGGCGACCCTGCAAGGCATCGGTGTGGGCCTGGTCTCCGTCATCGACGCCGAGGAGGATTTCCGGTCTGGCACGCTGGTGGCGCCGATCGGCCGCGACGCCATTGCCGATATGAGACCGGAGGAGGTCCCCGGCTTCTACCTTGTCGTCCCGCGCGGGCATCTGCGCGTGAAGGCGGTGGCCGCCCTCCATCGATGGCTGGCTCAGCAGGATTGGCGAAGCGATCTCAAGATTTCCCTGCCGAAACCGACCCCGCTTTCCGACTAGGAGCGGGGCTTCGCGACCGGGCTCCGAAAGGCATCTTGCGGGGCTCCAACAACAAGAAACGGAACAACCTCAACAGTGGAGACAACAACATGAAAATGATGCAATGGGGGGCCGCGGCCCTGGCCGTTGGCCTGGTTCATTTTGCGGCGCCGGCCGAGGCCGCGAGCGGTAAGACGCTCCAAACCGTTAAGGCACGCGGCGTGCTCAACTGCACCGGCCATGACGGCTCTTATCTCGGCTTTGCCGAGGTGGACGACAAGGGCAACTGGAAAGGCATGGACATCGACCTCTGCAAGGCGGTGGCGACCGCCGTGTTCGGCGATCCGGCGAAGCTGAAAGTCGTTCCGATCAGTTGGGCCCAGCGCTGGCCGTCCCTGCAGTCGGGCGATGTCGACATTGTCATCAAGGCCTCGGGCGGCACGCTCAGCCGCGATACCGAGCTGGGCCTGCAGTTCTCGATGTCCTATTATCTCGGCACGACCAAGGTGATGGCGCACAAGGAGCTCAATCTCAAGTCCCTCAAGGACGCCAACGGTGGCTCCATCTGCATTCCGGCTGGAACGACTATCGAGCAGCAGGTTGCCGCCTATGCGCAGAAAGTCGGGATCAAGCTGGAACCGGTCGTCATCGAAAAGACGGAAGAGCTTGAGCAGGCATACTTCTTGGGCCGCTGCGACATGTACGCCCAGTGGGGTCCGACGCTCGCCATCGCGCGTGTCGCCAAGGGCAAGGTCGACGAACACGTGATCCTGCCCGATGTGATCGCGGTCGAGCCCGAAGTGATGATCGTTCGGCAAGGCGACGACAACTGGGTCGACGTTGCCAACTGGACGCTCTCCGCCCTGCTCTTCGCCGAGCAGGAAGGCATCACGTCCAAGAATGTCGACGAGATCAAGGCCAAGCCGACGTCGCCGGCGGTAGCCAAGCTCCTCGGTGCCGCGCCAGGCATGGGCAAGGGTCTCGGACTTCCCGACGACTGGGCCTACAACGTGATCAAGAAGGTCGGCAATTACGGCGAGATCTTCGAGCGCAATCTCGGCAAGGAGTCGCCCTACAAGATGGATCGTGACCTGACCAACCTCTGGAACAATGGCGGCGTCCTGTTCCCGCTGGTGATCGACTGATCCACCTGAGCAGCCAAATCGCACCGTTTGGCGCCGCGGAAATGCGGCTGGAACGGATTTGAACGCACGCCGCCTCCGCCCTGCTCCTGCCGGGCGGAGCCGGCGGCAATTCAGGAAGGATTGGCAGATGGTCAGCCTGCTGAGAAATCAGAAGGCCCGCAACGTTTTGTTGCAGGTTCTCTATGTCGGCTCGCTTGCCGCGCTGGTGCTTGCCGGCGTGATGATCGCGCGGCGCAACCTTGCAGAGCAAGGGATCACTTCGGGATTCGACTTCTTGTATAAATCGACGGGCTGGGATGTGAACTTCTCGCTCCTGCCCGCCACGGCCAATGACCCCTATTGGTGGTTCTTCCTCATCGGGATCATCAACACGCTGTTCCTGGGCAGCGTCGGACTGATCCTGGCAACGGTCGTCGGGACGATCGTCGGTCTGGCGCGGACTTCCTCCAACGAATTGGCGCGACTGCTCGGCCGCACCTATGTCGATATCTTCCGCAACATCCCGCTGATCCTCCAGGTCTTCTTCTGGTACGCGATCATCACGCACCTGCCGACGCCGCGCGCCGCGCACGAAGCCTGGGGCATGCTGCTGACCAGCCGCGGGCTCTACGTCCCTGCTCCCAATGTCGGCGGAGTGGCAATGGCGCTGGCCATCTTGACGGTGATCGCCGCTGTCGTGCTGCCGGTCTGGCTGGGCAGGACATCGCGCCTTAGCCAGCCGATCGGCAAACGGCTCGCCATCCAGCTCGCCGGTATGGCAGCGGCGCTTGCCTGCGCGGTCCTCGTCCTGCTAGTTGCTCGTCTGCCTGACGCACCGCTGCTCGACTTCCCTGCCCTGCAAGGTCTCAACCTGAAGGGCGGCCTGCGCATTCCACCGGAGTTTTCCGCGCTTGCGATCGCCATCGCCATCTATGGCGGGTCGTATATCGCTGAGATCGTGCGTGGCGGCTTCAAGGCCATCGGCAAGGGCCAGGTGGAGGCGGCGCTCTCGATGGGCCTCAGCCCATGGCGGGTCTTCACGCTGGTCAAGCTGCCGCTTGCTCTGCGCGCCATGCTGCCGATCCTCGCCAACCAATATGTCTGGCTGATCAAGGCAACCACGATGGGCATCGCAGTCGGGTTCACCGACTTCTTCATGGTCGTGGCGCTGACCATCAACCACTCGGGCCAGACGCTTGAGGCGATCGGTATCCTGATGGCGGGCTTCCTGACCATCAACCTCAGCCTGGCCGCCGTGTTCAACCGTATCAACAAAGCAATCGCCCTCAAGGGCAATCAACTGAGGGGATGAGAGATGGAGATGGTCATTGTCGCTCCGCCTGCTCCCGGAAGGCTCGAGGATCTGAGACGGCGCTTCTTTGCGACGCCGCTTCAGGCCTTGTTGTCACTGGCCTCCCTAGCGATCATGGTTTTTCTCGCCTGGAACCTGCTCAACTGGGCGATCTTCTCGGCTGTCTTCACGACAAGCGGCGGCCCGGAGGCCTGCCAGGCGGCGGCAGGTGCCTGCTGGTCGGTCATTGCTGCAAGATGGCGGATTATCCTGTTCGGTCTTTATCCTTTCGAGGAGCAGTGGCGCTCGGCGCTGGCCTGCGTGACCGTGGTGGTCATGACGGTGCTGAGCTGCATACCGGCCTTCTGGACCGGACGCCGCATCGCGCTCGTATGGGGGGCCGGAGCAGTCCTCTATTACGTACTGATGAAAGGTGGCGTGCTTGGTCTTACCTATGTCGGCGAGGAAGCCTGGGGCGGACTGGCACTGACCCTTTTCATCTTCGTGACCAGTTGCCTGATCGGCTTCCCGCTGGCGATCTGCCTGGCTTTGATGCGCCGGTCAGAACTGCCCTGGATTTCCCGCACCACCGGTATCATCATCGACGGGGTGCGTTCGCTGCCGCTGATCTCGATCCTCTTTACCTTCGCCATCGTCCTGCCGTTCGCGCTGCCGCAGTGGCTGGCGGGCGACAAGCTCTACCGGGTGATCCTGGGCTCCGCCCTGTTCTTCTCCGCCTACCAGGCAGAGATCGTCAGAGGCGGCATGCAGGGCGTTCCGAACGGACAGGCGGAGGCCGCCATGGCACTTGGCATGAGCTATTGGCAGCGCATTAGCCGCATCCTTCTGCCGCAGGCCATGCGCAACGCGCTGCCGGCCACGATCAACCAGTTCGTGATCTCGTTCAAGGAAACCTCGCTGGTGGTCATCGTCGGCTTCTTCGAGATCCTGGCCTCCGGCAACGCCGCCTACGGAACCGGCGAGTGGCGGTTCGCCTATATCGAAGTCTACGCCTTCATCGCCTTCATCTATTTCGTCTTCGTCTTCAGCCTGTCCCGCTACGGCGCCTTCCTCGAACGGCGCATGTCGGTCGGCGAACGATAGGGAGGCGCGCAAATGATCTCAGGCAATGCGACCGAGTCCGGCGGACCTGCTGTCCGCATCGAAAACCTCGACAAATACTACGGCTCGTTCCACGCGCTGCGGAAGGTGAACCTGTCCGTGGAACGCGGGGAGAGGATCGTCATCTGCGGTCCCTCCGGCTCCGGCAAGTCGACCATGATCCGCTGCATCAACCGGCTCGAACAGCACAATGGCGGCCGCATCACCGTGCTTGGCACCGAGCTCAACGACGATGTCGGCAACATCGACGAGATCAGGCGGGAGGTCGGGATGGTGTTCCAGCACTTCAACCTGTTCCCGCATATGACGGTGCTGGAAAACTGCATGATCGCGCCGATGATCGTGCGCAAACGGCCGCGAACGGAAGCCGAGGCGACCGCCCGGCGCTATCTGGAGAAGGTCCGCATTCCCGAGCAGGCGATGAAGTTTCCCGGCCAGCTCTCCGGCGGCCAGCAGCAGCGGGTGGCGATCGCGCGGGCGCTCTGCATGCAGCCGCAGATCATGCTGTTCGACGAGCCGACCTCGGCGCTCGATCCGGAAATGATCGCGGAGGTGCTGGACGTCATGGTCACGCTTGCCTCCGAAGGCATGACGATGATCTGCGTCACGCACGAGATGGGGTTCGCGCGCCGGGTCGCCGACCGGGTGATCTTCATGGACGGCGGCGAGATCGTCGAGGAGGCGCCGCCGGAGGAGTTCTTCACCTCTTGCCGGAACGAGCGCACGCGGCAATTCCTGTCGCAGGTACTGGGTCATTGAGCCGGGCGACACACCTGTCTATACGCGGCTCGTCGCACATCGCAGGTATCCGAATGGCTGATCCCGTTAGCGCACTGCAGGCAATTCTCGGACCGAAAGGCTGGCTTTCGGGCATTGACGCCGAGCCCTATCAGCGCGACTGGCTCAACCGCTATGGTGTCGCGCCTCTGGGCGTTGCCAGGCCCGCCAACACGGCCGAAGCTGCGGCAGTCGTAAAGGCATGCCGGGAGGCAGGACTTGCCGTTGTGCCGCAAGGCGGAAACACGGGCCTTTGCGGCGGCGCCGTCGCCAATCAATCGAATGCGGTCATCGTCTCGCTTTCGCGCATGGCGGCGATCGGCGAACCGGATCCGGAGAGCGGATCGATTGTCGTCGAGGCTGGCGTCGTGCTCGCCGCCTTGCACGAGGCGCTGGAGCCGCACGGCCTGATGTTTCCGATGCATCTCGGAGCGGAGGGCAGCGCTCGGATCGGCGGCCTGATCGGCACCAATGCGGGCGGCAGCCAGGCTTTCCGATACGGGATGATGCAGGACCTTGTGCTTGGCCTCGAAGTCGTGACCCCGGACGGCGCGGTGTGGGACGGGCTTCGCGCGGTGCAGAAGGACAATGCCGGCTATCAGCTGCGCAAACTTTACTGCGGCGCCGAAGGCACGCTTGGCATCGTGACGCGCGCGCTATTGCGGCTCTATCCCACCCCACGCCAGCAAGCGAGCGCGCTTCTGGTGATGTCCGACTTCGCCGCTGCCGTTTCCTTCGGCGCCTACCTCCGCGGCGAGGCCGGCGAGTTCCTTGCCGGCCTCGAATTCTTCTCCGATGTCGGCCTGGCGCTGGCGCTCAAGCACTTGCCCGATCTCGCCTATCAGTTGGAGACAAGAGGCGATGTCTACCTGCTCGTCGAGCTGGCCTCGGGGTCGACGCGAGTCCCATTGGACGAGATCCTGAATTCGGCGCTGGAATGGGGCATGGAGCAAGGCCTGGTTGTGGATGGCGCGCTGGCCAATTCGGGCGCGCAGCGGGCGCAGTTCTGGCGCCTGCGCGAGGAACAGCCTGAGGGGCAGCGGCTGGAGGGCGAGCAGCTCAAGCACGACATCTCGGTGCCGCCAGGCGCGATCGCGCGTTTCATCGAAGCCGGCGCAAAACTCTGCGACGACATCCTGCCCGGCGTGCGGATCAACCCGTTCGGGCATCTCGGCGACGGCAACATCCACTACAATCTGTCGCCGCCGGAAGGCCGCGCCGATTTCGATGGTAAGGCCGGACAGTTCGCCGAGGCGCTGGCATCGCTCGCCACGGACATGGGCGGCAGCTTCGCAGCAGAGCATGGGCTTGGGCGGGCAAAGATCGCCATGGCTGACCGGAACAGAGGTCCGGTGGAGCGCGAGCTCATGGCGCGGCTGAAAGGCGCCTTCGATCCGCTGGGAACGATGAATCCCGGCGTTCTGGTGCACTCGCCACAGTAAAGAAAAACTTTCGAATAGACCGCATTTCTTGATTTCGCCCCGGTCCACCGGAGTGCAGGTATAGTCCGAAAAGCAGGCTCGGTTCGCCTGCCGCCAGCGTAAGAGGATGTCGAAGCATGGTCCGCAATGGCGGTCGCCTTCTTGTCGAGTGCCTGATCGCCCTCGGAGCGAGCAAGAGCTTCGGCGTTCCCGGCGAGAGCTATCTGGCCGTCCTCGATGCGCTGCACGACACGCACGGCAGGCTGGATTATGTGCTTTGCCGCAACGAAGGCGGCGCGGCGTTCATGGCCTCGGCCTACGGCAAGCTGACGGGCTCACCGGGCATCTGCTTCGTCACGCGCGGCCCTGGCGTGACCAATGCCAGCATCGGCGTCCACACGGCCATGCAGGACAGTTCGCCGATGATCCTGTTCGTCGGCCAGGTCGGCACCGACATGAAGGGGCGCGAAGCGTTCCAGGAGATCGACTACCGGGCGGTGTATGGGACTGTCGCCAAATGGGCGGTCGAGATCGATGACGTTTCGCGGCTACCCGAGATCGTGGCGCGTGCCTGGACCACCGCCTTGACCGGGCGGCCCGGTCCCGTCGTGGTCGCGCTGCCCGAAGACATGCTGACGACCGCGACCGAGGCGGGACCGCTCAGTGGTCCGGCAGCGATTTTCGAAGCCGCCCCGGCGCAGGATGCGATTAATTCGGCGTTCAAGATGCTGGCGGCAGCCGAAAAGCCGGTCCTTCTCATGGGCGGCGCCAATTGGACGGCGGACGGACGTGCTGCGCTCCAGGCTTTTGCCGAAGCCTCCGACATCCCCGTCGTCGCCGCCTTCCGCTACCAGGACCAGTTCGACAACCATTCGCCGGTCTTCGTCGGCGAGGCCGGCGTCGGCATGGTGCCGCACGTGAAAAACCTGATCCGCGACGCCGACGTGATCCTGGCCGTCAATGTCCGCTTCGGCGAGATGACGACGGACGGCTACACGTTGCTGGAAGTTCCCGTGCCGCACCAGAAGCTGATCCACGTGCACGGCTCCGATCGCGAGATCGGCAAGATCTATGTGCCCACGATCGGCATCCATGCCGGCCCGAACGCCTTCGCCAAGGCGCTTACCCCGGTCAAGGGCGCCTGGGCCGATTGGCGCGTGGCGGCGCGCAAGGCCTATGAGGGGACCTTCACTGCGCCCGTGCAGCCCGGCCCCGTCGATATGGTCGCGGTCAGCGCCTGGCTGCGTGAAACCCTTCCGGCCGATGTCATCCTCACCAATGGCGCCGGCAATTTCACGGTATGGCCGAACAAGTTCTTCAAGTTCGGGCCGAAAGCGCGGCTGCTTGCTCCACAATCGGGCGCCATGGGCTACGGCCTGCCGGCGGCGATCGCTGCGAAGGTCGCTTTTCCGGAACGCACGGTCGTCTGCTTTGCCGGCGACGGCGACTTCCAGATGAACTGCCAGGAGCTTGGCACCGCCATGCAGGCCGGCGCGCAGCCGATCGTGCTCATCATCAACAACGGCATCTACGGCACGATCCGCGCGCATCAGGAGCGCAACTATCCGGCCCGCGTTTCCGGAACCTCGCTCGAGAACCCTGACTTCGTGACGTTGGCAAAGGCCTACGGCTTCCATGCCGAGCGGGTCGAATCCACGCAGGATTTCGCGCTGGCGTTCGAGCGGGCGCTGAAGTCCGCGTCCGGCGCCGTCCTCGACATCGCCGTCTCGCCCGAAGCGCTCACGCCCCGGCAGACTCTTTCCCAGATGCGCGACGCAGCACTCGCTTCCCAGAAGGCCAAGGCATGACCTCCAGAACTGACGACATCCGTCTCGGCGCGGACATCGGCGGCACCTTCACCGACATCGCCCTCGACGTCAGGGGGGCGATGTTCTCCACCAAGGTGCTGACCAACTACGCGGCGCCCGAGCAGGCGATCCTCGACGGCATCGCCGTCGTCATCCGCGATGCCGGCATCTCGTCCGCCGAAATCGGCATGATCATCCACGGTACCACGCTCGCCACCAACGCGCTCATCGAGCGGCGCGGCGCGAAGACCGCGCTGGTCACGACGGAAGGATTCCGCGACGTGATCGAGATGCGGACCGAAAACCGCTTCGAGCAGTACGACCTCAGCCTGCAATTGCCGACGCCGCTGATTCCGCGCGAGGATCGCTTCACGGTCAGGGGCCGCATCGGCGCCGAAGGCCAGGAATTGCAGCCGCTCGACGAAGCTGCCCTGGAGGATATTGCTGACCGGATCGCCGCCGGCGGCTTCGGCTCGGTGGCGATCGGCTTCATCCACGCTTACGCCAATCCGGACCACGAACGCCGGGCCCGCGAGATCCTTTCCAGAAAGCTCAGTATCCCGATTTCGATCAGCGCGGAAGTCTCGCCGCAGATGCGCGAGTTCGAGCGCTTCAATACGGTCTGCGCCAACGCCTATGTGCGGCCGCAGATGGCCGACTATCTCGCCCGTCTCCAGACGCGCCTGAAGGACATGGGCGCCGACTGTCCGGTCTTCATGATCCATTCCGGCGGCGGGCTGATCTCGGTGGAGACCGCGTCGGAATTCCCTGTCCGGCTGGTCGAATCCGGTCCAGCCGGCGGCGCCATCTTCGCCGCCGACATCGCCAGGCGCTTCGGCCTGGAAAAGGTCGTCTCCTACGACATGGGCGGCACCACCGCCAAGATCTGCCTGATCGAGGACTACGCGCCGCGCACGGCGAGAACCTTCGAAGTGGCGCGCACCTATCGCTTCTCCAAAGGCTCCGGCATGCCGATCTCCATTCCCGTGATCGAGATGATCGAGATCGGCGCGGGCGGCGGCTCCATCGCCTGGGTCGATGCCATGGGCCGCATCCAGACTGGGCCTGAGAGTGCCGGATCCGAACCCGGTCCGGCCTGCTACGGTCGCGGTGGCAAGCGTCCGGCGATCACCGACGCCGACCTCGTGCTCGGCAAGCTCGACCCCGACAATTTCGCCGGCGGCGCGATCAGGCTCGATACCTCGGCCTCCGAACAGGCCATCATGCGCGACGTCGGCGAGCGCTTGTCGCTCAATGCCATGTCGACGGCCTTCGGCATCTGCGAGGTGGTGGACGAGAACATGGCCAATGCCGCCCGCGTCCATGCCGTCGAGAACGGCAAGAACATTTCCGACAATCTGATGATCGCCTTTGGCGGCGCCGCACCGCTTCACGCGGCAAGGCTCTGCGAGAAGCTCGGCATCGACCAATGCATCGTGCCGCGGGGCGCCGGCGTCGGATCGGCGATCGGCTTCCTCAAGGCGCCGTTCGGCTACGAGGCGCTGGCGTCGAAGCTGACGCGGCTGTCGCGGTTCAAGCCGGCCGAGGTCAACGCCCTGCTCGCCGAGCTCAAGGCCTCCGCCGAGGGTTTTGTGCGCACCGGCGCCAGCGGCAGGATCGTCTGCGAGATCACCGCCTTCATGCGCTATGCCGGCCAGGGCTGGGAAATCCCCGTGCCGCTGGCGGACGAGCCGTTCGGCGACGATGCCGTCGCAAAGCTCAAGGCGCTGTTCGAGGAGAATTACCAGCGCTTCTTCGGCCGCGCCATCGAAGGGCTCGACGGGCTGGAGATCGAGATCGTCACCTGGTCGGTCAAGGCGACGGATATTCGGCCGGCAGTTGCGAGACACGAACTCACCGCCGGCAGGAAGTCGAGCGAGCCGACAACGACGCGCTCGGTTTTCGATCCGGTCAGCGGCGCGCAGCGCAGCTACGGCATCATCGAGCGCGACACGCTCTGCGCCGGCGATCGGGTGTCCGGCCCGGCGGTCATCGTCGAGCGTGAAACCTCCACCGTCATCACTACGAGTTTCGACGCCGTCATCCAGAGCGACGGCGCAATCCTTCTGATCCGCAAAGGCAGCCAGGCATGAGCGACCCAGGCAAGAACAACATCGCCGAAATCCGCATGCAGGTCATGTGGAACCGGCTGATCTCTGTGGTCGAGGAGCAGGCGCTCACCCTCCTGCGCACCGCCTTCTCGACCTCGGTGCGCGAATCCGGCGACCTCTCGGCCGGCGTGTTCGATCCGCGCGGCCAGATGCTGGCGCAGGCGGTGACCGGCACGCCAGGCCATGTCAACACAATGGCTGAAGCCGTGCTGCACTTCATGAACGAAATCTCGCGCGAGAACATGTTCGAGGGCGACACCTATGTCACCAACGATCCCTGGCAGGGCACCGGCCATCTGCACGACATCACCATGGTGTCGCCGTCCTTCCTGAACGGCGAGTTGATCGCCTTCTTCGCCTGCACGGCGCATGTCGTCGATGTCGGCGGGCGCGGCTTCGGCGCCGACGGCAAGTCGGTCTATGAGGAAGGTATCCAGATCCCGATCATGAAGTTCGCGGAAAAGGGCAAGGTCAATCTCGACCTGACCTCGTCAGGATCCTGCGCGCCAATGTGCGCGAGCCGAACCAGGTCGTCGGCGACTTCTATTCGCTCGCCGCCTGCAACGAAGTCGGCCACCGCCGCCTCGTCGACATGATGAAGGAGATCGGGCTCACCTCGCTCGACGGTCTCGGCGAGTTCATCTTCTCGCGCACGCGCGACGCCATGCTCGAACGCATCGAGGCGCTGCCGAAAGGAAGCTGGTCGAACGAACTGGTGACCGACGGCTACGACGAGCCGGTGAAGCTCGCCGCGACCGTTTCGGTCCGTGACGATCATGTCGAGGTCGATTTCACCGGCACCGATCCGATGAGCCGCTGGGGCATCAACTGCCCGATCATCTACAGCAAGGCCTATGCCTGCTATGCGCTCAAATGCATGGTGGCGCCCGACATCCCGAACAATGCCGCCTCCCTCGCCTTCTTCACCGTGTCGTCGCCGGTCAACATCCTGAATGCGGTGCGGCCGGCGCCGGTGGCGCTCCGGCACATCTTCGGCCACATGGTTCCCGATCTGGTGCTGGGGGCGTTCGCCAAGGCGTTGCCGGGAAAAATCCTCGCCGAAGGCGCTGGCGCGCTGTGGAACATCCACATCTCCGCGCGCCCGGTCGCCGGCACATCCGGTCGGCGCGCCGAAGTGCTGATGTTCAACTCCGGCGGCATGGGCGCGCGTCCCGATCTCGACGGGTTGTCGGCGACGGCCTTCCCGTCAGGCGTGCACACCATGCCGATCGAGGCGACGGAGCATACCGGTCCGATCGTCATCTGGCGCAAGGAGTTGCGCCCGAACTCGGGTGGCGACGGCGAATTCCGCGGCGGCCTCGGGCAGATCATCGAGATCGCCGCGACCGACGGCCACGAGTTCGACTTCTCGGCCATGTTCGACCGCGTCAACCATCCGCCGCGCGGGCGCAATGGCGGCAAGCCCGGCGTCGCGGGCGTGGTCAAGTTGGACGACGGCACAAAGATGCGCCCCAAGGGTTGGCAGCATGTGCCGGCTGGGCGCAGGCTGATCCTGGAACTGCCGGGTGGCGGCGGCTATGGCGATCCGGCCAAGCGCAGTGTCGCCGCGCGGGTCAATGACCGATCCAAGGGATACGTCTCGGAGAACGACCGATGAGTTATGTTGCCTCGCGCCTGTCGGTGGTGAAGCCTTCGGCCTCGATGGCGGCCTCGCAGGCCGCAAAGGCGCTGCGCGCCAAGGGTGTCGATGTGATCGACCTCGGGCTGGGCGAGCCTGATTTCCCGACCCCGCTGCACATCATCGATGCCGCGCATTTCGCGGCCAAGGCTGGGCAGACCCTCTACACCGCCGCCGCCGGCACTGCCGAGGTGCGCGAAGCGGTTGCCGGCAAGTTCCGCCGGGAGAACGGGCTGGACTACACGGCCGACGATATCGTCGTCGCCAACGGCGCCAAGCAGATCATCTTCAACGCGCTGATGGCAACGCTGGAGCCAGGCGACGAGGCGATCCTGCCGGCGCCCTATTTCGTCTCTTATCCGGAAATGGTGAAGCTGCTCGGCGGCACGCCTGTCGTCGTCGAATGCCCGGAGACCACCGGCTTCCGGCTGACGCCCGCGCTGCTGGAAAAGGCAATCACACCAAAGACAAAGTGGCTTTTCCTCAACATGCCTGGCAACCCCTCCGGCGCGGTCTATTCGCAATCCGATCTCCAGGCGTTGGGCGCGGTGCTGGCAAAGCACCCGCAGGTGCTTGTCCTCTCCGACGAGATCTACGAGCACATCCTGTTCGACGGGCGCGAATTCGTGTCCTTCGGCAAGGCCTGCCCGGAACTCAAGGACCGCACCCTGATCGTCAACGGCGTGTCGAAATCCTATGCGATGACCGGCTGGCGGGTCGGCTATGCTGCCGGCCCCGCGCCGCTCGTCAAGGCGATGTCGACGATCCAGAGCCAATCCTGCACGTCCGTGTGCTTGATCGCGCAGGCCGCGACGGTCGCCGCGCTCAACGGCCCGCAGGACGAGGTCGCGCGTTTCCGCCAGGCCTTCGAGGCGCGCCGCGACCTGGTCGTGGACGGCATCCGGAAGATCAACGGGCTGACGCTGTCGCCGCCGGAAGGCGCCTTCTATGCCTATATCGGCTGCGCCAGCCTGATCGGCCGCAAGACACCGAAGGGCATCGTCCTGGAGGACGATGCCACTGTGGCGAACTATCTTCTCAACGAAGGCCGGGTGGCGTCGGTGCCGGGCGTCGCCTATGGACTGTCACCCTATTTCCGCATCTCGACGGCGACCAGCGAAGAGGTGCTGACCGAGGCGATCTCGCGGATCAATGCCGCCGTCGCACAAGTGGAGTAGAGAATGCCGCACTACGAACGTATCCTGATCACCGGCGCCGCCGGCCGGCTCGGCTCGCAACTGCGCAAGGGGCTGGTGCCGCTGGCAAGCAAGATCCGCCTGGCGGGGCGCGAACCATTCGGCGATCTTGCCCCTCACGAGGAAGAAGCGGTCTTCGACCTCGCCGACATGGAGGCGACGATCGCCGCCACCAAGGACTGCGATGCGATCGTGCATTTCGGCGGCGCGCCGCTCGAATGCGAGTGGCAGACCATCCTCGATTCCAGCATCCGCGGCTCGTACCACATCTACGAAGGCGCCAGGAAACACGGCGTGAAGCGCGTCATCTATGCATCCTCGGTGCATGCCATTGGCTATCACGAGATCGAGGCGCATATCGGCGTCGACGCGCCGGTGCGCCCCGACAGCCTCTATGGCGTGTCGAAGAATTTCGTCGAAAGCCTCAGCCGGCTCTACTGGGACAAGTTCGGCATCGAGACGGTTTGCCTGCGCATCTTCTCGTCCTTCCCCGAGCCGGCCGACCGCCGCATGCTCTGGTCATACCTCTCCTTCGCCGACTGTGTGCGCCTGGTCGAGGCGTCGCTGACGGCGGCGCGCGTCGGCCACACGATCTCGTTCGGCATTTCCGACAACAAGCTGAAGATGGTCGACAACAGAGGCGCCGACCATCTCGGGTTCATCCCACAGGACAGCGCCGAACCGTTCCGCGCCACAATCGAGGCGAAGACGCCGGTTCCCGATCCGAAAAGACCGTCGGTGAAGTATCTCGGCGGCTGGTTCTGCGAGCTCGGCCATCCGGACGATAAGCCTGCATAAGCTTTCCGGCCGGCATTTCAGTTTGAAATTGCCGACCTGACCTTGCTGGGTGGCAGGCCGAACGTCTCGCGAAACGCCCTGGAGAAATGCGAGGCGTTCTCGAATCCGACTTCGATCGCGATATCAAGCATCGGCGTGCTGGTTTCGAGGAGCAGCTGCTTTGCCCGTTCAAGGCGCAGTCGTTTGTAGATGAGGGCTGGAGAGCTTTTCGTTTTCTCCATGAACAAGCGCTCGAGCTGCCGTCGCGACAGACCAACCGAGGCAGCGATCTCGGAAATCGACAGCGTATTCTCGATATTGCTCTCCATCGTGATCAGCGCCGCCTGGAGCCGCGGATCGTCGCATTCGATGGCAAGCGGCCTGCGCGGCTGGATGTGCAAAGCCGAGCGTGCCTTGTCGATCTGCAGCACTTCGAGCGCGTTTCGCTCGGCACGTTCGCTGATGTGGCGTCTCACGATCGACGCCGCCATGTCGGCAGCGCTGCTGCCGCCGGCGCATGATCCCCTCGTCCGATCGAGATTGAAAATACGGTCGGCCCTGACTTCGTGATCCGGGAAACGCTGGCGGAACGCCTGGTAATGCAGCCAGCTGACGCAGGTCCGGTGATATTTCATCAGGCCGGCGTCCGCGAGGATGAAAGTACCTGTGCAAACGCCGATCAACGGAACCTTGGCTGCCGCGGCTTTCCTGAGATAGCGGACGGTTTCGTCATCGACCGGGAACTCATTGTTCAGCAGGCCGCCGACGATGACGATGTAGTCGAACAGGCCGGGATCCACGAAATCCGATGTCGGCGCGACCTGCACGCCGCAGCTGGCGGTGATCAGATGTCTGGTGCTCGCCAGAACCTGCCAGTCGGCAAAGACCCTGCCGGACCTGTCCGCTTCGTCGCTGGCGAGGCGCAGCGTGTCGACGAACAATGCAAACGCTGAAAGCGTGAAGGAGCGGGCAAGAATGAAGCCGATCTTCAGCCGGCTGGTCTCCGGAACAGCTATTTTCATACCTGCCTCACGCTCTATTGGCGGACAATGCGCGCGCTCGGAAGCATTGCTTCCAAACCAGCGCCGATCTCGTCGTCAACACCCTTTTCGCGCATGGCAAGATGCCAGCCGCCGGCGCCCTGGGATAGTCCATGAACGACTTGGCCGTCTCGGAAGGAGACGCGCGGTCGAGGCCGTCGCGCCGGCCGGAATTCAGCGCCGGCTGGCGCGAAGCGTGGCAGTCAGGGCGACGCAGTGTGATGGATCGGTTCAGTCCTGTGGCCGGACCTGCGGCAGCGCGGCGTCGAGCGACCGCTCGAACGCGTCGACCAAAGCGTCGACCTGAGCCTCGGTGATGATCAGCGGTGGACAGAAGGCGATGGCGTCGCCCATGTTGCGCGAGATCACGCCGTTCTGCTGCAGCAAGCCGTTGACCAGGGCGCCGAGCGCTCCCGCCTTGCCCCATGGCGCCTTGCTCGCCTTGTCGGCCACCAGTTCGACGGCGGCGATCAGGCCGACGCCGCGCACCTCGCCCACCAGCGGATGGGAATCCAGCTTGCGCAGCCGTGCCTGCAAATGCGCACCGACCTTGCGCGCATTGCCGACGAGGTCGCGCTCCTCGATCAGCTTAATATTTTCCAGCGCGACGGCCGCGGCGACCGGATGGCCGCCGCCGGTGAAGCCATGGCCGAACGTGCCGATGCGGTCGCTTTCGTCGGCGATCGGCTCGAACACCTTGTCGTTGATGAGCAGCGCCGAGATCGGCAGGTAGGACGACGAGATCTGCTTGGACAACACCATGATGTCGGGCTTGATGCCGAAGGTCTGCGAGCCGAACATCTCGCCGGTCCGGCCGAAGCCGCAGATCACCTCGTCGGCCACCAGCAGGATGTCGTATTTCGACAGCACCGCCTGGATTTTTTCCCAGTAGCCGGCCGGCGGAACGACGACACCGCCGGCGCCCATGATCGGCTCGCCGATAAAGGCGGCGATGGTTTCCGGCCCCTCGGCGAGGATCAGCTTTTCCAGGTCGCCGGCGAGCCGGCTGGAGAACTGTTCCTCGCTTTCGCCGGGCTCGGCGTCGCGCCAATGGTGCGGCGTCGAGGTGTGCAGGATATTGGCGATCGGCAGGTCGAAGGAGAGATGATTGTTCGGCAGGCCGGTCAGGCTCGCCGCGGCAATGGTGACGCCATGGTAGCCGCGCTTGCGGCTGATGATCTTCTTGCGACCCGGCTGGCCGAGCGCATTCGACCGGTACCAGATCATCTTGATCGCCGTGTCGTTGGCCTCGGAACCGGAATTGGTGAAATAGGCCTTGCTCATCGGCACCGGCGCCATCTGCACCAGCTTCTCGGCGAGATCGATCAGCGGCGAATGCGCCTTCGAGCCGAAATCGTGATAGAAGGGCAGCTTCGACATCTGCCTTGTGGCGGCCTCGACCAGCCGCTTTTCCGAGAAACCGACGGCGACGCTCCACAGGCCGGCCATCGCCTCGATGTAGCGGTTGCCGGCAATGTCCTCGACATAGACGCCGTCGCCCTTCTCGATGACCAGCGGGCCCGTCTCCTGATGCTTGCGGGCATTGGTATAGGCATGCAGATGGTAGCGGATATCGCGGGCTTCAGGGGAATTCGGTCTGGCGTCCATGATGGCTCCTGTCTGCGGGCGTTCAAGCGGAAATAGGAACCCGTTTCCCTGTTGAGAAAATCGGGAAAATCCGCCTCGCGTCTGCTGCTTGATGCATCACGGCGGGATGCGGCTGCAAGAGCCCCTGTGTCACAATCGATAGCGCCATGAGATTTCCAAGGCGGACAGAGACGGTATAAGTCCTTGCGGGGGCTGTGGAGCACGGCTTGCGCAACCGAAGAGACGCGATATGGAACAGGTCGACTGCATAGTGGCCGGGGCCGGCGTCATTGGCCTTGCGGTCGCGCGGGGGCTGGCGGCGCGAGGCCTCGATACGCTGATCCTCGAAGCGGCGGACGCCATCGGCACCGAGACGAGCTCGCGCAATTCGGAAGTCATCCATGCCGGGATCTATTATCCTCGAGACTCGCTGAAAACCCTGTTCTGCATTGCCGGACGCGACATGCTTTATCGCTACTGCGCAGTGCGCTCGATCCCGCACCGGCGCTCAGGCAAGCTGATCGTCGCGACCGACGAAGCGCAGGAGCCTGTGCTCACCACCATACGCGCCAGCGCCGCCGCTTGCGGCGTCGCCGATCTGCGTTTCCTCTCCGCCGCCGAAGCGCACGCACTGGAGCCGGCGCTGCATTGCACGAAAGCGCTGCTCTCGCCTTCAACCGGGATCGTCGACAGCCACGCGCTTATGCTCACCTTGCTGGGTGACGCCGAGGAAAGCGGCGCGATGCTGTCGCTCAACACCCGCATCGTTTCAGGCCGCATCGATGCCGGCCGCATCGTGCTCCAGACGATGGACACGACGAACGGCGAAAATTTCGAGATCGCCACGTCACGTCTTGTCAACGCGACCGGCCTCGGCGCGGTCGCGCTGGCCGGCTCGCTCGAGGGATTCGGCCGGCAGTTCCTGCCAACGCTTCGTTACGCCAAAGGCAATTACTTCTCGGTGGCGGGACGGGCGCCCTTCTCGCGGCTCATCTATCCGGTGCCGGAGCCGGGTGGGCTCGGTGTCCATCTGACACTTGATCTCGGCGGAACGGCCCGGTTCGGACCGGACGTCGAATGGACAGATACACTCGAGTACCGAGTCGATCCCGCGCGCGGCGAACGCTTCTACAATGCGGTCCGCAAATACTGGCCGGAATTGGCCGACGGCAGCCTGCAGCCGGCATACAGCGGGATTAGGCCGAAACTTTCGGGCCCGGGCGAAGCCAACAGCGATTTCGTCATCCAGGATAGCGCGACCCACGGTGTCCAGGGCCTGGTCAATCTGTTCGGCATCGAGAGCCCCGGCCTGACGTCCAGCCTGGCGATCGCCGAACACGTGACGCGCATCCTCGCGCCGGAGAACTAATAATGGACAGCTCGATCAAGTAAAGCTTCGAGACGCTATGCGCGAATTGTCCGGCGCGCTGATCGACCGTATCGGCATTGGCGCTTGCGCGCTGCATGGAGGTCCGCACCAGCCCAGCACGAGAGGCAATCAATGGCTTGCACGAGAAGAACTCGGAAAAGGCCCGCGCCGCTGTGAGCAGGACCTCATTCCGGGCGGCAAGGATTTCCTTCGCTTCCTTCAGGGCATGAAGGCTTCGTGGCGCGCTGAGGCGCTGCTTACCGGTTCACAAGACTGGACGACGCCAGCCCGACCGAATCCTCGCCACGCAACGCTTCACCCTTGTCATTTCGGTGCAGCATCATCCGCCGGAAGCTCATCGAGATATGCGCCCGCCTGATGTGTCCGATCGAAGCCCAGTCGCCGATCTCGGCCGCTGCGAGCACCTCCGCGATTTCCCGGCGGAACGCCGTGAATTCCTCGGCCAGCCCTAATCGCGGCATCATTTTCAGGACGACCCGTAGCATATTGTGGAAAGACAAAGCCGGTCCCGGCCGCTCTCCAGTTCCAATCAGCGGAGCCGGCCACGGCTGCGTTCCGCACCGTCCCACCAGCGCGCGGCAAGGCTTTCGTCGACTTCCAGATGGACGTCACCACCGGCGACATCGCGCTCGCCCATCGCGAGGGCTATCAATCAGTCGAGCATCTGAAGCGCTACACCACGCTCGGCATGGGCACGGACCAGGGCAAGACCAGCAATTTCCCGGCGCTCTCGGCCATGGCGGCCTTGCGCGGCGCGACCATTCCCGAGACGGGCACGACCACCTTCAGGCCGCCCTATGTGCCGGTCGCCATCGGCGCGCTCGCCGGGCGGGCTGTCGGCCATCATTTCAAGCCGACCCGCCGCACGCCGATGCATGACTGGCATATCGCCAACGGCGCCGACATACTCGAAGTCGGCCTCTGGATGCGGCCGTATTTCTATCGCGGCGCCGGCCGGGACGTGAACGAGGCCTATGTCGCGGAGATGCGTTTCGTGCGCGAGGCCGCCGGGCTGATGGACATCTCGACCCTCGGCAAGATCGACGTTCAGGGTCCCGATGCCGCCACGCTGCTCGACCGGATCTACGCGAACGGTTTCGCCAAGTTGCCGGTCGGCCGCGCCCGCTACGGCGTGATGCTGCGCGACGACGGCATCGTCTTCGACGACGGCACCACGACGAGGCTTGGCGAGCACCGCTTCTTCATGACCACGTCGACCGCCAAGGCGGCCGAAGTAATGTCGCGGCTGGAATTCCTGCTCGACACGGCGTGGCCGGACCTGCGCGTCGCCGTCACCTCCGTGACCGACGAATGGGCGGCGATGTCGGTCGCCGGACCAAGGGGCCGGGAGGTTCTCGCCGCCGCCTTCCCCGCGCTCGACGTGTCCAACGAGGCTCTGCCGCATATGGGCTTCATCGAAGGGGAGTTCGACGGCCGTGCGCTGCGGATCATCCGGCTGAGCTATTCCGGCGAGCGGGCCTACGAAGTCTATGTCGGCGCGAGCGCCGGCGAAGCCGCGTGGCGCCGGTTGATCGAGGCCGGGCAGCCGTTCGGGCTCGAGCCTTACGGGGTCGAAGCGCTGGGAGCGCTACGTGTCGAAAAGGGCCATGTCGCCGGCCCCGAAATCGACGGCCGCACGACGCTGGACGATCTCGGGCTCGGCCGCATGGTTGGAAAGCGCTCCGGTTTCGTCGGCGACGTGCTTCGCCGCCGCCATGCTCTCGCCGAGCAGAACCGGCAGCGCCTGGTCGGGCTGACATGCGTGGAGGCGGACGCGCGCCTGAGCGGCGGCGCGATTCTTTTCAGGCCGGGCGAAGTCCCGAAAGGGCATGGCCGGGGCCGCATCACCTCGGTGACCTACAGCCCGACGCTCGGAGCCTATGTCGGCCTTGCGCTGCTCGCCGGCGACGTGGCGATGGGCGACAAAGTGGTGGCGGTCCACATGATGAAGGGCGAGGCCGTCCGCGCAAGCGTCGTCTCGCCGGTCTTTCTCGAGCCACAGGGAGAGAGGCTCCATGGCTGAAACCCTATCCGTCGAGATTTGCACGATCGTCCAGGTCGAGGGTTGGCCCGAGACGCAAGCGGCGTTCGAAGCCGAACTGTCGCGCCAATTGGGCGCCGCGCTGCCGGCTGCCTTCGGCGAGGCCCTACCGGTCGGCGGATGGCTCGCGGTTCGTCTCGCGCCGCGCCGGTTCTGGCTGATTGCGGAGGGCAGATCGAAGCCGAACTGGTCGATCGATCCCGCCCTTGGCTGTTCGGTGTCGCTCGGCGAAGGCCGGATGCGGCTCAAGCTGAGCGGGCAGCACACCTTCGACGTTCTCGGGGCTTGTGTGGCGATCGACTGGGATTCACCGCAAGCGAAGCCAGGCAGCGCGCTGCAGACCGGGTTCCATCACGTGCCGGTGCTTCTCCTGCGCACCGGGACCGAAGCCTGCGATATTTTTGCGCCGCGCAGCTTTGCGCAAAGCCTGATCGATTGGTTGCGGATATAGCCGTGTCACGCGATGTTCAGGATGAAATGATGCCCCGGGACCCTTGCGTCAGCTCGAAATGTAGGACCGATCAAATCCGGCTGTTTTGATAAGCCCCGCATGGTCGTGCAGCTCGACGACGCCGTTGCGGAATGAGGCCAGGGAGGTCTCTCGCAGCGCCTTCAGCACGCGACTCACATGCACAGCCGAAAGCCCCAATGCGTCGGCCAGTTCAGCCTGGGTCAGGGGGCATTCAAAGCGATCCGGATAACTCGTTGCCGATCGCTGTGAGCGGCAGGCCAGTTCGAGAAGCAAATGGGCCGTGCGCTCAACGGCTCCCCTTCTGCTGACGCTTGCCAGATGTTCCGCAACCCTTGAATATCGGCGCGTCTCGGCCCGCAGGATAGCTTCGCAGATGGACTGCGGAAAGCGCAAAAAACATGTGTGGACGGGACCAGCCAACTCAATCGCGGTAACGTCCGATAGGGCCATTACCGTTTCGCCCGCTTCTCCGGCGAACTCGATCAAGGCAATTTCGTGAGGAAGCGCAAAATCGACGATGAGACGCGAGCCATTCGGCAATGTCTTGGCGAATGCCGCCCAGCCGGCGGTCATGATCAGGATAGAGGATTTGGCGTGATATTCGCCCGCAATGGTCGTGTTGGCCGGATAGGTGCGGCGCACGGCGCCCGGCAGTACGGAAATCCCCTTTTCCCAACTTGCGTCAGCAAGCGTAGGTCCTCTCGCCAGTCCAAGAGCCTGCTTTGATAAGCTCATTTCCCCTGAATAACCCCAGCCCGTGATCCGCCCCACCGGGTCAACCTGAAGCTGCAACTATAGACTAGGCAAAAAGTTCCATCTATCTCTTCATCCCGAATTGCATCGCAGTCTACCACCTTTGGGTACAGCCCTACCACCCCTGGCGGATTGGAACGCGCTGCAGGCAGCAGATTCGGCTTGAGGCCACGATGGCTCCGGAACAAATCGTCGTGCGGCGCCGACGTCAGACAACAACGTCGCGGCGCAACGGCACATGCCATCGAGGTGCAAAGCCGACTGTGTCGATCTTGCGAGCGCGGCACCTGCGCTCCGGCCGGCGATGACGGCTGGGATCCCGCAAAGATCCTTGGCGGGAGGCCGGCAGTACCTCGTCAGAGCAACGCGCGCGACATTACGGGCGCAGTGAAAAGTCGAACCGGGCTGCCGATCTTCTCGGCCGGCGAAGCATGCCCTTACAACTCACTTATCGACTCGATCCGGACAAGTTGCCCGTGGACCTACCGGCAAACCGAAGATCCTTGTCTTAGAACTTGTCGTTAGGGCTTCGATCCGACGATAAAGCAAAATTGCGTCCTGCCGGTTGTGTTGATGCCGGAGCCGCGGATTCCGATCGTGGACCGAACGCTTGCAGTTCTTGCCAAGGCGGTCCGGGAATATATCGCGTCTCTTTTCCTGGGTTGTCCGCAGCAGCGGGCGAAACGGTTTGCTCGATCGTTCCGGCCGCCGGCTTCCGGTGCGAACGCTTGGCGCTGTAAGTCTGCCGCCTTTCCTCTGCGACTTCCAGGCCCTCTATTGCCGACATGACCAATGCGAGGCGGTCCTCGATTTGCTTCAAACGCCTCCAGGTGGAAAGCAGGGCAAATGAAACCAGCACGCAATAGGCGAGAATGGCAGTGACCGCTCCCGCCGAATTTTCGATACCGAACAATATCAATGTCACCGCCCCGATTAGGGCGGCAAGGGCTCCGTAGCCCAACGGCCGGCCCCTAAGAAGAAACATAAGCGGCAGGATTGCTGCCAGCATAAGAATAACTCCGGTGCTGCTGAGCGCCCAACCTAGAAACCACGGAACGATTTCGCTGTAAGTGTCCATGTCCACCTCAGAATCGCCGAGGCCAGCCGCTCTCTCATCGTCGGGAGCACCCCTGACGATCGTAGCGTTATGGTAGACCTCCCTGAAGCGCGACAGGAAGGTGTCCCGGCGACGCTCTAAAGCTCTGAAAGGCATACAGGGTAGACCAGATCGACCTTTAGCCGATTTACTACTCAATAATGGTAATGGCGGGGCTGTCCGCGAAGCTGATATGTTTCTGGCTTAACCGGTGAGACGATCGGTCAGTGGGCGCAAAAGGGCGATTTGGACATGCCGGCGGGGCACTAAGCCTTACGTTTCATGCGTTTCAGCGCGCTTAACAGCTAACTGCCCGAATCATTTTGAAGTGAAGGCCACTCAGCCGACGCTGAGGGGGTGGGAGTTGTGTTGCTGATCGTAAGGATTCGGAAATGGCAAGTCCAACTGACAATCCGATGATGATCCGGGAATTCCTGCCGCTCGATATCAGGGAGGTCTTCGATTTCTTTCTCCGGCGATGGAAGCTGGTGTGCGGAATTGCCGTCATCACCTTCGGCTTATTTGTAATCGCTGCCTATGTTATCCCGCCATCTTATACAGGCGTCTCACAAATATTACTCGATGCTCCGATCGACTATATGACCCCGCAAGATTATTCCAACTCCGACTTTGCCGACAATCCAACATTCATTGAAAGTCAGATTGCAGTCTTGAGGTCTGCCTCACTTCTTCAGCAGGTCGTCGACAGCGAGAAGCTGACGCAAGACCCTAAGATCGGGCCGGCGGCACTGATATGGCTCCAGAGCGAGCTGGGGGTCTCGCGCGTCGGGCTTGGAAATGTCATCGAGATTGATGTCAGCGTATACGACCCCCAAAAAGCAGCATCGCTCGCGAATGCGATTGCCCAGGCCTACGTCGCCGATCGACTAAAGTCTCGTTACGAAGGGGTGCAAAAAGCCTCCACATGGCTCAGCGACCGGGCCGCTTATCTGCGAGCGGAGCTCAGCCGTTCGGAACAAGCTGTCCAGAAGTTTCGGATCGATCACAATTTATTGGCGACGCCGGCGGGCAGCTTGACTGACCAGCAACTGTCCGAATTGAACGTCGCCTTGATCAATGCGCGCGCCGAATTGTCGGCGAAACGGGCGCAATATCAACAAGTTGACAAGCTGCGGGCTGCTGGGGGTGACATCCAGTCGATCCCGGACGTGTTGCAGTCCGTGGTGATCAACGCACTTCGGGCTCAGCTCTCTGGAGTGACCCGGCGGGAAGCCGACCTTCAATTGAAATATGGCGAACGACATCCCGAGGTCTTGTCGGCTCAAGCCGAGCGCCGCGACATCGAGGGACAGATCGCCGCCGAAGTCCAGCGCCTCGTCGGCAATCTGAAGAATGAGGTCGATGCCGCCGAAGCCAGGGAGGCTTCTCTGACACGCGCCTTGGACTCGGTGTCCAACCGATCCGAAGTCGAAGGTCAGGTTGGCGTCCAGTTGCGCGATCTGGAGAGGATTGCCGCCGCGAACAAGGAGCTCTTTGAGACGTTCCTGTCACGCGCCAAGCTCACCGAGGAGAAATCCACCCTCCTCAACAGCGGCGTGCGGGTAATCACCGATGCCAGCGTCCCGGGTTCGCCAAGCTTCCCGAACAGACCTCTTTTTGCGGCTTTGGGTCTGGTCTTCGGCATCTTCTTCGGGGGCGCCGGCGCCGTTCTGCGTGAGCTTTTTGCTTCCGGCTTCATGGCAAAGAAGCAGATCGAGGACGAATTGGCCGTTCCGGTTCTTGCGTCGATGCCAAGGATGTCGGGTTGGTCGAAGGACGTCCATGTCCAGCCTGTGGCCTATCTCGAGCGCAAACCGCTATCCAGGTACAGCGAAGCGGTGCGGCGGCTTCGCCTCGGTATCCAGGCAGCGACGGAACTCGACGGTCCGCCGCGCCTGATGCTCGTGACATCGGCGATGCCCGGCGAAGGTAAGACAACTCTGGCATTGAGCCTGGCCTGCTCGGCCGCTGCCGACGGCGAACGGGTTCTGGTCATCGACGCGGACTTGCGCCTTTCGGCCACCACGGCCTTCTTCGGCATGGCTGACAAGGTCGGATTGGTCGATCTTCTGACGTTGCCGGTGAAGGCCGCAAACGCAATCCATCTAGACGAACGCTCGGGGATTTCCCTGTTGCCGGCAGGAGCAAGGACCCGCAACCCACCTGCCCTTCTTTCTTCGGCGCGAATGCGCTCGCTCCTTGATGAAGTTCGGGGAAAATTCGACACGGTGATCATTGACGCGCCGCCTGTCGGCCCCGCCGCCGATGCCTCGATCCTGGCGAGGCATGTCGACAAGGTCGTCTTCGTCGTGAGGTGGCGGGAAACCTCGCGCGAGGCCGTCGCCGAAGCAATTCGACATATTGGCGATCGGTCCAAGCTTGCCGGCATTGCCCTGACGATGGTGGATGAGCCGAAGCTGCCCAGATATGGCCGTTACACGTCGCTCGAAAGCAGCGTCTCGGACAGTTACTACCTCAATTAGAGAAGAGACAGTATTTCGCCATGCTGCACACTGACCTATACGACAATCGTTTTCCAGCGCCGACGGGGAAAATTGACGGCGGCGAGGCTGCGCGGTGGTGCGTGGTCCAGACGCACCAGCATTCCGAGAGCCTGGCCGAGCGGCACCTGCTGTCGCAGAACTTCCGGACCTATCTGCCCAAGCGCAGGCGAACCGTCCGGCATGCCCGCAGCGTCAGGACCGTCTCCAGTGCGTATTTCGACGGCTATCTGTTCGTCTCACTGGCTGTCCATCAGCAGAGCTGGTACCCGATCAATTCAACCGTCGGCGTCCGAAAGCTGGTCATGAGCAAGGGAATGCCGATACCGGCGCCACATGGTGTGGTTGAGTCCTTGATATCAGTAACCGACGACGATGGAATCTTGCACCCGGACATTCTGTTGAGGCCGGGCCAGAGAATCAGGATCATAGATGGGCCGTTTTCGGACCAGCTTGGGATTCTTGATCATGTCGGAAGCGCTGGAGCCGTCAGAATTCTTCTCGACATTATGAACCGATCGATTCCTATCACTATTGATAGGGACAAATTGTCCATAGTTTCTTGAAAATAGTTGGTGAGTTTTCACTCACTATTTTTTGTTTTCGGAAGATGCCGAAACCGTTCGGCAGGGAGTGATGAGTTGGCACCCAATTCACCCTCGGTGCGGCAGCCTGCGAAGGCGACGTCAGAACCTGCGGGCCGGCACTGAGACGATTGGTCGTGCGACATCCGTGAGACACCGGCCCACCAAGGGGTTTGGACTTCCTCGCGCCAATTCCAAGACGTTTCCGACGACGACGAGCGAATGACGCTCGCCGGCGATCAATCACGGGAAATCCCTTGCAAACTCCACGCAAGTCCACATCGGCAGCCTTCCGCCCGGCCGGGCCCGGAGACCTTCGGGATCGTCTGCAGCCGCAACAGTATCGCCGCTGGGCTCCGGAGGCCAAGGCAGGGATCCTGGCGGAAGCGTCGGCGGCGGGGGCGAATGGATCAGCCTCGGCTAGGGCACTCGGCGTGGACGCGTCAGGCCAAGCAGAAACTGATGGAAGCGCGTTCCGGCCGATCGAAACGGTGCCGGCGCTGCCGATTGCCAGCGAATTGTTTCGGGCATTCAATGAAGCCGGCCTGAAGTACGGAATAATTCAGGATCTCGCGTCCCTGCATGACGGATTTGCCGGCCGGGATGATCTGGATGTCCTTTTGGACAAGCATGACTACCCGGCCTTCTGCTCGATCGTGTGTCAATTGCACGGTCGGCGCAGCGTGAGCCTCTCCTGCTACGATAATGTCTGCGCCGGCAGAGAGGATTGGTTCCTGCCTGACTTCTCGCGTGGCCGGTATCTGCATCTCGACATGCATATCGGTGCCCGGGTCGGCTGGGAGTTTCGTAAGCGCTATCCGGCATTCGACTATGCGGCGATCACGCGATGGGAGTCGATTTCTGTCGACGGCGTGTCGGTTCCGGTGGTCTCTCCCGAGGACGAGCTTCGAATAGCGATTGCCCGTTTCGCCTTCCGGGCCTGGGCGATGCCTTGGAAGCAATGGATCAGCGTCGATGAAGGTTGGAAGCAGCACTTTGCTCGCCTGCCATTGCCGTCCGACGAGCAAGGTGTGCAAGTCGTGGAGTGCACGTTTGGCGGCGCAGGAACGGTGCGCTGCAGGTTCCTGCAAAGCGCTGACGGTCTGGTCGCCCACCGCGGCGACCTGGCCAGGCTGCGGCGTTCGATCCGGGAAATGTGTGGTTACACGGGACGCTTCGCAATCGCCGATGCCGCGGTCCATCTGGCGCGCAAGACCTCCTATCTCGCCCTGAGGTTCCTTCAGCGCTCGATGCCGGGGCGCTTTCCACCAAAGAGACGGCCCGCGGCCGGTGGCTTCGTGGTGGCCTTGATAGGTCCCGATGGCATGGGCAAGAGCACTCAGGCTGGCCGGCTGGCCCAGACATTCGGGTGGAAATTCGGGTGCGCGCAAGTCTATGTGGGAACTGGCGACGGCAATGGATGGTGGCTGCGCAAGGCGCTGCAGAGTGTGGCCTTTCCCCATAGACGCCGCCTGAAGTCCCTGGCCCAGAACGATGGAAAAGATTCCTCCGGCCGAGCTTGGTCGAAGGGAGGCGTTGTCGCTGTCGCGTTGGCATTATGGGCGGTCTTGATTGCGTTCGAGCGATACGCTGTCGTGAAACGTGCGCATCGATGGGCGACGCGCGGCCTGATCGTCATTTGTGACAGGTGGCCGCAGGCGCTGTGCAGGGGATATCTGGACGGGCCGACCATCCCCGCTCGCCTGTTCTCCATTCCAGGCTTGTCAGCTCTCGCCCGGCTTGAGCAGCGACTCTATCAGAAGATGGCGGAACGCCGCCCACACCTCGTCTTGCACCTCGTTTCAGATTTTGCCGTCTCCGAGCAACGAAAGCCCGGGGACATCAGGAAAGAAGCGTTCGATGCGCGGCTATCACTGATGGCGGAGCTGCGGGCGCAGGACAAGGATATCCGAACCGTTGACGCAAGCGCCGGCATAGAGGCGGTCGGCCGCGAATTGTTCAGGCATATCTGGCTGTCTCTCTGAGAGGCAAACAGGCGGTCCATCCGTCCCGCATCATCCTCGAACGTGCAGTTTTCCACGATCGCGTCCCACGACAGGCGATCCCGGCCGCGCCCGAAAAGCCGCGGAAGGAGCCTCGGAAGCTCCCGCTCGGTCCGCTCGATCTCCCGAATGCGCCGCCCCCGGATTTCATGTCCCTGAGGTACAACCAAATGAAGATCGTTCATGTGCTCACCAGACTGCTTCGAGCCGGCTCCGAAGAGAACACGTTGGCTTGCTGTCTCGCTCAGGCGCGGCACGGCCACGAAGTGCTCCTGGTTCACGGCGCGGAATACGACCCAAGGTTACGGGCATCCCTTACCGGAGCCCTTCGAGTGGTGACCCTGGAAAAACTCATCAACCCGATTTCGCCATCCCGCGACATTTCTGCCTTCGGGCGCCTCTCCCGCCTTATGCGTGATTGGCGGCCCGACATCGTGCACACGCATCAAAGCAAAGCCGGCATCGTCGGCCGCTTCGCCGCCAGGGAAGCCAATGTCCCTGGCATCATACATGGCGTGCACATTCTACCTTTCGTGCATGTGGGCAGCGGACAGAGGCTGATGTTCCTCGCCGCAGAACGCCTGGCCGCGAAGTTCACGCGCGCTTTCATCGATGTAAGCCAGGCTATGCGCGACATTTGCATCGCCAATCATTTGGGCAGTCCCGATCAGCACCATGTCGTCCACTCCGGCTTCGATCTGGCTCGCTTCGCGAGCGCGCGGTGGCCGCAAGAGCCGCATCTGCTCCTGGGGACGGCCGCCGGGGAGCCAAAGCCGCCGGTGGTCCTGATGCTGGCCGCGCTGGAACCGAGAAAACGCCACGTCGAGTTCATTGAAGCATTCGGGCAAGTCGTTGACCGAATTCCGAACGTGCGACTGCTCCTTGCGGGTGACGGACCGGCGCGATCGGATGTTGCATCGGCGATTGAACGCTCCCGGTTCGCAAACAACATTCGCATGATCGGCTACCATAGCGAGCCCGAACGACTGATCAGCCTGGCGGACGTGTGCGTGCTGACGTCGATGCGAGAAGGATTGCCTCGCGTCATGATGCAGTATCTGGCGGGTGGTCGAGCCAGCGTGGTCTCGCACTTGCCCGGCGTGGAAGAGGTCGTCCAGCACGGCGTGAACGGAATTGTGACGCCGGCCGAGGATGTGGGCGCCGCGGCGGCGGCCGTCGCCGATCTTCTCGAGAACCAGCACCATCGCGCTCGGCTGGCCGATGGCGCGAAACGCACCGACCTGTCGTCCTGGGGCCTGGAGTCCATGTGCGAAAGCGTCGAGCAGATTTATCAATCCGTGCTGGAGTCCAGCCTTTCGCCCGCAAGGCCGGACAAGGCACGAATTCGCGACCGCCTCGCCGGGCAAACCTTCGGGCTGCACGGTTTTTGACCCTCCTTCTGCTCCTTCGACGGAGCGCGGAGTTCCAAGGCTTACTTCTCAAACCGAACAAATACCCTCCTGTCACGCTCCGGCCGGCGAATGTCGATTGGTCCCGATGGCAGCAGGCTAGATAACCGGAGTACCGACGATGCGTATGCGTGCTGACCAGCAATTTCCTTCCAAGCCTTTGCCGATGAAGGACTGGCGCCGACGGCTTCCCAAATTCGAACCCGCGGTCGGCCGCATGCTCGCAATGATCGGCAGTCTCGCCGTTGCCTTTATTCTGCTCACCGCGGGCGCATCCCGTGCGGATGGATATACATTCGACACCGGTGACGTCCTGCGCGTGTCGGTGATCGGCGAGGAATCCTATCCGCTGGAGGTCGTGGTCGATGATCGGGGCTCGATATCTCTGCCAATGTTGGGCGATGTCCAAGCGCGCGGCCTCACCACCGTTGCCCTCTCGCAGGCCATTCAGCGCGCATTTCAGCAGCAGAAGCTCATCCTCGAGCCATTCGTGAAAGTGGAGATCGGCCAATACCGGCCGTTTTTCATCTCCGGAACGGTGGCACACCCTGGATCGTACCCGTTCCAACCGGGAATAACGGTTCGACATGCGCTGGCCATTGCAGGCGGGTTTCGCGCCACTGCCGTGGGAAATACGGAGCCGGCCCTGGAAATAGCTGATCTGCGAAGCGCGCGCGCAAATCTGGCGATCGAAGAATATCGCCTGAAGGTCCGTCTCGCCCGGCTCCAGGCGGAAAGCCGACAGGATAAGTCCTTCGTTGCTCCGCCGGATCCGCCGGTCGAGTTTGCCGGCCAGTTGATTACTGGCATCATCGCGTCCGAACAGGCGCAGTTGGACGCGCGGCTTGCCGCGTATCGGGATGACATTTCCTACCTCGAGGCCTCGCTGGATCGGGCGAAGAAGGAAGCAGCCATGGTTGCCGCCACCCGGGAAGAACGGGAGAAGACCGCGGACATCCAACTGCAAGAACTGCAGTCTGCCCGGTCTCTGCGGGAAAAGGGCCTGATAACCAACTCGAATGTCATGACCGCGGAAAGAGCACATACCAGCTATCGGGCCGAACTGGCGCAGACCGAATTTCAGCAGGAACAGGCGCAGCAGGCGATGCTGAACGCGGAAAGTGAGCTGCGAAAGAAGCATCAGAGTCACGAGATGGACTTGATCGCCCAGACTCAGGACGCGCAGGTCGAGCTGGGAAAAATTCAAAGTCAAATAAGATACGTTGCCGACAAGCTTCTCTTTATCTTCACTTACGGCGAACAGAGGACCTTTGATGATCTGCAGGGCTCGGTGAAGATTTCGATTTTCAGACGCGACCAGAAGGTCGCCCACGACATCGTCGCCGATCAAAACACGGAAGTGAGAGCTGGCGATGTGATCGAGGTTTCTGTCGTGGCCAACAAGGGGTTCTACGCTCCGGACTCCGGAACGATAGCGTCCCCCAGCGCGCAAAATCCGGCCACCCAGCCCGGCATCGTCGGCCAGTAGCACGACACCGATCTTCGGAACCTTGATCGTGATTTTTGGCGCAGCATTGACGGCCTTTGGGACCCGTCCGCACCGGGCGAATTCGCACGTCGAAACGGAGCGGAGGCCGCTAAGCCTCCTCCGCGCTCCGGTGCGCCGCAAGATGTCGCGCAGGGCTTCGCGCCGCCGTCTCATCGTCCGATCGCGCATTCCAGGTGCAATGTTGCTCCTCCTCGCCGCTGCGCTTGCGGGAGCGGAGTTTCTGCCGCGCCCATTTGATATCGCCAGGGTCGCGCAGACGCGCCCCTGGACCGACCTCGTGGCTGGCTGGCGCTATTTTTCCGATCCGCTGGCCTTGCTGGCCGGTCCGGGTGCTCTCCTGGTTTTCATCGCGGTCGCGGCCCTGGGCTTGCTCATGGCAGCCGTCCGCACCGCAAGGCGGAGACGAAGAGCCGACTTGCCAGGCGCGTTCGCGAACGTCGGCGCCCGGTCTTCGATCAAGGAGCCGGCGCCCGGCTCGGAGCTGGCCTGCGCGTTGCGTTCCTGCAAGGCAGCGTTCGCGGGCGTCGCGGTTTTTAGCGGCGTGAGCAACATCCTCATGCTGACCGGCGCGATGTTCATGTTGCAGGTCTACGACCGGGTGCTGCCGAGCCGCAGCGTCCCGACCCTGGTAGCCATGGCGATATTGGCCGGCGTTTTGTTTGTCGGACAGGCGGTCATCGACCTCGTGCGCGGCCGCATCATGACCCGTATCGGCGCTGAACTGGACGAAGCGGTCGGGGGACGCGTATTCAGCGCCGTTTCGAGGCTGCCCTTGTACATCGGCCAGCAGGGCGATGGATTGCAGCCGCAACGCGATCTCGACAACATCCGCACTTTTCTGTCGAGTGCTGGGCCCGGCACGCTATTCGATCTTCCGTGGCTGCCCTTCTATCTGGCGATCATCTGGAGCCTTCATCCGACCCTCGGGACAACCGCCGCTTGCGGCGCGTTCGTGCTGGTGACGCTGACGGTCGCGACCGAGATCCTTACGCGCAGACCGATGGGCGCCGCGGTCCTAAGTGGCGTGAAGCGCAACAGCTTCGCCGAGGCCAGCCGCCGCAACGCGGAGGTGCTTGCGGCGATGGGCATGGGCAAACGCCTGCACGACCACTGGCGCCAAGCAAGTCGCGAACATCTTACGCACCAGCAGCATGTCAGCGATATCGTTGGCGGCTTCGGCAGCTTCGCCCGCGCCTTGCGACTGATGCTTCAGTCGGCAATGCTAGGTGTAGGCGCCTGGCTTGTGATCCAGGGCGAAGCGACCTCGGGAATCATCATCGCCGGCTCCATCCTTGCAGGCCGCGCGCTAGCGCCCGTCGATCTTGCCATCGCCCATTGGCGCAACTTCGTCGCCGCGCGCCAGAGCTGGAGCAGGCTGGCGAAGTTGCTCGCCCGGTTGCCGCAAGACGCTCAGCCGATGGCGCTTCCGGTGCCCGGCTCGAATCTGACGGTGGAGCGCGTCGCGATCGGTGCGCCGGGCGCGCAGCGTATCATCGTGCAAGGTGTCGAATTCAGCCTCAACGCCGGCTCGGTGCTCGGCATCATAGGGCCAAGCGGTTCCGGCAAATCGAGCCTCGTTCGCGGGCTGGTCGGCGCATGGCGACCGCTGGGAGGCCGTATCAAGCTGGACGGCGCCGCGCTTGATCAGTGGTCGTCGGAGCGCCTTGGCCGTTACATAGGCTACCTTCCGCAGGACGTCGAACTGTTCGCGGGAACGGTTGCCGCCAATATCGCCCGCTTCGATCCCGGGCCGGACCCGCAGGCAATTGTCGCCGCCGCCCACGCCGCGGGCGTCCATCAGCTCATCATCGGTCTTCCCAACGGCTACGAGACGCAGATTGGAGAAGGCGGAACAGCGCTTTCGGCCGGCCAGCGTCAGCGCGTTGCCCTGGCTCGCGCGCTGTATGGCGATCCGTTCCTTGTGGTCCTCGACGAACCCAACTCGAATCTCGACAGCGAAGGTGAGATCGCGCTTGCCGGGGCCATTCTTGCAACCAAGGCGCGCGGCGGCATCGTGGCGATCGTGGCGCATCGGCCCAACATTCTTAGCACGGTGGATTTCCTGCTCGTGATGAAAGAGGGCCAGGTGCAGATGTTCGGCACGAGGGAAAGCGTGCTGTCGAAACTCATGCCCATGTCACAGGCCGTCACCGCGGGCCTGCAGCCGGTTTTCAAGCTCACCCCGACCGCCGAGCTGATGACCGTCCCGGACACGGAAACGGGGAAATGACAGCTGCCCTTTCGAACCGGACGATTTCCAACCGGCGATCCATCCGCCGCAATCTGCTGGGCGGAATGACCATGGTCGCATTGCTCGTCGGCGGAATGGGAGTCTGGGCCGGGACGGTGGACATTTCAGGAGCGGTGATTTCACACGGCGCGGTCGTCGTCGACACCAGCGAAAAGAAAGTTCAACACCCGACCGGCGGCGTGGTCGGCAAGATTTTCGTCCGCGACGGCGACCGCGTCCGGGCCGGAGACATTCTGGTCCAGCTCAGCGACACCGTTCCGCGTGCCAGCCTGGCTTACGTGACAAAGAATCTGGATGAGCTTTACGCGCGAAAGTCCCGTCTCGAGGCCGAGCGTGACGGCAGCGAGCGCATGACGCTTGCCCCGATGCTTGTCGCGGGAATGAACGACCCTGAGATAGCTGCCATGGTGGCCAGCGAACAACGGCTGTTCGAGCTTCGTCGAAACGAGGTGTCCGGCAACAAGGCGCGCCTGCGCGAACGCATCGAGCAACTCGGGAAGCAGATCGAAGGCTATTCGGCGCAGGAATCGGCAAAGACGAAGGAGATCGAGCTGATCAACGACGAGCTCGGCGACATCCGCAGTCTTGTCGAAATGAGGCTCACCCTCAAGTCGAAGCTGACCGAATATGAACGCGAGGCGACACGCATCGAGGGCGAACGGGCGCAGCTTGTGTCGAGCATGGCGCAGGCAAAGGGGGCGATCGCCGAAATCGAGCTCCAGATCCTGCAGCTGGACAAGGAGTTTTCCAGCGAGACCGGGAGCGAATTGCGCGATGTCGAGGCCAAGATTGCCGAGTTCGAGGAGCGAAAGGTCACTGCCGAGGACCAGCTGTCGCGCATCGATATTCGCGCCCCCGCCAGCGGCACGGTCCATCAATCCTCAATCCATACCGTGGGCGGCGTGATCGGCGCAGGGGAGCCGATCATGCTGATCGTGCCCGACACCGAGACCCTCATGGTCGAGGTGAAGGCCGCACCCCAGGACATCGACCAGCTCTTGATCGGTCAGCGCGCGCTTCTTCGCTTCACCGCCTTCAACGTCCGCACCACGCCCGAAACGGAAGGCGTGGTCTCCATGATCGCGGCCGACGTGACGCGCGATCAGCGCACCAACGAAATCTACTACGCGGTGCGCATCACGCCCGATCCGAAGGATTTCAAGAAACTCGGCCCTGTCTCGCTCATTCCCGGCATGCCGGTGGAAGCTTTCATACGGACTGGCGACCGCAAGGTGCTCTCATACCTGATGAAGCCTTTGACGGACCAGATGATGCGCGCGTTCAGGGACCAGTAGCTTGCCGCGCGGCTCGTCGTGCGGATCGGCGCAATCTCACCTGTGGCAAGGGAGACCTGTCAAGATGGCAACAGAACTGAAACCCCCGATCTTTCTGATCGGCAACTATCGCTCGGGCACCACCATTACGCAGAAATTGATCGGGCTGCACCCGGATGTTGTTACCTGGTACGAGCCGAAGACATTGTGGCTCTATGCCGATCCGGCGCGGCGTCATGACGAATTTGTCAAAGCCGACGCCACCGAAAAGGTCGTCCGTTACATTCGCCACCGGTTCCTCGAATATCAGTTGCGGCATGGTAACCGGCAAATCATGGAAAACACGCCCGCCAACGTCTTGCGCGTGCCATTTATCCATCAGATCTTTCCGGAGGCTATATTTCTGTATATCACGAGAAATCCATTCTCATATATAAGCTCCATGGAGCTTAAGTGGCAGCGTGCAAAGAGCTTTAAAGGTCTCCTGCGACTCTTGAAAGACACGCCGGTCACGCAAATTCACTATTACGCGGTGGATGTTATAAGGCAGATAGTCACCAAAAGGATACTGCGAAGAAAATACACATCGATCTACGGGCCGCGCTACAAGGGAATAGATCGGGATTTGCAAGAGCAAGAAAAATTGACAGTGATCGCGCGTCAGTGGGCACGAGGCAATCGAATGGCCCGAGAAGATCTCGCCAGGCTGGGCAACGGCCGCGTATTCTCGTTCCGCTATGAGGATCTCATCCAAGATCCCGAGCGGGTTCTGCGGAGCATATTTGAGCATTGCCGCCTCGACTGCGATGATTGCATTGTTCGCGCGGCGAAGGAGATGATCGATCCCGGCCGCCAGCAGAAGTGGCTCCGCCTGAATCCTAGCGAATTGGCGGCGATCATCCCGGAGGTCCGGGATGAGATGGAGTTCTACCGCTACGAGATCCCGTCCCTTCTCGTTGAGCATGACTCGCGACCGACGCGGGCTCCATTGGCGTTTCAGCACGGCCATCCGGATATTCCGTCCTCCCGCTGAGCGGTTCCGGGAGACGCATTGGCTGCCGCTTTTGGTGGGTCGAGTAAGGAGAGAGGCGTGAGCGACAACCGGCGCGGGCTGGCAAAACACAGCGTCGTGGGCATGTTCTGGACGGCCCTGTCCATGGGTGCCCTCGCTGTCGCGGAGCTTGTCGCTCTCGTCATCCTGGCCCGGCTGCTCTCGCCCAATGAGTTCGGCCTCTACTCCGCAGCCCTGATCATCATCAAATTTTCGGCCATTTTCCAAGGGCTTGGCATTACCCCAGCGATCGTGCAGCGACCGCTGCTGGAGGACCGACACCTTCGGGTCGGGTTCACCTTGTCGTGCTCGCTCGGGCTCGCCGTGTCCGCGCTGGTCTGGGCGATGGCACCCGCCATAGCCGATCTCCTTCGACTTGCCGATCTGGCCCCCGTCGTGCGGGCGATCTGCTTCGTGTTTCTTTTTCAAGGGGCTTCCATGGTGGCTTTGGCCGCGGCCCAGCGCGCGCTGCGGTTCCGTTGGCTCGCCCTCATCGACGCCTGTGCCTTTGCCGCGGGCTACGTCGTTGCCGGTCCGATCCTGGCCTGGCTAGGCTTCGGCATCTGGGCGCTTGTCGGCGCGCTGCTAATCCAGCAATTCATCCGCATGATCGTGCTGCTCGTCGGTCAGCCGCATCCGATGCGGCCTTTGCTTGAGCGGCGCGCGATCGTCGAACTGCTCTATTTCGGAAGCGGCTTCACCATTGCCCGGGTATGCAACTACCTCGCCACGCAGGCGGACAGGCTGGTCGTGGGCCGCTGGCTCGGCGCCGATGCGCTCGGCCTCTACGGCCTGTCGTCACAGCTCATGACGACGCCGGCGGTCATCGTGGGTCAGGTTCTCGATCGCGTGCTGTTCCCGACCATGGCACTGGTCCAGGAGCAGCCTGTGCGGCTTGCTCGCGCCTATCGCAGCGCCGTCGCAGGCTGCGCCCTGCTTGTCCTGCCGGCCAGCGTGGTCGTAGCGATCGTCGCGCCCGAACTGGTTCTGGTGATCCTCGGGCGGGGATGGCAAGGGGCTGTCGCCCCACTCCAGATCCTGGCGTTCAGCATGCTGTTCCGCACGAGCTACAAGCTTAGCGATTCCGTCTCGCGCGCAACAGGCACGGTCTACGCCCGCGCCTGGCGCCAGGCCGTTTTCACCATCGGTGTCTTCGTCGGGTCCCTCATAGGGCAGCTCTGGGGCGTAGAAGGCGTGGCGTTCGGCGTCGGCGCGGCCTTCGGGATCAATTTCTTCCTCATGGCACAGTTGAGCCTGCGCGTGACTGGAATGACATGGGCGGATTTCTTCCTGATCCATCTGCCTGGCCTCGCACTCGCTTGCGTCGTCGGAGCCGGCGTCTGGGCATTCGTGGAATGGCTGCGCGACCTCCAGCTATCTCCACTTCCGTTGCTCATCGATACGGCATTGCTGGCATCTGTCGGGGGCCTGCTGCTGTGCTGGATCCTGCCGTCGCTGTTCCTTGGACGGGACGGGAAATCATTGCTGCGCTTGCTCGCCGCGGTCGCTCCAGCCTGGCCCAGGATGAAGCAGGCAACAGACTGACCAGCGGAACTCGAGGTTAGTTCCGAGGATCAGGTTCTTCACGCGCAACGACATCATCTCCTTGCTCGATCATGGGTCGGCCTGACGCCCGGTCGGGCACCAGGAGGTTCCGTTGTTAACCGAGGGAAAATGCGGAAAGGGGACTTATCATGACTGAACTATTCGAAACGCGGGTGGCGAGCGCAGGCGACGATGTCGAGGAGAAAGGCTCCGGTACGATCGGAACCAACATCAACGACCTGGAGCTGGGCTATGACAGCAGCACCCGCCAGACGGTCGGCATCCGCTTCACCGGCATCGACATCCCACAGGGCGCCATCATCACCAGCGCCTATATCCAGTTCCAGGCCAATGAGGTGAAGACCGGCGCGGCCTCGCTGCTGATCCAGGGCGACAACACCGACGACGCCAACCCCTTCACCACCGCCAGCTTCAATGTGTCTTCCCTTCCCAGGACCTCTGCATCCACGGCCTGGGCGCCCGACCCGTGGACCACGATAGGCGAACAGGGCCTGGCCGAGCGCACGCCCGACCTCTCTGCGATCGTCCAGGAGATCGTCAACCGCTCGGCCTGGGCGGCGCTCAACGACATGGCGTTTCTGATCACCGGCACCGGCACGCGCACGGCCGATTCCTACGAATACAATCCGGCGAGCGCACCGCTGCTGCACATCGAATATATCTTGCCGGGATCCGGAAATCCCGTGGCCTTCAACACGCCTGCCGATGCCGATCCCACCACCAATCAGATCGCCGAGCTCGCCGCGGCCGGCGACCCGACCCGAATCACCGCTTCGGCTTCGGATCCCGATGGATCGACCGTCACCTACAGCATCATCAACGATGCGCGCTTTGCCATTGATTCCAGCACCGGCGTCATCACGCGATCGTCTGTCGGCACCCTCGACTTCGAGACCCAGCCGTCGATCAACCTGACGGTGAAGGCAACCTCGTCGGACGGCAGCACCGCTACCAAGATTTTCACCCTCGCTGTCCTCGACAGCCCGGAGCCGGTCGCGTTCAACACGCCGCCGGATGCCAACACCGCGGCCAACCAAATCTCCCAGAACGCCGCCGCCGGCACTGCCATCGGCATCACCGCTTCGGCCTCGGATCCCGATGCCGGATCGACGGTCACCTACACCACCATCGATGACACGCGATTTGCCATCAATTCCAGCACCGGCGTCATCACGCTATCGAGCCCCGGCACGCTCGATGCCCAAAACGAGCCGTCAATCAATCTCCACGTCACAGCCAAATCGTCAGATGGCAGTATCGCCACGCACACCTTCACGGTTGACGTCACCGGTGGCAGCGGCCAGCTGCCGACATCCGTGACATTAGCTCATACCATCCTGACTTCGCAGTGGTCGCCGCCGAGCCCCGACCCTACGGACATCGTCTATATTTCTCACCTCGGCACGCTGCTGGTTGCCGACAGCGAAGTCGACGAGATGTCGATTTTCACCGGCAAGAATCTCTACCAGATGAATCTGAACGGCACCCTGGCGGGTACGCTCACCACCATCAATTTCTCCGACGAGCCGGCCGGGGTCACTTATAATCCGACGAACCACCATCTCTTCTTCTCGGACGATACCGGCACGAAGAGCGTCTACGAGTTGAACCCAGGCAAAGATGGGCTTTACAACACGTCCGACGATATCGTGACCTCATTCAAGACTTCCGCGTTCGGCAGTTCGGATTCGGAGAGTCTTGCCTACGACACAAACCGCGGAGTGCTCTATCTCGAGGATGGCTCAACCCATAGGATTTACACCATCGCTCCGGGCCAGAACGGCAAATTCGACGGCGTCCCAAGCACGGGCGGCGATGATGTCGTGACGAGTTTTTCTGTACAATCGCTCGGAACCCCTGCTGACGGGGGCATCGCGTATGATCCGGTCCACGACCTGCTTTATGTCATCGTGTCACGCAACTCGGTGGCAATGGTGACGCCAACCGGGGATCTGCTGGGCACGCTCGATATCTCCGCCGCCAACGCGAAAAAACCGGCGGGACTGGCGCTTGCTCCGAGCAGCGATGATCCGAGCCATCAAATGAGCCTCTACATCGTCGATCGCGGCGTGGACAACGACTCCCACCCGACCGAGAACGACGGCAAGATCTACGAATTCCATTTGAACGATTGGCTGCTCGCCTGATCCGGCGAGGCGCGTTGTTCAAGCCCCGGAGCGCCGCATTCCCGGCCGGATGGACGAACTTCGGGCGCGATAGGCTCGAGCCAACTGAAGAGCGTTATAGACGGCCGTAGCCGGTCTCCGAACACGCGTCCCTGAGTCTGCTGATCTAGCGACGAGGGAGATTTGTCATGCCCAAACCACCACCTCGGATTCCCGACAACGGCAATGCGATTGGGCTGCTCTCGGCAGAGCTTGGCTCGACGTCCTTCCCCAAAAGCCTTCACCCGCTCGATGACGGCTCGCCGTTCGCTGTCGGCGATCCGAACCTTGTAAAGGTCCAGCCTGGCGACGACGGCGCGCCGCAGCTTTCGGCGACACCGGATGACGGCAGCCTCGCCGCCGAGCCGGGCGAGCACAATGCCGGCCATGGCGCAGCCTCGACCTCAATAACCAGCGGCGAACTGAAACTGATCGGCCTGGCCGAGGCGGCAGCCAGACTTGGCATTCATCTCGACAGCACCTTTCTCGACACGCTGGCGACGAAAGTCTCCAGCGGCCTTTGGCAATTTGCGGGAACAGGCGATGCGGGCAGTGGTATCGCCGACGCCACCCCCCATGTAGTCATTGACACCGGCGTGATGCCGACTGGCACCACGGTTGCCAGCAGCGGCCTCCTCGCAAGCTCAACTGCGATCGACCCGATCTTCGAAACGAGGGTGGCGACCGCCGGCGACGATGTCGAGGAGAAAGGCTCCGGTACGATCGGAACCAACATCAACGACCTGGAGCTGGGCTATGACGGAACCACGCGCCAGACGGTCGGCATCCGCTTCACGGGCATCAATATCCCGCAGGGCGCCACCATCACCAACGCCTACATCCAGTTCCAGGCCAATGAGGTGATGACCGGCGCGACGTCGCTGTTGATTCAGGGCGACGATACCGACGACGCCAGTCCCTTCACCACCGCCAGCTTCAACGTGTCCTCGCTTCCCAGGACCACCGCGTCAACGTCCTGGGCGCCGGACCCGTGGACCACAGTGGGCGAGCACGGCCTCGCCGAGCGCACGCCGGACCTCACGGCGATCGTGCAGGAGATCGTCAACCGCACGGGCTGGTCGGCGCTCAACCACATGGCGTTCATCATTACCGGCACCGGCACACGCACGGCCGATTCCTACGAATACAATCCGGCCAGCGCAGCGCTGCTGCATATCGAGTATCTGCTGCCTGGTCCGGCCGGCAGTCCGGTCACCTTCAACTCACCGCCGGATGCCGATCCTACCGCCAACCAGATCGCCGAACTCGCCGCGGCGGGCACGGCAGTCGGCATCACCGCCTCGGCCACGGATCCGGACGCAGGCTCGACTGTGGCCTACAACCTCAATGACACGCGCTTCGCCATCAATTCCAGCACCGGCGTCATCACGCGCTCGGCCACCGGCACGCTCGACTTCGAGACCCAGTCGTCGATCAACCTTACGGTGACGGCAACCTCGTCCGACGGCAGCACCGCCAACCAGAGCTTCACCCTCGCGGTCCTCGACAGCCCGGAACCAGTCGCATTCAATACCCCGCCTGATGCCAACGCTACCGTCAACCGGATCGCTCAGAACGCCGTGGCGGGCACGGGCGTCGGCGTCACCGCCTCGGCCAGGGATCCCGATGCTGGTTCGACGGTCACCTACAGCCTCAATGACACGCGCTTCACTATCGATGCCAATACCGGCGTCATCGCGCGCTCTGGCACCGGCACGCTGAATGCGGCAACCGAGCCGTCGGTCAACCTCCATGTCACCGCGACCTCGTCCGACGGGAGCGCCGCGGCGCAAGACTATGCGGTCAGCGTGACCACAGGGCCGATTTTCGAGAAAAGGATCGCAGCCAGCGCCGACGACGTCGAGCAAGGCCCCAGCGGCGGGATGGACCTTACCAGCAGCAATCTCGACATGGCTATCGAGTACGGTGGCACCAAGAACCAAACGGTTGGAATGCGCTTCACCGGCATCGACATTCCCTACGACGCCATCATCACCAGTGCCTACATCCAGTTCCAGGCCCAGAATACCAGTACCGGCGCTGAGTCGCTTCTGATCCGGGGCGAAAGCGACGAAGCCACCCCCTTCGAGATTGAGACAAACAATGTCACCTCGCGCCTGATGACGAATGCCTCGGTGACGTGGACGCCGCCCGATTGGACCGTGAACAATGAAGCCAGCCTTGCCGAACGCACCCCGGATCTCTCTCCGATCGTGCAGGAGATCATCAACCAGCCGGGCTATCTGCAACTCAACGACATGGCATTCGTCGTCAGCGGCAGCAGCGGCACGCGCAGGGCCAATTCCTTCGACGGCAGCGCCGCCGGCGCCCCGCTCCTGCACGTCGAATACTATGTGCCGACGACCGGCCCGGTCGGCTTCAAGCATCCGCAGGATGCCGACTCTGCCGCCAACCAGATCACCCAAAACGCAGCCGAGGGCACTCTGGTCCACATCACGGCCTCGGCCAAGGATCCCGATGTAACTGATACGGTCACCTACAGCATCAACGACACGCGCTTCACTATCGATGCCAATACCGGTGTCATCACGCGCTCAGCCACGGGGACGCTCAATGCGGCAACCGAGCCGTCAATCAACCTCCATGTCACCGCAACCTCGTCCGACGGGAGCACCGCCGCGCAGGACTATGCGGTCAGTGTCGCTCCGACGGCGGCGCCGCAGGTCTTGTACCGGTACGCCGTCTTTGGTGATTACGGCGATACCGATCTCTCCGGCGAGAAGGCGGTGTCGGCGATGGTCCATGCCTGGAACGTCGACTTCATTCTCACGATAGGCGACAACGTCTACGCACCGCAGGTAATGGACGCTGCGGTCGGCCAGCAATACCATGACTACATAGGCAACTATCAGGGCGCGTACGGGAGCGGCAGCGCCATCAACCGCTTCTTTCCAACGCTAGGCAACCACGAATACAACGAAGGTAACGTCACAAACTACCTGAACTATTTCACGCTGCCCGACAACGAGCGTTATTACGATTTCCAGGTCGGGCCGGTGCACTTCTTCGCCCTCAACAGCAACAAGCAGGAGCCGGACGGCCGCAGTTCGACTTCGGTGCAGGGCCATTGGATGCAAAACCTTCTCGCGAATTCCAACGCGAGCTTCGACGTCGCCTACTTCCATCACACGCCATTCAACCCGAGTGGCTACACGGCCATCATGCGGTGGCCCTTCGAGCAATGGGGCGTGAACGCGGTCTTTGCCGGCCATCAGCACAATTATTACCGGGAGAACAGGGACGACAACGGCGACGGTGTCTTTCTTCCCTACACGACCACCGGCCTTGGTGGTGCTGGCAAAACCGTTCCCGATGTCGGCGCCAACCTGGTGACGGTCACGGACCAGGGCATGCTGATCGAGTTCTACAAAGTGAGCAGCTTCAACGGGACGACCGCAACCAGCTTGCTGACGGATTCCTACTTTGTCCCGACGCCGGCGGGCCGCGCTCCGACGATCGCCAACGGCGGCTACGTCCTGAACGGCACTGCCGGTGCCGACTATCTGTGGGGCCTGGGCGGAAACGACACGCTGATCGGCGGGCGCGGAAACGACACGCTGGTTGCCGGCAACCAGCATAACCTGTTCGTGTTCGCCCGTGGTGACGGTCAGGACACGGTCATGAATTTCCTGCCCGGCGCCGGCACCGGCGATGTCCTCGATCTCAGAGCCTTCGGCATATACAACGTCAGCCAGTTCCAGCAGGTGGCCACGAACCAGGGTTCGAATGTCGTGGCATCCCTAGGCGGCAGTGATCAGATCACGCTGACTGGCGTTCACGTGGATCAGTTCCACGACGACAACTTCCTTAGCACACTGCTACTCGCGTAGCGCGTCTTTCGCGGACACGCGGGCGCGGTCCATCCAGGCGCCAGGCTGGCCGCGGCCGGCAAACAAATGCCCGGGCCGCTTGCGGCACTCTGGCGTGCCGCAGGCGGTCCGGGCTAGAACCCTATGTCCTGAAAACGCTGCTTTCAGCGACCACCGTGATGGTCAAGAAGCTTACGTCTGGCCGGGAGGGCCAACGTGAATGTGGTTCGTGTCTCCCCAGCCATTGCCCGGGCGTGTTCCTCCCGATTTGGCGATCGCCCTGGAGTTCAAGCTCGTGCCCAGCAGAAGCGTTATGGCCGGTGGAGTCACCGCCGCGAAACGCCCCGCCTTCTTCAGAAAGTCCCGACGCGCCTGAGCCTCTGAAACCAGGGTTTCCTGCGTCCGTTCCGAGCGTTTTGTGCTTTCGGTTGGCATGACAATCCTCCCCATAGGCGTTCCAAAATTTCACGCAATTTACTTTATGCATCCCGATACATGGGTACTAGTTCACCAAAAGGCTTAGATTTTCGCGCTTGGAATCAACAGCGTGCGAGCGATGCGCCGCGCGAGATCGGACGAGCCTCCTCGCGCCGAGCCATCGGCACGTAGAAACTGCCGCGTTCCCCACATCAAATTGCCGGCCAGGCGCAACGGAGCGCCGATGATCGGGTGAGTTGCCGTGAAGATGCGTCTCCAGTGCTGGAAACGGACGATCGGCCGCCCTGCGCATCTTGCCGGGATCCTGGTTCCGAAGAAGTGATGCAAGGCCAGGAGCTGGGTGTCGAGAGCATTGCGAGCACTTCGGTCCGACATGGACGCCTGCAGCGCCCCCCAGTCCACGTCGTCGCTCTCCGCCAATTGTGCGAGGTCATGAAGATGCCTGAGATCAATCCTTCCGCGCCAGTAGTCCCCCTCCTTCAAGAGGTCGTGCACGATCCAATGCAGGGCCCGGGACTGGACAGGAGGAATATTCACCCGCAAACCGTCCCGCTGGACAAGCATAGGGGGTTCAAAGTCGTTCGCCCGGCGCGCCCGGAGTTCCAGCATTCCGGCGTCCTGCTGACGAGCCATGCCTCGGCCACCTGCCACGTCGACGTAACCGAGTTCTTCAAGGCAGGCTTGGGCGGCCGCCTCTTCAGCCGGCTCCACAGCCAGATCGAGGTCGCTTGTCATCCTGCTGGGAGCCTGGCCGACAGGCGAAAGGAACAGGGGAACAGCGCCCTTGAGCAGTAGTGGAACGATGCCGCGGCGATTAAGGGCCGCAACGGCTTCAAGCAGTTGGGCACGCAAGCGCAGGTTCCGCTCCCGATTGCAGTCGTGAACGAACCGAAGGTACTCGTACACGTCCTGCGGCAATCGGTGGATCTGGCCGGCGCGCGCGAGGGACGAGAACAGGTCTGGCGTGAGCAGAGTGCGATTGGCCAGGGCAATCACAGCATGCCAGTCGGCCCTGGCGGCCGGACTGCCGCGAAGTCCGGCGATCAACGCCTCGAGCGCGTTGCCCCTGCGCATCATCGGCATGCCTTCGTGATCAGCTCCACCGCATCGCCGAGCTTCGAATAGGTCAGGCAATAGGTGCCCGCCGATCCGATTACCTGGGTCAGTGCGTCGAAGGCGGCGCCGCTCAACTCTCGGCCTGGCGCGAACGCGCCGTTGAGCAGGACGCGCAATGCGTCGGCTGGGTCGACCGGCTCCAGGCAAGCTTTCGCGTCGCGACCTCGACGAAGCTGGATCACGCAGCCGATCGGTATCGGAGAAGGCGGCGCGACCTCGCTGGGCACCGCAAACCGAACACGCCTGCGGTCCGGTCGGCGACAGACCGGGACAGCATAGAGATCGGGGTAGTGCTCGGCCGCAAGCGGCCATGCTCCCGCCTTGACGGCGGGGGCAAACGGCAGACCAACGCCATGCCCCCGGGAGTCCAGCAGCGTGACATCGTCAGAAGCGAAACCGAACCCTGCATGGACCAGCGCCAGGGTCAGCGTTGTCTTGCCTGCGCCCGGCTTGCCGCAAAGAAGCACGATGCGTTCATTTCTGACAACCGCGGCCGCGTGCAGAGCAAGTTCGTAGGCGCCGCGATCGAGAACCTCGATCAGCAATTGCCCTTTCAGCATGACGGGCAGCTCGTCGGGCGCGCAAGAGAGAATCCAGTCGCCATCCCGGAACAGGTGGACCCGCCCGTCGTGATCGACCAGTTGGAGAAGGACGTCGGCCCTCTCCCTTCGCACCTCGAGATGCCGAAATACGGTGATCGCGGGAAACGCGCAGGCAGCCGGGTAGTCGATGCGCATGTTAAGGCCCGCAATGGCGACCATCTGGCTCACAGGCTCTTGAGCCGACGCTGACAACGGCGCGTGAGGCCGTATCAGGCTCAGCTGCTGCCAATCCCTCAGCGCGGCCTCGACATGCCTGTCTGCCTCGAGCCTATCAACGCCGCCGCGCGCCATCTCGGCCGAGATGGCGTCCGGCGGCATGCCTCCTTCCAGCGAGCGCCAGATCTCGGCGGCAGTATCGTTGACGGCGAAAACGGCCTGCTGGGATGGACTGAACAGGATATTTTGCCCCCTGACGCGTGCCAGCCGCCCTTGGGTCACAAACGTCGCACGACTGTGAGCGGCAGCGCCTGGCGCCACCGTTCTGCTGACCGCCTCGTGGTGATTCATCGCGATAGCCCCCTCCCCGTCTGCCGAAACGTGGCGACGGCCCAAGCTGCAAAGCATTTCTAAGGAACAGAATGACCGGCGACTTGCCGCCGGGTGCGCCTTCTCACAGCGCTTCGTCGGAGAACCGGGCCACGTTCTGATGTCCCGAGACCCACTGGAGATGCGCCTTGTTCCAGTATTCGCGCGCATCAGCCCCCGTCAGCACCTTGAAACCGGACGGCGGCATCGGCAATGCCGACGGGATTGCCTCGTCGGGCAGCCACAGCAACACGTTGTCCCGGCTTTCGATGGCCAGCCGCCAGGTTCTTTCCAGGCGACGGAATCCGCGCATGTTTGCCGAAGCCAATGCAAAAACCGATCCCGTGATCCTCAGCCTGGGTGACTGATCGACAGCCTTGATCGGCGCCTGATGCGTGACTTCGCCCTTCGAGAGAAAGGCGTGCATACGGATGAGGGTACGGTCGATCAGCACGGTTTGCCCAGTTCCGTCCCGGTCGTTTGACGCAGGATCCACGCTGATCCCCGAGAAACAGCCGTCGAACAGGCAATCTTCGACGGTGCCGCTGAGGAGGTAATCATTCTCCACCGCGTCATCCCTGACTTCGCTGAACCAGCACCCTTTTAGGCGAAAGCCATCGGCCCGCTCGGCGAAACGGATGGCGTCCCAGCAGCGCCGCACACGGACACCTTCTATTGTCGCATTGGCGGTTCCGTCCCTGACAAGCAGAGCCGCGCTGTTGCAGTAGGTATCCCGCCAATCGGAGGTTAGCGGCACCTGGCCGTCGAAGCGCCCTCCGATGAAGTGAACGCCGGGGCAGTTACGGATGACGACTGGATAGCGATTGACCGGCAACGTCCCCTCGTCGCAGCCCATCATCGCGCTGGGATTGGTGTTTCTGCTGTTGGCAACTGTGAAGGAAGCATTCCGAGCGTCGATTGTTGCTCCGGCTTCGAGATTCCGAATGGATTGTTGCTCGTAGCCATGCTCACCTGTCAGAACGAGCTGCTTGCCCCCCGGCATTTGTCCGCCTTCGGCCCGGCAGAAGCCGGGCAGCAGAGCAAACACCGGATACAAACCGGCAAGGCATATGAGTGATCGGCGGTCCATCCCCGTACTCATTAGTTGACGGACGTGCTCATCGATCGACCGAGTCGTATCGCCGATGTCGTTCGAGACAGCCTAAAAGCACCGCCTCGAGCGCTCTTTCAGCCACGTCTTCGGGCGATGCCAGCCTTTCCACGTCGACTGACGCCAGTACGCCGACGTGATTCTCCGTGCCCATTTCCCTCTCAAGATCGGCGGCCAGCTCGCGGCAAGTTCGATCCGCAGTCGACCAGAGATCAAGGTCGCGGTCGGCAGATGCCCTTTGCATCCGCGAGGACCGATCACTCCTCTTCAGAAGTCGATCCCGGGCCATGCCCGTCTCAGCGCGCAGATGGACAAAGAGCATGTCATCGACGCCAATAGCGCACAGGATATCAAACCATTTTTCGGAAGTTGCCCGATGCTTGCTTTTAAAAAAAATAGACCAGAAGCCCTGCAGCAGCCCCTGGTCCATAATAGTGATAGTATTTTTCCGTGCCCTCTCGCTCTGGACATAGGCAACCAGAACCGACATGTTCCAGATGACCCTGACGACATCGACAATCGATGATTGTCCGCTTTCGATGGCAAAGCGGGCTATTCGCATGAGCAGGGAACGGAACTCACGATCCTTAACTCTTGGGGCAACAATACCGATCCTATGGATTTGCCGGCCGATGAAAGTTCTTGTCCCCGGCGACATTCGCACGTCACCTACCAGCGGGCCGCACCGTCGCAAGCCGTTCGCCAACAGGCTGCAGGTGGTTGTCTTTCCGACCCCGGGAAGACCGAAGAATTCCACAAATCGAATGTCCGTTTGAAGCACACGTGCTTCGGGGCTTGGCGGGAGGCCTCCCGCCAGGTCGCGAACGTTTTGCGAAGTCATTGGATTAAGGTGGTGAGGTTAACTCGCGGAGGATCAACGACTGGGAAGAAGCTGTCTTATCTTTCCGTGTCCGAAGAGCTGAGACCCAGTCCCGGCGTACAACTTTGGGTTCTCGTTAGATCTGGTCTGCAATGATCGTTGCATGCCGCGGTAGAATATGAGCAAAGCCAGCGGCAGCCAGAAGAAAGCCGAGGTCGACGGACCGAAGGAATCGCTCATCTGGTTCGCGACGAGGTAATTCCACACGGCAACCGACGTTCCGAGCACCATCACATTCACTTCGGTCGCTTGATCGCCCCTCCCTTTGTCGACCAGTGTGTGAAGAACGGCGCAGACCAGATATGCCACGACCAGCACAACGATAGTCAATACCAACGCGAAGCCAGGCACTCCCAGTGTTCTAAAATAGTCGATGAACAGGTTATGGCTATGCGGAGCGATGTCTTCCACCCACTGCCCTGCCCCCACGCCCATGAACGGATGCGCTAGGCCGAGATCGATCGATATGGACCACAGTCGTTGCCGCGACACGATCGAATGCGCCTCACCGCCGGAAAGCTGAAGTGACAGCAGCTTGTAGGCTCGCGGATTTAGGAACTGCAATGTCGCCAAGCTCGCTTGGAATAATATCGGAGCGGCAACCACCCCCGCGATCACTGTTATTGGCCGCTGCTTCCTTATCACCAGATAGATACTGTATAGCCCAAAGAACGTACCGAGACCTGCGACGCCAAGGACGAAATTCGTCTTGGATCCCGATTTAACCAGACCCAGGAGTCCCGCGAGCAGACAACCCGAGAGGAGGATTCGGTGCCTTCGAGAAGCGACCAGCTTCGCAGCGACAAGCGGCAGACCGGCCGACAAGGCAATTCCGAGCTGGTTTGCATGCTTGAAATAGCCTTCCGCCCGATCGGCGAATCGAGCGTCGCCCAGCCCGACAGCGACAAGGCAGGATGTAACAGCAACCATGATGACCATGGCCATCCCAATCCTGTCGATTGCCTCGAACCCCCTGGGCCTCGTGGCGATCACTGCAATCGTTGGAATAATGGCGAAACCAAACACCTGCGCGAAGACCGCGCGCATGGTCCTGATCGGATTGTCCGCGTAAAGTGCCGACAGCAGGGACAGAATCATGATGACAGCAGACATCGTCAGCACGGCAGTCGCCAGGGCTGCGTCAGTCCGATGAAGGCGTCTTGTCGTTTCGGCGTAGGGAACGATGCTCAGCACGGCGCAGAACAAAGCCAGCAAAAAGGAAAGCGAGCCATCGGTGCCGGCTATCCGAGTGGCGCCGGGGAACCATATCGAAACGATAAGCAAAAGAATGGATGTCTGCAGCATGGATGGACATCACGCCGAAAGCGCTATGCAGCAACTGCGCGCCAATGCCGGATTGAAGGCGCGCTGCCGCACCGCGGGTGAATACTCCGCGTACCTATTTCATGAGCAGCGTAGGCGCAGCCGGTGGACAAGGGAATGAGCGAAACCGGAGCATCCGGACAAGGTGCCCTACGCCTTTTGTGCAAGGGTCGGAGATACCGCGGTTCCCCGCTGCCACGTCGAGAGCCGGTCAGGCAGCGCAGCCGGGATTGGGTGTTGGTAGGGATTCGCAGATATGGGAGACTTGGGCGCGGCACACCGAGTCTTCCGCACCATAGGAGATCGCCGTGCTTTGGGGCCTTGTCGCCGTCGGAGTGATCGGCATTTTGCTCGGATTTCGTGTTCGGGCACCGGCGCTCATCGTCATGACCGCGGTGATTGTCGCGTTCGGCGCGGCTGCAGGCGGCATCGGCAGCTTGTTCGACTGGGACCGTCTGCTTTCGATCCTGCTTTTCGTCGTCACGCTGCAGTGCGCCTACCTGCTCGGCGTCTTCCTCGGCGTCGTGTGGCGTCGCGGCATGACCCATGAGCAATGACGGCCGGCGCCGGACCTGTTCGACGCGGCCGTGCCGCCCTAGGTTCGCTGCCTTTCTCGCCGATCAAGACGCATGATCGAATCTCATCACGGCGAAGACCGTCCGGATGAGAATGACGACATCGGCCCATATGGACCAGTTTCGCACGTAGCGGCTGTCGATAGAGACACGGCCTGGATAATCTATTGCGTCCCTGCCCGTCACCTGCCACGCGCCGGTCAGACCGGGCCGGGTTCGAAGGTAGTCGATCGCACAGGCGCCGTAACGTTGCAGTTCATCGGGGACGACCGGTCGAGGGCCGACGCAACTCATGTCGCCGCGCAGCACGTTGATGAGCTGAGGCAACTCATCCAGGCTCGACTTCCTGAGGATGTGCCCCAGGAATGTGACGCGCGGATCGTTTCTGAATTTCAAATTCTGCTCCCACTCCTTGGCGGCTTCGGGATTGCTCGCAAGATAGTCGGCCAGAACCTGCTGGGAGTTGGCGACCATGGTCCTGAACTTGTAGCAGGCGAAACGCTTGCCGTTGAAGCCGATCCGGGTGTGGGAGAATATCGCCGGTCCACCGTCGGTCACCAATATCAAGAGGGCAACCACAAGCATAATCGGTGCGGCAAGGACAAGCGCGACCGATGCGACGGTCACGTCCATGATCCTCTTGGGCCGTCCCCCAAGCGGACGATGGTTTTGGCCGACGCGGATGCCGGGCCTGCGGGGGTTCATATCAAATGCGCTGATTGTCATGAGCTTCGCCAGGGAATACGGCTGGTTTCAACAATCAACTTCACAGCGGCGGCTCATTCCCGGCAAGAACCGCAAAGGAGGTAGCGCCGTATCTGGTACCGGTTACCCCCTTAGCCTGAACCGCGCATTGCCGGCGCGGTATCGATAAGCCTTCTGATCAAACGGCGTATCACCGGGCACCCGTTTTCTGCAGTAGCGGTTCGGGCAAGTTCGACTGTATTGCGTGATCGACGAATTGGAACTGGTTCGGCACCGGCGGTCGAGAGCGCCGACTGAATTCGGGCCCTACCTCTCGTGGCGAGGATGCTGAGAGAGTGTCTGGGGCCACTTTTGCCGAATGCAAGCCGGCAAAGCCGCATGGCAATGCGATGGATGAAAAGCAAGCGCGTCGCGTCCGGACGAGATCCGACGGGCAGATCTTCCGCGTCAAGGAATGCCAGCCTGCCTGATAGTGGAGAGCACGTAACGTGGCGCCCGTTCTGAAGCCTTGGTCCCGTGATTTCCCCGCAAGACCGGCTGCTCGTCATCTTCCCGAGATCGACCGTGCGGAAACACTTGCTATCGTGCGCAAGCAGATAGGCTTGCTCGATCTCGATCTCTCAGGCCTCACCGTCGTGGTCGGCGCTGCGACAGGATATCAAGCAGTGACTGCGACGGCCGCGGCGCTCGCCAATGCCGACCGTGTCGTTGCACTCACTCGCGTATCCTCCAGACATCCGAGCCTGGCGGCAGCCGCAGATGCGACGTTGACATTTGCCGAATACGCCAAGGTCGCCGAACGCGTGGAAGTGACAAACCGCATCGAAAGCCGCAAATGGCAGGACGTCGACATCATCACGAATTGTCCCCAGGTCGGGCCGATTTCGAGATCGCTCATCGAGCTCTTGCCCTCTCATGCGGTTGTTTCGCTCATGGCTGAACCTTGGGAGCTTCGGCCAGGCGTTTTGGACTTCGACGCCTGTGACGAGGCCGGCATCAAGGTTGCGGCTCCAAATCTCAGCCACCCGGCCATAGGCCTGCTGCCGGAATTCGCGCGGCTGTGCCGGGTCTTGCTCGAGGATGCCGGCGTCGACCAGCGTGCCTCGAGGTTCGCCATCGTCTGCGACACGCCCTGCGCGCCATTCCTCGAGCATATGCTCGAGGAGCGTGGGGCAAGAGTCAGTGTTTTTTCGCATCCGGTGCTGCTGACCGATGATGCATGGGAGGTGATCATCGTCGCGATGAGGCCCTCGGCCAAACCGCCAATGGACATCAACAGCCTGGGCCGTATTGCCAGGAGATCGCGCCAGGCGCTGCTGGTGCAGTTCAGCGGCGGGATCGACCGCTCGGCAGCCAGCTATTTCGGCCTCAAGGTTTGGCCGCCGAAGCGCCCCAACCGCGGCGAGCTGGGCCTGCCGCTCGAGATACTCGGAGCGGCTCCGGTGATCCGCAGACTGACGGGGGGCCTGAAGGCCGCCGAAGCCGCATATCGCGATGCGGAGTTGGGCGGAGACAGCGTTGGATTTCTCGTGAAGGCAGGATCGCTCGACCGGGAACATGCCTGCACATCGGCCTGAGCGTATTCGTTTCATGGGCCCGGAGGGATCGTTCAAACTTCTGAACCTGAGACGTGGAGGGTGGACCTGAAAGAGGTCCGCCTCCACGTCCGAGCATTGGCGTGCCGGTCGTTCTATTGCCAGGCGCTAATGCATGTCGCGCAAAAGTGTGCAGCGGTTTTGCGAAAACGACATGCATAAAAACAAAGATCTAAAGCGCGTCGCGTGAATCCGTTTCAGCGCGACGCGCTTTAGACCGGGCAGCCTTCAAAGCATCATCTGTCTAAGTTTGTAGGCTACCTCCGTGCGGTTCGTAGCTTTCAACTTTTTCATGATGTTGCGGATATGGACCTTGACGGTGCTCTCGCAGAGGTTGAGCTCATAGGCAATGATCTTGTTGGCCTTGCCTTTCCTGAGCGCCTCCACGACCGCGGCCTCGCGCAAGGTGAACATGCCGGCAAGCGGACGGGCCCCGTTTGCGGTCGAATGGATGACCTCGCGTAGCGCCAGCACGCAGCTGGCGGGCACGAAGATTCCTCCGGCGCGGGCGAGACCGATGGCCTCGGCAGCGACCTTCACCTTCACACTCGTGGGAATGTAGCCACGGGCGCCGCATTCGAGAGCCGCAAGAATCTCCCCTGGCTCGTCGGAATCCACCACGACGATTACTGGCACGGCGCCAACCTCGGAGATGAGGTGCACAAGTTCCGCCCGAACGCTTTGGTCGGTAACCTTTCTGGCCCCGAGAATAACGAGAATGGCGGATGGCTCCGCCCCGCTGGCAATGTGCTGGATCTCGTCAAGAGATCCGACGGCGCTGACGCGCAAAGCCGGATTATGTTCGATAAGGCCTCGAGCAAGGCATTCGCGCTCGAGCGCTCGCTTGTCCACAATTACGACCAGGCCTTCGGTCTGATGTCCGTCTTCGAGAGCGGGCGTGCCGAGCCCGTTCACGTCCGTCAGATGCCCGTTCTGTAACCCCGTCGCGTCCTTCCAAGAATCGGAAATTTGAGCATGTCCCATCGCCTTATTTACTCCTCTCCGCCGCTGACTTTGCTCGCTCCCCCTTTATATCTTGACCCTCGCAAGGCTTGTCAGAGGCATGAACTGATACGCTCGTTCCTACCGTGTGTCGGGCAACTGGTTGTCAACTGAGGAATAGATTCAAGGAGTAGTGCATACGCCGGCCCAACCCACGGACGTATGGCACCCCCGCTCCATTGAGGTAATCCAGCCTCAAATGCATACTACGATGCTGTGGAAAAGGTGCATTAATCCGGGTTAACAATTTGGTAATTATATCTTAGGTGGCTAAATTAGCCGAAAGGATGACAACCTTAAATTGTAGCGAGGCAATTCAGCGTCCCAAAGCTGCGCGCGGGCCTGTCTCGACCTCATGGTGGAGATTTGCGACCCGGAGGAAATGGCGCCACAATTCCAGGAAAACCCATTGACCTCGGCTGCCAGTGTCCCCCACCCAACCGCTGCAGCCGGGGTTTCTTTTTGACCGGCAACTCGAACAAGAACCGCTTCAGACACTCGCCTGTCTTCGATAGCGCGACGCATTGCGAAGTCGCAGGTGCTGGCGCTTACGGCGGTGCACGAACACGCCTCGTTCGCTTACTCGAGCAGGCATTGTCGTTGACAGTCTCGCCAGCGGAAGACGGCCCGGGGCCTCCTGCCCATTGGCTCTATGAACTCTGCCACGCAGTGAATGCCAAGCCTATCGCGAGCGCCATTGTTCCGTACAGAACTGGCAGGGTCTTGGCGCTTACGCCGACCCGCAGCAGAGTAGGGCCGAGGTGGTCCGTGCCGCCGATCCAGGGTTGAGTGGAGACTTCTCCTTCGCAATGGCGCATCGTTGAATTGAAACACCGCCTGCCATACAAGCGCCTCGACTCAATAAATGACCTGAGGAAATCTGCGGATGTCCGAACGCATTGCTGTAATCGGGTTAGGCTATGTCGGCTTGCCGGTAGCTGTCGCGTTTGGAAAGGTTTTCCCAGGAACGATTGCGTTTGATATCAGCGAACGTCGGATCAACGAACTGCGCGACGGCATCGATCGCACGGGAGAGGTCGACGCAACGGCGCTCAAGGAAACGTCGATCGTCCTCACCGCCGACCGAAAGATGTTGAAAGGCGCGACGTTCTTCATCGTCGCCGTGCCGACCCCTATCGATATCAACCGCGCCCCCGATCTTGCTTCTCTGAAGTTGGCATCCGAACTTGTCGGGGAAGCGATTGAGAAGGGCGCGGTCGTCGTCTTCGAATCGACGGTCTATCCAGGCGTGACGGAAGATTTCTGCGGGCCGATCATCGAGCGGATTTCAGGTCTTAGGCACCCTCATGGCTTCACGCTTGGCTATTCGCCAGAACGAGCCAACCCTGGCGATCGTGAACACTCGCTGCAACGGATCGTCAAAGTCGTCTCTGGCGAGAATACCGAGACGCTGGAGCGCGTGGCGGATATCTACGGCCGCATCATCGATGCCGGTGTCTACCGCGCCCCCTCGATCAAGGTGGCCGAGGCAGCGAAAGTTATCGAGAACACCCAGCGCGATCTGAACATCGCACTGATGAATGAACTGGCAATGATCTTCGAGCGGCTCGAGATTCGGACTCAGGATGTCCTCGATGCCGCGTCGACAAAGTGGAACTTTCTTCCCTTCAAGCCGGGTTTCGTGGGTGGCCACTGCATCAGCGTCGATCCATACTATCTGACCGCCAAGGCAGAGGCTGAGGGATACCATCCGCAGATCATCCTCGCCGGTCGTCGTATCAATGACGGGATGGGAGCCTTTGTTGCCCAACAGGTCGTCAAGCAGCTGATCCGCTCGGACATGCCCGTCAAAGGAGCTTCCATCGGCATTCTCGGGCTGACCTTCAAGGAGGACGTGCCGGATTTGCGCAACAGCCGCGTTTTCGACATGGTCAGGGAACTACGGCAGTTCGGCATTGTCCCCAAAGTCCACGACCCGCTTGCCGATGCCGAAACCGCTCGACGCGACCATGGCGAAACAATCCTGCCGATTGAGGAAATAAAAGATTTGCAGGCGCTTGTTCTGGCGGTTCCTCACAAGCAATATCTGGAAGGTGGGAAGTCCCGCATTTTTCAGATGATCAGGCCAGGTGGAACGCTGTTCGACATCAAGTCTGCCTTCAAGCCGAATGAAATTCCTGGCACGATAAGATATTGGAGCCTGTGAGGCTCGGCCCGAATCGACGCTGGGGATAAGCAGTGACATCAAGCAGGCCAATTCTGATCACCGGCGCGGCCGGTTTCATCGGTTTTCATCTCTGTCAGAGACTGCTCTCCGATGGCCGGCAGGTCGTCGGACTCGATTCCATGAACGAGTACTACGACGTCACCCTGAAGCGGGCGCGACTCGACCGGCTGAACGGGTTTCCGAACTTTCGGTTCGAGCATGTCGATCTCACGGAGCGCGACCGTATTTCGGCGCTGTTTCTGTCGGCCGCGCCGGAGGTCGTCGTCAATCTCGCGGCTCAAGCCGGCGTGCGCTATTCGCTGACCAACCCGCACGCCTATGCGGAAAGCAATCTCAGCGGCTTTCTCAATATCCTCGAAGGATGCCGGCACGCCTCGGTTGGCCATCTGGTCTATGCCTCCTCCAGCTCGATCTATGGCGGCAGTACACGAATGCCGTTCTCCGTTCACGATTCTGCCGACCATCCGCTCAGCCTCTATGCGGCAAGCAAGAAGGCCAACGAGCTTATGGCGCACACCTACAGCCATCTGTTCGGACTGCCGACGACCGGACTGCGCTTCTTCACCGTCTATGGTCCTTGGGGACGGCCGGACATGGCTCTGTTCATCTTCGCCAAGGCCATCCTCGCCGGCGAGCCGATCGACGTCTTCAACTATGGCAACATGCAGCGGGATTTCACTTATATCGACGACATTGTTGAAGGCATTGTCCGCGTCATGCGGCAGCCCGCGACATCCAACCCTGATTGGAAAAGTGCCGCGCCGGATCCGGCAACCAGCAACGCGCCGTTCAGGATCCACAACATTGGCGGCAATTCACCCGTTCAACTGAACCGGCTGATCGAAGTGTTGGAAGACGCGCTCGGGCGCAAGGCAAACCGCAACCTGATGCCGATCCAGCCGGGCGACGTTCCGTCAACTTCCGCCGATGTCAGCTCGCTCGAGGAGGCGACTGGATTCAAACCAGGGATTCCGATCGAGATCGGGGTTCCGCGTTTCGTGAAATGGTATCGGGAATTCTATCGGGTATGATCGACAGCTTCGGCGGACGACGGGTGAAAGTCCATGAACGCGCGCTATGATTTCGGCCGCAACTGGTCTGAGCTCGCGGAGCGCTTCGAGCAGGAACACCTGGATCGCGCTTGCGAAGACCTTAGCCGCCTCGTCGGCGATGTGAAGGACAAGACCTTTCTGGATATCGGCTGCGGATCGGGTTTGCACTCGGCGGCCACCCTTCGGCTTGGGGCGGCGAAGGTCCAGGCGCTGGACTACGACACCGACTGCGTCGAGACGACGAAAGCCGTCCTTTCTCGGTTCGCGCCGACGATGATCGTCGTCACCGTCATAGTATACTTTGTTGGCGGGCTGGCCGGCATTCTTGTCGGCCACGACATTCTTGATTCAACGCTGATGATATTCCTGATTTCTGGAACATATCTGGCTTGCGGGCGCACCGTGCCGCCGATCGAAAAAAGCTCCTATGACCATGGCCCAGTTCGGCAGTTGGGCTTCACCAAGACCTGAGGCCGGAGCTTCGACCGAAAGCGGTCCCTATGACTGCCGTTCGATATTCAGCGAGCCAGGCGGACAGTTTGTCCGACCACGTGCGGACGCGGCAGGTGCCGCATAACCAATTGCTGGTGCCGTCAATGATGGAGGGGCCGCATCTGCCCCGCGCGTGGTGCAGGGTGGCGAAGGAAGGACAGTTCAGTCGAAGAAGGCCGCATCCTCTTCCCTGAGATACTTCCTGGCCGCTTCGGCGTCGATATCGAGGCCAAGTCCCGGCGCTTCCAGCAGGTCCACCATGCTGTCCGTCACGATCTGCGGCGGCAGGCCGATTACGAGGTCCTCCCACCAGGGGTCGGAAGCGCTCGGATACTCGAAGGCGATGTAGTTGGCGGGCAAGGTGGCGCAGACATTGATCAGCGCGCCGAGGCCGAGCAGGCCGTTCGCGGTACCGTGCGGCGCCATCAGGATCGAGTGCATATAGGCGTGCTCGGCGACCCATTTGAGCTCCGCAATGCCGCCGACATCGGCCGGATCGGGGCCGATGACACGCACCGCCTGCGTCTCGATCAGTTCCTTGAAATTGTGCCGCAGGTAGATCTGCTCGCCAGTATGGATTGGCGTCGAGGTGGAGGTCGTCAGCTCCCGATAGGCCTGCGGATTGACCCACGGCACGTAGTCGCCAGTCAGCATGTCCTCGAGCCACATCAGATTGTACTTCTCGACCGCGCGAGCGAACTTGATCGCATCGGGCAGCATCCAGCCCGGACCGCAGTCGAGCGCCAGACTGACCTTGTCGCCCAGCACTTCCTTCATCGCGATCACGCAGTTGAGCATGTGATTGAAACCGCGCTCGCTGATCACTCCCTGATCCATGGCGCCGTGGTAGCCGGCCTTCTTCTGCGTCACGCCGTAATGGAAGCCCTCGACGGTGTCCTTCATGTTGGAGTGGAACGAGATTCCTTGCTTGATCATGAAGAAGTTCTGCGGCTGCTCCATCATCCATTTGACGTCGGCGGCGTAGTCCTCCGGCCGGTCGCCGGCGCGCTTCTGACGGATCGAGCCGTTGTAGACACGCACCTTGTCGCGCACCTTGCCGCCGAGCAGCTTGTAGACCGGAACGCCGGCCGCCTTGCCGGCGATGTCCCACAAGGCATGCTCGATGGCGGAGACGGCGGCGCCATAGGGCTTGAACGAGCCGCGCTGGCGGATCTTCAGCATCACGCGCTCGACATCGGTCGGGTCCTCGCCGATCAGCGCCTCGCGGAAATGCAGCACAAAGGGCTTGAGGTAGGTCTTGGTGAACTCGACTTCGCCAAGGCCATAGAGGCTCTCGTCGGTCACGATGCGGACGATCGGGTGCTTGCCGATAACAGCACAGCGCAGGTCGGTGATCTTCATGGCGCAGTCCTATTTCACAGACGAGAAAGCTGTCGGCGTGAGCAGCTGGCTGCTTATATTGGCAATGATCTGCCCGTCGCGCTCGGACTCGTCCCGGGCCCTGTGCCATGCCGGATCGGTGACGAAAGTCGCCCATTTCGCCTCACGCTCGGCCAGCGATTCCCAGGCGAGGAAATAGGTGAGGCGATTGCTGCTTTCGCCGATCGCCGTGGTGAAAAAGCCCGGCTTGGCGGATGCCATGCCTCTCCCAGATGGCCAGCGTTTGGTCGGAAAAGCGCTTGAGCAAAGCCGGCAGCCTACCCGGCAGGCAGTCATAGATACGCAGTTCGTAGATCATGGTTTCGTCCGTTTCTTTCTTCGCCTCTCCCTTGGGAGAGGTCGACACGAATGGTCGGTAGTTGGCCCTGCGAGCCTGGGGGAATGAGGGAAGGGGTCTGGGCTAACTCCAGGTCCGGTCCCAGCTATATTCATTGTTCCAATGCTCGGTGGATTGCCATATCCCCGTGACACCCGGTTGCAGGTGCAGCGAGATTACCTCGTCGACCACGTCGTCAATCCCCAGGCCCGGCTTGTCCAGAACAGTGATGAAGCCGTCCCTCACGAGCGGCTTGGGCAGGCCGGTGACGATATCGTCCCACCAGTTGACATCGGCGGAGTGGTATTCGAGCGCCATGAAGTTTTCGGTCGCGGTGGCGACATGTGCGGCGGCCATTGCGGCGATCGGGCTTTCTGCCATGTGGATCGCCATGGCGACGCCGTGGTCCTGCGCCATGTCGCCGATCTTCTTGGTCTCGAGGATGCCTCCGCTGGTGAGCAGGTCCGGGTGGACAATGGAGAGGCCGCCACTCTTGAGCAGAGGCTCGAAGCCCTCCTTAAGGTAGATGTCCTCTCCGGTGCAGATCGGCACGGTGGTGGCGGCCTGCAGCTGCCGGTACTGCTCGGTGTACTGCCACGGGATCACGTCCTCGAGCCAAGCAGGAACGTATTTCTCGATGCGGCGCGACAGGCGTATGCCGTCCTGCAGCGAGATGTGCCCGACATGGTCGATGGCCAGCGGGATCTCGTATCCGATGACCTCGCGAACCTCGTGAATGTACTGCTCGAGCAGGTCGATCCCCTTTTCGGTGAAATGCAGGCCGTTGAACGGGTGCTGCACGTTCTGCGCATCGTAGGCGAGATTGCGGGCCTTGCGCTCCTCGAGCGTGCCGCCACGGGCGCGCGGATTGGCGTGAAACCCTTCGAGCGCGCCGGCGGGTGCGACCACAGCACCCGGGACATGGGCGATCTGCATCAAGCCCAGGTCCATCTTGAGGAAGGTGAAACCGCGCTTCATGCGCTCCTTGAGGCGCTTTCCGGTTTCGGTGCCGCTCGGCTTTTCCGCATCGGTATCGCAATAGACGCGCACCTTCTCCCGAAACCGGCCGCCGAGCATCTGGTAGATAGGGACGCCGTAGGCTTTGCCGGCGAGATCCCACAATGCGATTTCGACCGCCGAGACGCCGCCGCCTTGCCGGCCGTGCCCGCCGAACTGCTTGATGCGGCGAAACAGGCGATCGATGTCGCAAGGGTTCTCGCCAAGCAACCGGCTCTTCAGCATCAGCGCATAGGTGGCGCTGGCGCCGTCGCGCACCTCGCCAAGCCCGACGATCCCTTGGTTGGTGTAGATCTTGAGCAGCGCTGAGGTGAACGGCGCGCCGACGATTTCGGCTACCCGCATGTCGGTGATGCGAAGGTCGGACGGCTTGGAGTTCGTGTTCACCCGATTGAGGGTCTCGCCGGCTCCACTCGTTCTTGGCATGACTTATCCTCGTTCTAGTCGGCGGGGGTATTCCCGCACGCGAGCCGACATAGAGCGCGTTGCTAGCTCAGCTCAATCTCATGGGCCTGAAGGTAGTCGTGGTTCATCTCGACACCGAGACCGGGTTTCGACGTCAGCTTGAGGCTGCCGTTCGAAACATCGAGCGGTCTGTCGATGAGATGATCGTATTTGCCCAGGTTCCACTCCGACGTTTCGAGTTTGTAGAAGTTGGGAACGGTCATCATCACCTGCGCTCCCGCAACCACGTTGATTGGACCCGCGGCGTCATGCGGCGAGACCGGGACGTAGTAGGCTTCGCATAGGGCGGAAATCTTCTTGAGCTCGGTAATGCCGCCGGTCCAGGTGACGTCCGGCATGATGTAGTCGGCGAGCTTGTTCTCGAGTACCGGCACGAAATCCCACTTCGTGTGGCCGCGCTCGCCCCACGAGATAGCGGCGCTGACCTTCTCACGCACCTGCTTGAGGGCGTTAAGGCTCTCGGGCGGGCACGGCTCCTCGAACCAGTCGATCTGGCCGGCTTCCTCGAGGCTTCGACAGAGGCGAATGGCGGTCGGAACGTCGAAGCGGCCGTGCGCATCGATGAGAATGTCGACATCAGGGCCCGCCGTTTCGCGGATCAGAGCCGTGAGCTCGGCCGCTTCGCGCTCGTCCTTGCGGGTCATGCTGCCATCGAGGTAGCCGTCCCGCCGTTCGCGCGACAGGCCATCGGCGATGCGGCCCTGGTGGGGGAAAGGATCGAACTTGAGCGCAGTGTGTCCGGACTGGACGATGTCCTGAATTTCCCGGACCACAGCTTCCTTGCTGGTGAATTTGGCCTGGTTGGGGTGGGTGTAGAGGGCGATCTCATCGCGCACTGATCCGCCCAGCAACTCGTAGATCGGCTTGCCGAGGACTTTGCCGCGGATGTCCCAGAGAGCTATGTCGATGGCGCTCACGCATTCGACGGCGGCGCCGCGGCTGCCCATGTAGGTGAAGCTGCGGAAGATCTTGTGCCAGAGATATTCGATACGCGCGGGATCCTCACCTGTCATGGCGGCACCGATCTGCCGCAGGATCGTGCAGAGAGCGCGGTTGGCCAGCTTTGTTGTGGTGGTGATTTCTCCCCAGCCGCTCACCCCCTCGTCGGTCGTCACTTCGACGAACAGGTACTCTCCCCAGTAAGAAGCAGCGGACTTGATCAGCCACGGCCGTATGCTCGTGATTTCATCTCAACTACCTTTGTCTGAATGGCCGGGCTGAAGATGTTCCGGACCGGGTGTTCTATCCGGCCCGTGCGGCGTTGCGGGCCCGCATATGTTCGAGGATGTGCCGGCCGGAGCCCTCGACATGGCGGGCAACGAGTTCGGCCGCCTTGTCGGCATCTCCCGCCTTTACGAGCGCGATGAGCTCGCGGTGCTCGCGAATGATCGCGGCACGTCGCGCGAGGGTGAAATCGAAACGCCGGCTCACGGCTCGCAGCACTTCCCGATGCTTCCACCAAAGCTCGGCGGCATGGCGGTTGTAGTGCCGCTGGTACATCACGGTGTGGAAGGCGGTATCCAGCTCACTATGCCTGAATGTGTCGGCAAAGTTGTTCTCTTCGATCAGGCCCTGGATACGTTCGAGTTCGGCGATGTCCTCGCCGGTGGCCATGTTCACAAACCAGCGCGTCAGGGCCGGCTCGATGAGAACGCCGATCTCGTAGATATCGCGGACAAATTCCTGATCTATAGGCCGGACGCGCGCGCCCCGGTTGGGGGCAAAGATGACAAAGCCCTCGCCGCGCAACAGCTGCAGGGCCTCGCGCACGGGGTTGGTCGAGGTGCCGTGGCGCCGGGCGAGATCGGTGACCACAAGGCGTTCGTTGGCGGCGAGCCGCCCCTCAATGATGTCTTCCCTGATCAGTTCGTAAAGCGAGGCGCCTTCGCTGGAAGCCCCTATGGGGTCAATTCCCGCAGGTGGTTTGGCTTTAAAATCGGTTGGTTCGGCCAAGGCCCCGCTCCCTGGATTAATACACACTCTATCCGATTATCATGCAAAGTTTCGGTAAACAATGTACGATCCAACGCGTTGACAGACAATTCACGATCTGAAAACGTACAATATGGCCGATGGGATACACGAAGCAGATGCCCCGCGGCCGAACGAGCAAGGACCGCTTGCCTCGGAGCGAAGCGGCGTGGGAGAGAACCTGGAGGATACCTATGACGAGGATTACACTCGGCGGTGCCGTCCTGCGCGGCGCTGTCTCCACTGCTTTAGTGGCATCGTTGATGTCGGCACCGGCGCTGGGCGCGCCGCCGGTCGACTTGAGCAAGTGGTCGCCGGAATATGTGCGCTCGATTGCGGGCACGCAGGATTTTGACACGGCGGGCGATTGCGCCAAGGTCACCCCGCTCGACTACAAGGGGCGACTGACTTTCTGGTACCAGGGCGTATTCGAGGGCGACCCCGACCTCCTGCGCCAATACTACAAGGATTTCTTCGCAACCTTCCGCAAGACATATCCGAACATCCAGCTCGAGGAACAGGCCCTCACCTACAACGACCTCCTCGACAAGTTCCGCACGGCGCTCCTAGGCAATGCAGCGCCGATGGCGGTCCGCCTGCAAATCCTGGGTGGTACCGAGTTCGCCTCGAAGGGCTATCTGCAGCCGCTCAAGCCCGAGGATGTGGGGTATTCGACCGAGGATTTCTGGCCCGGCGCCCTGAAGGCCGTTACCTGGGACGGCGTGACCTACGGCATTCCAACCAATAACGAGACGATGGCTTTCATCTGGAACGCCGACATCTTCAAGCGTGCGGGCCTCGATCCGGACAAGCCTCCGGCAACCTGGGACGACGTCGTGAAGTATTCCAAGCAAATCCACGACAAGCTCGGCATTGCCGGTTATGGCCTCGTAGCTCGCAAGAACGCCGGCAATACGCCCTATCGCTTCATGCCGCAGCTGTGGGCCTATGGCGGCGGGGTCTTCGACGAAGCCACGGCGAACCCGACCTATAAGCAGATCGAGCTCGACAGCCCGCAGAGCAAGGCCGCGCTGCAGGCCTCCTACGACATGTATGTTCGGGACAAATCGGTTCCGGTTTCGGCACTCACGAACCAGCAGGCCGATAACCAGCCGCTGTTCCTGGCCGGCCAGCTCGGCATGATGATCTCGCACCCGTCCGACTACAACGTCATGCTCGACCTGCAGAAGAAGGCGACGGGCACCGACAAGGACAAGGCGCAGACGGTCATCGACAACATGCGCTACGGGCTCATTCCGACCGGCCCCGACGGCAAGCGGGCGGTGGTGTTCGGTGGCTCGAACATTCACATCCTGAAGCCCGAATATGTGGAGGGCGGCAAGGTAGACGAGCCGGCGGCAAAGGCCATCATCTGCATGTGGACGAGTCCCGAATGGTCGCTGAAGATGGCCTATGCCGGATCGAACCCGGGCAACCTTAACGGCTTCAAGACCAAATGGATGAAGGAGCGTCTGGACAACATAAAGTTCCTCGATGTCACGACTTCGATGCTGCCATACGGCATCCCGTTCCCAGCCCTGCCGCAGTCTCCCGAGATCATGAACATCATCGTCCCAGACATGCTGCAGAATGCCCTAACCGGAGCGATGACCGTCGACCAGGCAGCGGACGATGCCGCCAAGAAAGTAAAAGACCTGATGGGCGGCGGACTCTAGCCGAAGCCTGACCTGCGATCCGACCGGCTGCGCCGCGAGCGTGGCCGGTTCGCTCCGAAAAACAAGGCACGCCAAAGTGACGATCGCGACCGGCCAGAAAGAGGCTAGGCGAGAATTGCAACCCGGTAGCTCGCGCCTGCTGCGCAATATCTGGGAGCATCGCGCTGACTACGCGTACGTCCTCCCGGCGATCGTCGTGATGCTGATCGTCATTGCCTATCCAATCTACTACACGATCGAGCTGTCGTTCTTCAATACGCCGCCTGGCCTGCAGCTCCGGGACAAGAATTTCATCGGTCTCGATAACTACACGGCCATTCTCACCAGCGAGGTGTTCTGGAAGGTCACCTGGAACACTCTTATCTGGACGCTGGGATCCACTTTCATCTCCTTTGTCCTGGGCTTTGCCACCGCGCTGGCGCTCCATCGCGACTTTATCGGCCGTGGTGTCCTGCGCGCTATCCTGATCATTCCCTGGGTCATCAGCGCGGTCGCCGCCTCCTATATCTGGAAGTGGATCTACCATTCGGATTTTGGGATCATCGGCGCGGTGCTGGTCGAACTCGGATTGGCCGACCGACCGCCGAACTTCATCGACAGCGTCGGCACGGTGCTGCCCTCCCTGATCGTCGTCAATATCTGGCGTGAGTTTCCGTTCGCCATGATCATGATGATGGCCGGCCTGCAGACAGTCCCCGACCAGTTGCTGCGCGCCGCAAAAGTCGACGGAGCCAATGCATGGCAGCGCTTCTGGCACGTAACTTTCCCGCACTTGAGAAATGTCTCGACGGTGACGATCCTGCTGCTGGCAGTGGCCAACTTCAATTCCTTCATCATCCCCTGGATCATGACCGGCGGCGGCCCGTCGAACGCATCGCATATCTGGATCACCCACATTTATGAGCTTGCCTTCGGCCGCCAGCGCTGGGGCGTGGCATCGGCCTATTCGGTGCTTCTGTTCCTCATCCTGATGACGCTCGGCTACTTCTACGTCCGTGCGCTCGGCGGCAACGAGAGGAAGGATGGGAGCGCATGAGCACGATTGCCGAGACAGCCCCTCGGGACCAGACCAGTCGCCGCATGCGCGTCGACGGATGGCGGTGGGGCGGGCGCGTCTTCCTGGTGTTCATGCTGCTTTACACCGCGTTGCCGATGATCTGGATGCTGCTCACCTCGATCAAGTCCGGCTTCGCGGCGATGCAATTCCCGCCGCAATGGTGGCCCGATCAGCCTACCCTTGCCAGTTACCAGAAGCTGCTCGATCCGCAGAACAGCGTCGGCCAGGACTTCCTCCGCTTCTTCTGGAACAGCCTTTTCGTTTCCACCGCCACGACGGTCCTTTCGGTGATCGTGGCGGTCCCCGCGGCCTACGCTTTTTCGCGCTTCACCTTCCCGGGCCGGAACTTCCTGTTCTTCGCCGTATTGCTGCGCAACATGTTCCCGGCGGTGATCTTTCTCGTGCCGCTCTTCATCCTGATGCGCGCGATCGGGCTGGTTAACACGCATGGGTCGCTTGTGCTCACCTACCTCACTTTTGGACTGCCGCTGGCGATCTGGCTGCTCAAGGGCTTCTACGACAACATCCCGATCCAGCTCGAGCAGGCGGCGCGCATCGACGGAGCGACGCGGTTTCAGGCCTTCATCTTGATCGTGATGCCGCTCTCTGCGCCGGGAATCATCGCCACCGCCATCTATTCCTTCATCGGCGCGTGGAACGAGTACATCTACGCCTACACCTTCCTCTCCAAGAACGAGCAGTTGACCCTGCCGGTCGGCATCCAGCGCTTCTTCTCGGAAAATACCACGGACTTTCCAGGCCTGATGGCGGCCAGCTTTATGATGAGCGTGCCCGTCGTGGTCCTCTTCCTCGTCCTGCAACGATACTTCGTACGCGCCCTTACAGAAGGCGCGGTCAAGCACTAGGGAGTTGCCGATGGCCCACGTGGTCCTCAAAGATCTCGTCAAGACCTACGGCGGTTTCAAAGCCGTCAACGAGGTTTCACTGACGGTCAATGACGGCGAGTTCGTTGCGCTCGTCGGCCCTTCGGGGTGCGGCAAGACAACCACGCTCAATCTCGTCGCGGGCCTGACCTCAGTCACATCGGGCGACATATTCATAGGCGACCGGGTGGTCAACGACCTCGACCCCAAGGACCGGGACATCGCAATGGTGTTCCAGAACTACGCGCTCTATCCGCAAAAGTCGGTCTATATGAACCTCGCCTTCCCGCTGCAGATGCGCAAGCTGCCCAAGAACGAGATCGACAAGAAGGTCAGGGAAGCGGCGCGAGTGCTCGACATGACCCAGCTGCTCGAGCGCAAGCCGCGCGAACTTTCGGGCGGTCAACAGCAGCGCGTGGCCCTCGGCCGCGCCCTCGTTCGAGATCCGGCGGTGTTCCTGATGGACGAACCGCTCTCCAATCTCGACGCAAAGCTGCGCGTGCAGATGCGATCCGAAATCAAGCGGTTCCATCAGGATTTGAAGGCAACGATCATCTATGTGACGCACGACCAGCTCGAGGCCGTGACCATGGCGGACAGGATGGCCGTGATGAACGGCGGCTTCCTGCAGCAATACGATTCGCCGGCGCAAGTTTTCGCCCATCCGGTAAACATGTTCGTCGCGAGCTTCGTCGGCAGCCCGGCGATGAGTCTTATTCCGCTGGAGGCATCGACGGCAAACGGCGACACCGTTCTGACGAGCGCGGAAGGCTGGAGCCTCGCGCTGTCGCAACCCAACGCGCGCAAGGTGCAGGGGGCGACCACCAGGAAGGTCGTCCTCGGTGCGCGACATTCGACGATCAAGCTGCACAAGAGCGCGGTGCCCGGCTCCATTCCGGCCAAGGCCTATACGGTGGAACCGACCGGAGACGTCACCTTTGTGCAGGCGTTCCTCTTCGGCGCCATCGTCAACATCAGCGTGTCTCCCAACATCGCCGTCACACCCGACGAGCAGATCTGGCTCGAGTTCGACCAGGAGCGCATGCACCTGTTCGACGGCGAAACTGAAATGGCCCTCAGGGCCAACTGACGCCGGCGGACGCGTGTGGAACGTGGCTTGAATGATAACGAAGCTTAAGATCACCGCGATAAAGCCCTATCCGGTGTGGGTGGGAATTCGCAATCAGATGCTCGTCAAGGTCGAGACCGACCAAGGCATCTTCGGCTGGGGCGAGAGCGGCTTGAGCGGTCGCGAGAAGGCCGTGGCCGGCGCGATCGAGCACTATCGCGAGTTTCTCATCGGCCGCGACCCGATGCAGATAGGCCGGATCTGGCAAGAAGTTTATCGCAGCCAGTACTTCGAAGGCGGGCGCGTTCTGCAGGCGGCGATCTCCGCCATCGACATTGCCCTTCACGACATCAAGGGCAAGGCGCTGGGGGTGCCGGTCTACGAGCTGCTGGGCGGCAAACAGCGCGCCCGCATCCCCACCTTCGCCTCGACCGGAGACGAGGCCGAGGGCGATGTTGCCATCGAACGAGCCCGCGAACTGCGCGCACAGGGATGGCAGGCGATCCGCTTCTTCCCCGTCGGGCAAAGCAGCAGGGACATCTTCGAGCCGCGCGAGTCGATAGGCGTTACCGCGGGTATGCTGAACAAGGCGCGCGAGGCGCTTGGCGACGACGTCGTCCTCGGCATCGACTATCACCATCGGCTGTCGGTGGCCGAGGCGGCGAGCTTTTGCAACAAGCTCGACCGCGGCGTGCTTGATTTCCTAGAGGAGCCCATTCGGGACGAGACACCGGAGGCCTACGAATCCCTGCGTACGATGACCGACATCCCGTTCGCCATCGGCGAGGAATTCGCCAGCAAGTGGCAGTTCCTGCCCTACATCGAGCGCGGCATCCATCAGTTCAACCGGCTTGACGTCTGCAATGTCGGCGGGCTCACCGAGGCGATGAAGGTCGCTGGCTGGAGCGAGGCGCATTATGTGGACCTGATGCCGCACAATCCCCTTGGTCCGGTGTGCACGGCCGCGACCATGCATCTCGCCGCGGCGGTGCCGAACTTCGCGTGGCTCGAGACCAGGGCGCCCGAAATGAAGCTGGGCTTCGACAATTCCGAGTTCTTCCCGGTACAACCCCGGCTCGACGGCGCCGACTATCCGGTCAGCGACCTGCCGGGACTGGGCGTCGAGATCAACGAGGCGGCGATCCAGGCGCAGAGTTTCCGCTTCTGGGAAGCGCCTCACCTCAAGCGCCGCGATGGTTCTGTTACGAACTGGTAGTTCAATTTCAGGAGTCCACAATGACGCACACTCCCGACATCACCCGGCCGCCCAGAGACCTGATCGACGCGCTAAGGGAGATCGGCGCCGCGACGGTTGCCGGCACCCTTGGCCACATGGGTTTCCGCAATCCGCACATGGTCGGTCCGGTGGCGCAGAACCACGGGAAGTCGATCGTCGGGCCGGCGCTGACGCTGCAGTTCCTGCCGCAGCGGCCGGACCTCTTCACCGAGGGAGAATATGCCGATCCGGAAACGCAACTGCACCGGCACGTGCTCTATCACGCGCGGGAGGGCGACGTGGTCGTGGTCGACGCGCGCGGCGACATGAGCTCGGGCGTCTTCGGCGATATGATGTCGACGTATTTCGAGGGCAGAGGCGGCGCGGGCATCGTCATCGATGGCTGCATGCGCGACAGGCCCAATGTCGAGAAGCTCGATCTGCCGCTATGGCTGCGCGGCTGGACGCCCAACTATCATGTTCAGACCAGCATCTATCCAAACGCCGTCAACGTTCCGATTGCCTGCGGCGGTGTCACGGTGATCCCCGGCGACATCATCGTCGCCGACGATGACGGGGTGGTGGTGGTTCCAGTCGCAATGGCCCCGAAGGTAATCGAAGAAGCGAAAAAGCATCACGATTGGGAAGAGTTCTCGCGAGAGAAGCTCATGCAGGGCGCGCCGTTACAACGCTACTATCCGCTGCATGACGATGCCCGCGGGGAATACGAGGAGTGGCGCAAAGCAAACCGCTAACCCAAGTTAGCGGATTGATTACCTTGCAGCGGGCGGCAGCTCTTCTGGCGGTATCGCCGGGAGTCGGATTTTCGCCGTCGAACGTCCGCTTTCCGGTCTGGCAGTCGGGATCAGGCGCAGAGCTGCCGGTCAACGCCTGCAACCCGACCAGGTATTTACGCTTTGTACCTGGAGCGGCGCGGCTTCAACCAGAACCGGAGACCCGCTCCAAGACCTCCACTTCCTGCTCTGGACTAGCCGTGCCGGATTTCCGTGCCGAGCACCTTCAGGCATTCCCGGATGAAGGCTGCAAGAGCGGTCCAGCCTTTGGCCGAAACCATTGTGCCGTCGACATATGCCTCAGTTGGCGACAGGTCGATGTAGGTGCCGCCGGCGAGCGTCACTTCCGGCTCGCAGGCCGCCAGCGCACCGACCTTTTTTCCGCGGACGACGCCGTCGACCGCGATCAGGATCTGCACGCCGTGGCAGATCGTGAAGATCGGCTTCCGGGTTTCGTGGAAATGGCGCACCATCGCCTGAACGCGCTTGTCGGTGCGGATGTACTCCGGTCCGCGCCCGCCGGCGCAATAGACGGCGTCGTACTGATCGAGCTGCTTCTCCGCGTCGGAGAACGTCTTATTGATCAACGCGTAATGACCGAGCTTCTCGGTGTAGGTCTGGTCGCCCTCGAAGTCGTGGAGCGAGGTCTTGATCAGGTCGCCGGCATTCTTGTCGGGGCAAACGACGTGGACGGTGTGGCCGACTGCCTCCATCGCCTGTTGGTATACGAAGATCTCGTATTCCTCGGTGAACTCACCGGTCAGCATCAGTATCTTCTTGGCTGGCATGACTTATCCTTTCGATTTTGGAGATGCCAAGGCGCGGGCGCGCCTTGGCTGTCGCAAGTTGGGAGCCGTTACTCGAAGGCGGGCAGGAGCCGGTCCCGCGAATTCTCGATGTGCGCGCGCATCGCCTTCTCGGCGGCGTCCGCATCGCCCGCCGCGAAAGCAGCGAGAATTGCCTCGTGCTCATCCAAGGCTTCTTCGGTGACGCGCGAATGGTACATCAGGCGGAAGATGTGGAAGTGGGTATGCTGGTGGTTCAGCGTCTCGCGGATGAGCTCGTTCTGCGCGAACTCCATGATCTTGTCGTGAAAGATCGCGTCCTGCCGTGCGAAATTGGCATAGCGCAGGCGCTCATCCTTCCCCACTCGCCGCGCCATGACGCCGGCCGCTTCCCGCAGGGCTGCAAGACGCTCCTCATCCAGCGCTGCCGTAGCCTTGGCCGCAGCGGCGGGTTCCAACAGAAGGCGCAACTCGTAGAGTTCGTCGAACCGGCGCCGGGTGATCTGCGGGGCGGCGCGATAGCCGATCAGATGGGTCTTCACCACCAGCCCCTCGCCTTCCAGCCTGCCGAGGGCTTCGCGGATAGGCGTGTGAGAGACGTTGAACTCCCTGACCAGATTATCGACGGTGATCCGCGACCCCGGGGGGATCCTCAGCGACATCAACTGCGCGAAGATCGCTTCATAGACATCCCCGGCGAGACTGGCTCGCTGGATGCGGCCGCTTGGGCGGGCTTCGTTATCGACGGTCAGATCGGGGTCTTGCATCGCTTTTGCCTCTTGACAGGAGCAAGCCCTAACATGATGCTCTGGCCAATTCAATACTATATCCTATACGATTTTATAGAGGATACGAACGATGGGCTAGGAAGCCTTTATTGCATTACGGTTCGGACCGGCACGAAAGCTGAGCCAGGGAACTCGTTTAGGCCAGGCTCGGCGGCGGACGCGGCACTTAGCCAATCAATCTGTTTTGAAAGATCTCAGTCCATGACCTTGTTTGCAGCCGCGCGCCTGCCGCGCGAAATTCTCTTCGGCAAAGGCCAGCGCCATGCGCTGCCTGCCATTGCCAGCCGCTATGGCCGGCGCGCATTCATCTGCACCGACGAACGCCTCGCCGGGATGTCCGAGTTCACTGAAATCCTCGCTGGATTGGAAGCTGCCCGGGTCGACACGCTCGTCTACGATCGAACCTTGCCCGAGGTGCCTCGCGACAGCGTCGGCGCTTGTATTGCGGAAGCGAAGAGCTTCAAGCCGGATATGGTGATCGGCGTTGGGGGCGGCAGTTGCCTCGACATGGCCAAATGCGCCGCACTTCTGCTCAGCCATGGCGGCAAGCTCCAGGACTACTATGGTGAGTTCAAGGTGCCGGGCTCTCTTCCCTTGATTGCGGTGCCGACCACGGCCGGCACCGGCTCCGAAGTGACCCCGGTCGCCGTGATCTCGGACCCGGAGCGGACGCTCAAGGTCGGCATCTCCAGCCCGCATCTCATTGCCGCGGTTGCGCTTTGCGATCCAGACCTGACGGCGACCTGCCCGCCCTCCCTGACGGCCATCGCCGGTGCCGACGCGCTGACGCATGCGATCGAAGCTTTCACTGCGGCAAAACGCGGTGCCGATGCCGATCTGCCGCAACAGCATGTCTTCATCGGCAAGAGCGCATTGACCGATCATTTCGCCCTGCTGGCAATCAGGCTTTTGGGCCGCAGCCTCGAAGCGGCCTATCATGACGGAGCGAACGAGAACGCGCGCGCCGACGTCATGATGGGGGCGTTGGCCGCCGGCTGCGCCTTCGGCACCGCGGGAACCGCCGCTGCCCATGCCGTGCAGTATCCGGTCGGCGCGCTCACCCACACGCCGCACGGACTGGGCGTCGCGACGATGCTCCCCTATGTGATGAGCTACAATCTTTCGGCCGCAACGGAAGAGATTGCCGAACTCGGCGGCGCTCTCGGCGTGCCTCGCCAGGATCGCGACGCCGATCAGCTGGCAGATGCCACGATCAAGGAAGTTGCGCGACTCTTCAAGGCCATCGGCATTACACGGACGCTGGCTGATCTAGGCCTTCCCGAGGATAAGATCGACTGGACGGCCGAGCAGGCGCTAGGCATCGACCGGTTGATCAAGAACAATCCCCGCCCATTCGACTTGGCCGCGATGCGGCGCCTGGTCAGAGCTGCTTATGACGGCGACATGGCCGCCGCAGCAATTGTGAGGGACGGAGCCCGAGTCAAATGAACATCTCCCCAGAGCTATTCGACCAGGATTCTGACATGTCTGACTACATTCCGTTTTCGCACGGGCTCTATATTGACGGGAAATGGCGACCCTCGTCCGACGGCCGCGTCATCGAGGTGGTCGATCCTTCGACCGAGGCCGTGATCGCGGCGGTTCCCGATGCCACGCTCGCCGACGCTGCTGCCGCCGTCGATGCGGCCGAGAAGGCGGCAACAGGCTGGCGCGATACCCCGCCGCGCAGGCGATCAGAGATCCTGAGGCGCTGCTTCGAGCTTATGACCGAACGGGCGGAGACTCTGGCCGCGCTGGTCTCCCTGGAGAATGGCAAGGCGCTGCGCGACGCGCGCGGCGAAGTCGCCTATGCGGCCGAGTTCTTCCGGTGGAACGCCGAGGAAGCGGTTCGTATCAGCGGCGAGTTCGGCCTTGCGCCGTCCGGCGCAAACCGGATCGTGGTCGACTACCTGCCCATCGGCATTTGCATTCTGATCACGCCGTGGAATTTCCCGGCAGCGATGGCGACACGCAAGATCGCGCCGGCGCTTGCAGCCGGCTGCACCGTGATCCTGAAGCCCGCCAGCGAGACGCCGCTGACAGCCTACGCACTTGCCGCTCTCTACGAAGAAGCCGGCGTGCCGCCTGGTGTCGTCAACGTTATCACCACCTCCAATCCAGGCCCGGTGGCGGCGGCCATGCTTGCTGATGCGCGGGTGCGGAAGCTTTCGTTCACCGGCTCGACCGGCGTTGGCCGCGTGCTTCTTGCCGAAGCGGCAAAACACGTCATCTCCTGCTCGATGGAGCTTGGCGGCAATGCGCCGTTCATTGTGTTCGATGATGCCGATCTGGAGGCAGCCCTCGATGGCGCGATGGTCGCGAAGATGCGCAATGCCGGCGAGGCCTGCACGGCCGCTAATCGGCTCTACGTGCAGGCGGGCATCCATGACGCTTTCGCGGAAGGGCTGCGCAAACGCATGGCAGCGCTCAATATCGGCCCGGGCACAGACTCAGAAACCGAATGCGGGCCGATGATCACCAGGAAGGCTGTCGACAAGATCGATCGGCTCGTCCAGGACGCGGTTGCCCGCGGCGCGAAAGTTCTGTGCGGCGGAGCTGCCTCTGAAGGCAGAGGCTACTTCTATCCGCCAACTGTGCTTCGCGACGTACCGGCTGACGCGGCAATGGCGCATGAGGAGATATTCGGCCCCGTGGCTCCGATCAGCCGCTTCGAACACGAGGCGGAAGCAATCGCGAGGGCGAACGATACCGAATACGGCCTGGCCGCCTACATCTACACGCGCGACCTGGCGAAAGGCATGCGTGTGGCATCGAAGATCGAGTCCGGCATGATTGCGCTCAATCGTGGCCTGATGTCGGATCCGGCGGCGCCCTTCGGCGGCGTCAAGCAGAGCGGGCTGGGGCGAGAAGGCGGCCAGAAGCACGGCATAGCCGAGTTTATGGAGGCGAAGTACATCGCCGTGACGATCTGAGCAGACAGATGCCGAAAGATCCGTTCCGCATTCGTGATCACGTCGCCGAGTTCGACGACATCGTAGCCGAGATCGTCCGCCGCAGCGCAGAGACCAGGGCGAGAGTTCCGATGGTCGCCGATGTCGCCTATGGGCCGGACAGCACCGAAACCCTCGACCTGTTCTTCCCTGAAGGCAAACGAGATCGCCTGCCGGTGCACATGTTCATTCACGGCGGCTACTGGCGCATGTTCTCCAAGCGCGACTATTCCCATGTCGCCGAGACAGTCACGAATGCGGGAGCGATCGCGGTCATCGTAGACTATGCGCTGATGCCCGCGGTGAGGATGGCTAGGATTGTCGACCAGGTACGCCGCGCCAGGCAATGGGTGCATGACCACATCGCAAACCACGACGGTGATCCCGGCCAGCTAACCGTTAGCGGCCATTCCGCCGGCGCGCATCTCGCGACGATGCTTTTCGATGACGACAGCAGGCCTTCAGGCATCAAAGGTGCTCTCCTGCTCGGGGGCATTTACGATTTGAAGCCGTTGCAAGCGTCTTTTCTTGCCGCCGAGATCGCGATCACCGATGAAGAGGTCCAGCGGTTCTCGCCGATCGATCATCGCTTCGATCATCCGTGAGCGTCAAGATTTCTGTTGGGGCGGACGAAACGCCGCCCTTCCACGGTCAAGCCGCGACTTTCGCAGAAAGTCTCGAAAAGCAAGGGCTGGTCGTCTCGCGCACGAGCCTTGCAGCGGCCAATCATATGAGCAGCGTCCGTGACCTTGGCTTGGCCGGCACGCAGGCGGCGGCATTGTTGGCTCGTGTGCTGGCCATGTGAAAGGCCCACATGGCCGGAGGTCGGCAGATCCGCTTTCGGGAAGCGGCAGAGCCTGCCTCTACGGACGACATGAGGCGCAAAGCTGCCCTCCAATTGCCACGGGCGGAAGTCGATAGCGCAGACTCAGATCGGTAGAGCGCCCTGCTCGGGTTGCTTGCTTCCCAACACGCATCACACGCTTCGGTTTCGACCACTCGCAGGTCGATTCGTGACGCTTGCGGAGATGTATGTGCAGGGCGTGTCGGCCAGGAAGGTCAAGGCGACCACGGAAGAGCTGGATCATTGCAGTCATTTCTACGGTCTGGTCCATTCACCAAAACAAGATGGGGTGGAACGGCTCCCGCTGCCGTTGACGGCATTCCGACGGTTGGAAGGGGTGCTGTCGCAGCGACCCCACGATACAGGAGCCGTCCACGGAGGACATCGCTAGTCCAAAGGCGACAGAGAGCATTGCCGCTTTTTGTTCAGTGTCGTGTTTACCTCGTTCGCAAGTCTATTGGGCGACCTGGGACACAGCTGACATCAGCTCCTGCGGGCTTGGCGCCGCAAACATGTATCGCCCACCCTCTGGAACCTCCGTGAAGCTCCAACGGACGATCCCCTGCCGGTCCAGTAGGAACTGACCGATCAGTTGTCCGTGTCCCGTTGCCATCATCTGCTCGTCGGCTTCGGTCACTTCGTAATGGTCCCTCTTGTCGAGGAATTCGCTGGCCGCAAAAGGATCCATTGGACCGGGCAACTCGCCTGGTACGTCGACCCGCATATCCTTTGCCACTGCCATCGAGACCTTGTACGGCCAGTTCGTCTCGTTTTCGGTGAATTCGAGATTGGGCAGTCCAAAAGCACGATGTGAAGCGCGTTCAGGGTCGGAGGCCGCGAGCAGATTAGGCATCGGGTGGTAGCGGAAATAGAGACGCGCCCGCTCGATCGGCGTGTTGACGACCGTCAGGCTCCCCACGCCCTTTTCGCGCAGCTCCGGATCAAGCCGCGCCTGGGCGGCGATATGGCGCCGGCAAAACGCACAATGCAGACCTCGAAACAAGCCGACCAGCACCGGCTTTTGTCCGCGAAAGTCGTCAAGCGCGATCTTGCCTTCCTGGGTAATGGCGTCGAGTACCACGTTTGGAGCACGATCGCCCGGTTGAAGCGGTACCAAGTCAATACGCGCGGACATTTCCACCTCCCACCCCGGCTAGTCGAGAAAAGGCAGCACCACAAGCGCTTCCGGGTCGAGCCCGTGCTGGGCGCATATACCCTGCGCCAGGGAAAAGTAGCGTTCGGCCTCGGCCAGATTGTCGAGGTCGAGACTAAGCGTTGCAAGACCATCATAGCACGGAAACAGCAGTTGGGGTTCGCCCGTTTCGCGGGCTACGTCCAGTGCTTCGTTGAACAAGCCAACCGCCAGTTCCGGACGGCCGTTGCACTGGTGGATCTGCCCAAGCACGATCAACGGCACCGGCAGGTGCTCGCGCTGGTCGAGCGCGCGGTCGATCTCGATGGCCTTCTCGGCAGCAGGCACGCCCTCCGTTGGACAGCGATCCGTGAAAGTACAGCAAGCGACCGCCAGATTGGCAAGCAGGCGCGCCTGGAAACCCAAATCACCAATATGGCGCGCCACTTCAAGACCGCGCCGACAGACCTCCATCGCCTTTGCCGGATCGATTGTCGTGTAAAGCACGCCGAGATTGGTGTAGCCGCGGCAGGCCGTGCCCAGCAGACCGGCTGCTTCGGCCAATTCAATGCTACGCTCAATCTGACGCACGGCTTCATGGTTTCGCCCAAGGCGAGCCAGCGCAACAGCCTTGGTATTGAGTGCCTCGGCGGTCACAAGAGTGGCATCACGCCCCACCTCGGAGACATGCTCTGTTGTCAGAGCGCGTACGCAATCCAGCGCCGCGTCTGCCCATTTTGCCGCGAGAGCGTGATCTCCGCTACGGAACGCCTGTCGGCCACGTTCTTGCCAGAGATGCGCCTGCTCGACCGGGGCATCCGCGCCATCGAGAAGCGCTGCCGCTTCGGCATAACGGGATTCCGCGTTGTCCCGCTTGCCGACGTCCCAGAACAGCCGACCGATCTTACGCAAAACTCGCGCCGAAGCGACGCGATCGGCCGACTCGCGGTATGCCTGCAATACCATCTCGTAGTGCTGGTGCGCGATCTCGCGGCGGCCCAGCGGGCCGCTCAAATCGGCAATGCGCTCTGCAATTGCCAGTTTGAGCGGTGTTTGCCCGACCGCGCCCAACGCAGTCATTGCTCGTTCGTAGAAACGAAGGGCGTCGTCGTTGGCATATATCATGCGAGCGCGATCGCCCGCCGCCTGCAGGTAATGCGCGCCCCTCTCCCGCTCAGCGCTCTGTGCGAAATGATGACCGAGCACGGTCAAATCCTCGAGCCGTTCCGGCTTGTCGCCGTACAGTTGCTCCAAGGCAGCACCGACCCGCCCGTGGATGTCGGTCCGGCGCTGCAGGAGCAGATTCTGGTAGATCACGTCCTGCAGCAACGTTTGCGTAAAGCGGTAGCTTTGCGACGAGACCGAGCCTGATCCGGCAACTTCCTCGATGATTTCCGCATCGCAAAGCAGTTCGCAGCCGGCCTCCAGGCGGCCGGGATCGGCTGTCACGGCTTTCAGAAGTGTGGCATCGAAGCGCGGACCGATTACCGCAGCCTCCTGGGCCAACCGGCGCACCTCTTGGGGCAGCCGGTCGACGCGGGCAAGCAACATTGCCTGGATAGTGGCGGGAATGCCGGTTGCGACTTCGCCTGCCACAGTCCGCCATCGCTGGCCCTCGCGCACCAGTATACCGCGATCGATAAGGCCGCGAACGATCTCTTCTACAAAAAGGGGGTTGCCGCCTGCGCGCTCGAGGATCTGGTCGGGAAGCACTCCTGCGGAGTTTACCCAGCTCTCGCCGAAAAGCGCCGCCAGCAGGCTGCGTCCGGCATCACTGTTGAGCGGCGAAAGCCTGAGCGCTGTATGACTGACCCGACTTGAATCGAGCTGGTCGTTGTGCGGCGCCGGACGATGCGTGACCAGCAACATCAACCGCGTGCGTTCCAACCTATCCATCACGAAACGCAGTGCCTCGAGCGACACGGCGTCGGCCCAGTGCAGGTCTTCGACGACAATCAACAGCGGCGACAACGCAAGCCGCCGTTCGATGATCGTGCGGACTGCGTAGAGAATTTGCCGCCGCAGCTGCTCGGGCTCGACATGCTGCAAGGTGGCATCGGGGTCGCCAAGGCCAAGCACATGGTAGAGCAAAGGCATCAGCCGCTTCGCCTCCTCGCCCTGCAGGCCGAGATCGTTAAGCAAGGCCGCGAGCTTCCCCCGCATTTCGTCCCCACTGTCGTTTTGCATCATCCCGGCAGCGCTGCGCACCACTGCGCCCAAAGCGCCAAATGATTGTTCGCCCAGCGGTGAGCACGTGGCCTGCCGCACGACGACGTTGCGAAAACGATCCTCGTCGCCGACGCGGGCGACGAACTCCTTCACCAGCCGCGATTTCCCGATACCGGCTTCTCCGACGAGGCGGACAAGTTGGGCCGAGCCGCCGCACGCCTGATCAAGGCTCGCCAGCATTCTATTGAGCTCCGCACCACGACCTATTATCGGCGCACTGAGGCCGAGCGCCTCGAGCCCACGCGCTGCACGCGGCGCCGCAAGCGGTCCATCCAGTCGATGGACGAGCACGCTGCCAGCCTTGCCGCGAAGCACGACATCACCCAGCGACTCATAAGAGAAGGCATGCCGGGTCAGCCTGTGAGTGAGCTCGCCGACCAGCACCTCACCCGGTGCGGCCAGCGATTGCAGGCGTTGCGCCGTGTTCACTGTGTCGCCGGTCACCGAATAGGATTTGGCGGTGCCAATGCCCAATCCCCCAGTAACGACCGGACCAGTGTTTATGCCGATGTGGAGTAACAGAGGCGAAACGGATTGGGGGGCGCTTTCGCCGAGCCGCGCCGTCCGGGCGATCATGTCGAGAGCGGCGCGAAGCGCACGTTCCGGATCGTCCTCATGCGCGACCGGCGCACCGAATAATGCGAGCAGTGCATCGCCGATGAATTTGTCGACGAAACCCCCAAAGTTTCGCACGGCCGCCGTCAATTCCTTGAACAGTTCGTTCTGCAGCGCTTGCATGACCTCGGGGTCGAGCTGCTCGCTGAGTGTCGTGAAGCCACAAAGGTCGGCAAACAGGACCGTTACCGTCCTGCGATCGGCGTCAGAGACGGGATGCAGCCTCTCTTCGCTTTCGATGTTCGCAAGCAGCGACGGAGTCCGGGATGGCGGCACCATGGTCCGGCTTGGTGTCGGAGCAGGTCGTTCGACGGCTTTTTCAGGCGCACCGACGCTTGCCCCACATTTCGGACAGAACTCGAATTCAGGTGCGCAGGGGTAGCCGCAATTGGCGCATGGCATGGGCTGGCGCCGGCCACACCTCGGACAGAAGGCGTAACCGCCCTCAACCTCGAAACCGCAGCCCGAGCAGTCCATAGAACAAGACCTCACTAGGGGCCGTGACGGCGTGATCTCGCCACGCGCTTCACGGCCAGGGTATTCACAAGAATGGACCTATAGCCGTCGACCAGCAAGCGGCTGCGCAAATGGGCATCGAGCGATCGGGTGGGTCCTGTGGCAGAGCGCTGCCGATTCGGGCGGCTGCGTGGCCGTCGTTTGCGAAAGTTCCCTCTTGCCTCCGTCTTCCTGCTATCGTGGAGATGAGGAGACGGACCCTTGAGCGAGAATCGTAAGCTAGCCGCAATCCTGGCTGCAGATGTGGTCGGATACAGCCGGCTCGCGAGCGCGGACGAAGATCGTACTTTGGCGAGGTTGAGGGCACTGCGCAGCGACCTGATCGATCCGACCATCGAAGTGCACCACGGGCGGGTGATCAAGCGCACCGGGGATGGGGTGTTGGTTGAGTTCCGCAGTGTGGTGGATGCGGTGCGCTGCGCCGTTGAGGTTCAGAATGGCATGGTTGAGCGCAATGCCGGCGTGCCGCAGGACCGCCGCATCGAGTTCAGGATCGGCATCCATCTGGGGGATGTGGTCGAAGAAAGCGACGGCGACCTGATGGGCGACGGCGTCAACATCGCCTCGCGTTTGGAGGGCGTCGCGGCGCCCGGCGCCATCTGCCTTTCCGAGGATGCCTATCGCCAGGTCAAGGCGAGGCTCGACCTCTCGGTCAGCGATCTCGGCAGCACGCAGCTCAAGAACATCGCCGAGCCGATCCGGGTCTATTCGCTGCAAGTCGGCGGCGCCGGGACCAAGGCGGCCGCGACCTCGGAAACCGCGACGAGCCGGCCGGCGATGGCAGCGCCGCCGAAGCTGTCGATCGCCGTCCTGCCGTTCGCCAACATGAGCGGTGACGCCGAACAGGACTACTTCGCCGACGGCATCTCTGAAGACATCATCACGGCGCTGTCCAAACTGTCGCAACTCTTCGTCATCGCACGCAATTCGTCGTTCACCTTCAAGGGCCAGAACGTCCATGTGCAGGAGGTGGGCACGAAGCTCGGCGTGCGGCATGTACTTGAGGGCAGCGTACGCAAGTCGGGGAACAAGGTGCGCATCACCGCGCAGCTCATCGATGCAACCTCGGGCGGCCATCTTTGGGCGGAGCGGTTCGATCGCGACCTGACCGACATATTCGCCGTGCAGGACGACGTGACGCAGCAGATCGTCGGTGCGCTGGCGCTCAATCTGACTGAGGATGACCGTCAGCGGCTGGCGCCCGAGCGCCCGCGCAACACGGAGGCGTATGACTGTTTCTTGCGGGGCCGGGAGCTGTGGCACCGGCTGACGAAGGAGACGAACGTCGCAGCCCGCGACCTCTTGCAACGTGCCATCGAACTGGACCCGAAGTTTGCCTCTGCCCACGCTTTCCTCGCCCTCACGCACGGGCTCGATTACCTGAACAGGTGGAGTGCATCGCCGTCGGAATCGATGGCGCAAGCAGAAGAGGCCGCAACGCGAGCGGTAACGCTGGATGGCAGCGATCCCTGGGCGCACTGGGCGCTGGGTATAGTCAAGCTGTACACACGACGGCACGATGGGGCCATCAACGAGGCCGAGCGCGCGATAGTCCTCAATCCGAACTTCGCCGAAGGGCACGTCATCCTCGGCGAGGCGCTGTACTATTCGGGCAGATCCGAGGAGGCCCTCGAGAGCTTCGCCCGGGGGAAGACCTTGAATCCATACTTTCCGGATGTGCTTCTGCACTTCCAGGCTTTAGCCTCGTTTCAACTAGGAAGGTACGAAGAGGCCGTTGACCTCTTGATGCAACGGCTGGCTCGCAACGCTGTCACCGACGTCTCACGCGCGCTTCTGGCCGCCAGCTACGGCCATTTGGGCCGTTTCGCCGAGGCCCGCGCGGCATGGCAGGAGGTGCTTCGCGTCAATCCCGACTATTCGCTGGAATACCGTCGCAAAGTCTTGCCCTACAAGAACCCTGCCGATTTCGAACGCGTGGTGGACGGGCTCCGCAAGGCCGGCGTTGTGCAATGACAGGTGAGTCAAGTCAGGCCTTGAACTGCAGCCGATCCTTTTTGCCCGCTTCTAATCCGCCTCGATCTTGACAGAGCAGTGCTGCCATCCGATGCCGTCATCGTTTTTGACATTCGCCGACTCTTGCCGAAGAAAACGAAAGCTCGATGATCCAGGAAATCGCCGGCTATGTTTCGGGACTCTTGTTCTCCCTTCGAACCAGGCGCGGGTAGGACGGCGTGGCGCATAATCCCTTGGTTTCAATCGTCGTTCCTGCGCACAACGCGGAGGTAACCCTGGCGCGCGCACTCGATTGCCTTCTCGATCAGGAAATAGTGGATTGGGAGGCAATCATCATCGACGACGCCTCCACGGACCGCACTCCCGCGATCATCGCCGGTTATGTGCAGCAGGATGCCCGATTTCGGACGTTGAGGTCTTGCGCGTATAGCGCCGCCGGCGCGCGCAACAGCGGGATTTCGACAGCGCGCGGCCGCTGGCTGATGTTTCTGGATGCGGACGATTGGGTGGATGCCAGCTTCCTTGCGAAAATGCTGGCCGCGCTGAAAACCGCTCCCGATGCTGTGGCCGCCTATTGCGGTTCTCGGCGCGTGATGCCCGATGGCGAACTCACCCCGTCGAGCATCTCAACGGAGGTTGCGATCCAGCCCTTCGAAACATTCGCCCGCCGATGTGCCATTCACACCCACGCGCTGCTGGTCGACCGGGAGACAATTGTCGAGTTGGGCGGTTTCGATGTGTCGCTGCGCACCTGCGAGGACTGGGATCTGTGGCAGCGCCTCGCGCGTCTAGGCAAACGTTGGGTGATGGTCGACGAGCCGCTCGCTTTCTATCGGGTCAGCCCCAACTCGCTCTCCCGCAATTCGACGCAGATGCTGGCAGATGCGGAAATCGTGATCGCCCGCGGCTTTTCGCCTGATCCCAGGGTCAAATATCCGGCATCGGCCCACGCCAATGGAGCGATCGAAGCGAACGGCCGCCCCGCTTCCGAGGCACTCGCGTGGTTTGCGCTGTGGAACACCGCGTCGGATTGCGGCCGCGGCTCGCGCTCGATCAACCCGCAGTCCCTGTGCGCGCTCCCGGCAGGACGTAAGTGGGCGCATGAGATCGCCAAGGTGGTCTTCGATGGCCTTATGGTAGGAAGCCTATCGGTGCCAGCGCAATTGGCTGCCAGGTGGGACAGGTTCGGCGGCTCCCTCACCGAGTTAATCATCGAACTCGGCAAGGTCTGGGGCGATCCCGTAGCGGGTCGCCGCGTCCAGTATCACCTTGAGCAAATGCTTCTCGACTTCGATGACCTTGCCACGCCACGCAGACTGGGGCGGACACTCGGAATTCGCGTCGACGCTCGAAATCCGACCCCGATCGAACTTCCGGAAGTCATTGATCAAATTTATGCCTATCTGATGATCGATGGCCGGATCGAGGCTCGCGTGCAGTTCGGCGCGCTCGGGACTGTGACAAGGCGTCATTGGATTGAATTGATCCTGAATCTCGTGCCCCCCGAGCGGCTTGCACCGCAAAAGGGCGCCGGTGCCGACACGTCGAACATGTTTGCAGCCGAGGCATTGTTGTCCACAGCGGGACGCCGGTCTGATCGGGACAGCCACTTCGGCAAACTCGCGCGCTTGGCCGCGGAAGCGCAGGAGCTGGTTCGGTCGAGCGCCGAAGCTACAGATACAGAGCCTCTTGCAGCGCCGCGCCGTGCACCGGCCGCGGATGACCACGACAATGATCGCACGTCGTTCTGGAATCGCCGTTTCGCGACCGAGGACCCCTGGAACTACGGTTCGCCCTATGAGCAGGAAAAATATCAGCGGCAGCTCGAAATTCTGCCTGCCGGTCCCATCGTACGGGCGCTTGAGCTGGCCTGCGCGGAGGGCCAATTCACGCGACAGCTGGCGGCGCGCGTGGGCCATTTGACCGCAACTGACATCTCCCCCATAGCCATCGGGCGGGCGCGCGCGCGATGCAGCGATCAGCCGAATGTTGAGTTCGGCGTACTGGATTTCTCTGCCGACACGCTGCCGGGTGAGATGGATCTGATCGTCTGTTCGGAAGTGCTCTACTACCTGGATGATCTCGCCGAGTTGCGGCGCATCGCCAAAAAATTCGTTGAGGCGTTGGCGCCTGGCGGCAGTTTCATCAGCGCGCACGCATTCGTGCTAGGTGACAATGTTGAAAGGACCGGCTTCGACTGGAACACATTCGGTGCACAAGCGATCTCAGAGACGCTGGCAGCGACCGAAGGCCTCGTCCTCGAGCAATCGATCCAGACCGAGCTCTATCGCATAGACCGCTTTCGCCGCCTGTCACCAGACGACGTGGCGACGGAACCGATGATTGATCAAGTGCCAATCCGCGCGCCCATCGGAATAGGGGTCGCGCGAAATATCGTCTGGGGCGGAGCGCGGGCCTTGCGCCGCGACGTCGCACGTAGCGAGCGGCGGCAGCGTATCCCTGTCCTCATGTATCACAGCGTCGCCGATGATGGTCCGGCCGCGCTCGCCCGTTATCGGTGCACGCCCGCCGCATTCGGCAGCCAGATGGCATGGCTGCGCGCCAATGGCTTTCACGCGATTATGTCGGAGCAGCTGGAATGGTTCATCGCCAGCCGTCAGCCTTTCGTTGGCCGCCCAGTGCTCATCACGTTCGATGACGGCTTCCAGAACTTTGCCGACCATGCCTGGCCGACCTTGCGCGCGAACGACCTGACCGCGGAAGTTTTCCTGGTGACGGACCTGGTGGGTGAAAGTGCACAGTGGGACGCCGTCAGCGGTCCGCCAACGCCGCTTATGGACGCCGGGACGGTGCGACGCCTCACCGGCGAAGGTGCGTTCTTCGGAAGCCATCTGGCGACGCATCGCGCGATCGATGGTCTGTCGAGCTCCGACTTGGCCGCCGAACTCCTGCGCTCTCGTATGTTCATCGAACGGTGGACCGGTCGGCCAACCACGGCGTTCGCGGCACCCTACTCCGTCACCGACCGACGGCTTGGCCGGCTGGCCAGGGAGTGCGGCTATCGGATCGGCTTCGGCGGTAGACACGGGCCGGCGGGCCTCGATTGCGATCCCATCGACCTTCCGCGCATCGAGATTCGTGGGGATCGCTCGCTCGATGACTTTGTTGCCATTGTCGAGGCGGTGCTCGAATGAAGCGGCCGGATCAGGCGCCAGAGGCTAACCGATAGTCGCCGTCGCTTGCGGTTGCGCATCAGAAAATCAACCTGAAAAAAGGCCTGAAGTGAGGCTCAGGTCGCCTTGATCTCTGCCTGGCCGATCTTGCGCCATCGGGCGTTTTCGCGAACCAATTTCAGGTCGTCGGTCGTCTCGGCAAATGTCCGCAATCGGTATTGCCGTAGCAGGTCCGGGAAGAGCGCCCCTTCCGGCAGGCCGGCAAGCTGCTCCCGGACCGAGATCTTTTCATCGATGACCCGCGTGCCCCAGGCATTTTCCCGAACTTGCAGCTCCGCAGCCAGGTCGCGCTCTTCCGGCGCGTTTTCGTCTAGCACTGCCAGCAGGATCGAGTGGAAAAGCGCTACATAACCAATCTGTCTCAGGCCACCCACAACCCGCACCCGCGGCAATATAGCAAGCACAAGGAACATCAGGAACAAGTTCGGCAGCAGCACGCCGTTGAGCAGCGCCTGCTTGAGATGCGGCCGCTCGAAAGGGATTGAAAGACCGTGCGGCCTGTCAGGCTCGATCAGGTGCCCGTTCTTGAGGACGAGCTTGCGCACGCGCTCCTCTCGGATGCCCCAGAAATAGTCCGTGGCGTCGGGCAGGAATCTGCCAAATGGGCCCGATGCGGCCTCTTGCAAGGCATGTTCGAGACGCTGGCGTCTTGTGGGCTCGATGAGCAGCTTGGAAAGAAGGCTGCCGTCGTACTCTAGATGCCGCGCCATGGCAGCCGCGCCGAGCCGATCATCGATGAAAACCGGCAAGGCCATGCCGGAACGATCCCAATTGGCGACCAGATCCTCGTTGAGGGCTGTCAGCGCATCGGCGGCGGTTCCAAACACCTTGTCCTGACTGGCAAGCAGTGTGCCCAGCCAGCGGTTGGCATCCGTTTCATCGCCCACCGCTTCGAGCGCTCGCTTGTTGAGGGAGACGGGACCGGCCGCGCAGGCGCTTTTGCGGCACAGTTTGTGGCGCCCCATGCCAAACAGGTTGACCTTGTCGTCGCCGACATCGAGCCAGCCCGGACCTTCCCGGCCAATTGTCTCCATGGTCATCGTCGTTCCCATGAAGCTGACGAAGGCCGACAGCCCGTTTTCGACCGCGCCGAGCCAGGCAAGCAGCAGGGCATCGAAGGTGATCCGGTCCATCAGAAGCAGGCAGTGCAGGCCGGACTGAATTACCGGTCTGTGCTCGAACTCTTCGAGGGCCTTGCCGATCTCCTCAGGCTGCATAATCACACCGAGGCGCTGATGCAGGACTTCGCGCAGGATCGAGCGGGCGGCGATCGCCGGGCCCGATGCAGGCCTTGCCACCGGCCGCCACAGATGGCGGGCGTAGTCGGAAACCGGTGCATTCCAGTTCAGCTCGATGTCACGCACGACTTCCGGGCAGAGCAGCGACAGCACAGCCAGAATTTCCACCGGAGGCTTAGGGGTCGGATCAACGACGGCGGTCATTGGTCCCGTCTAGCCGCATGTGGTGCAAACGCCAAGGGGAACAGCGGATCTTAGAACCGCAGCCGGGCCATGCTCAGGAGGTCGTGGTACTGCCCGTCGGTAAAGCCGGCCTTCACATGCCGACCTTCGACCTCGAAGCCGTGGCTGGTGTAGAGACGGACGGCCGGTTCGTTGTCGGCATAGACGGTCAATTCGACCCGCTTCAGGGCCCGCCAGTTATCGGCCACGTCAAGCAGCGCGCCAAGTATGGCGGAGCCGATGCCCTTGCCGACGAAGGCATCGTCAAGGCCGATATTGATCTCGCCGACATGCGAACGGCGCGGCGAACCCTGCACGACCAAGCTGCCATGGCCGACGATCTTGCCGTCCACCTCCGCGACGATCCAGGTGGTTTCCTGGCCGGACTTGGCGATGCGCCGCTCCACCTGCTCCACCCTCTCGAAGGGCATCCTCAACGTGCCCGAGCGGAAGCCCGGCATGTTGAAGATGGCGCAAAGCGCCTCCGCATCGCTTGGCCGGACGGATCGGAGTAGCGGCTGGATTTTCTCGGAGGATGGCGAGGTCTTGCTGGTCATGGCGTTCCCGGCGAAGGCAATCGGCCCGGCACGATGCACCGGACATCACCCGAAAATCCAGTCGTCTCCGTAATCTATGATGCCGATTGCGAGCTAAAATACCGGGAGGCGGCGTAGAGTTTGAAGACACCGCTGATGCCGATCCAGCCGAAAAGGGCGAGCCAGCACAATGTCCCGGTCGCCATCCAGTCGATCCGGTGCACCGCAGCGTCGGTGATGACGAGGCCAAGGATGGCAAGCAGGCCAACCAGAAACTGCGCCAAGCCCAGCACCAGCAGCTCCTCGCGCGGCGCGCTTCTCCAGACGAGATATATACCGCCCGCACCGGCGAGGAAGATGGCGCTGTAGACCTGAGCGTGGAAGGCATCGACCGGCCATGGCCAGATGCTGCTGAATGTCAGGGGAAACAGCAACAGGCCGACGCCATAGAGCCCGAGGATCGCCGATTCCACCGGCATGTAGCCGCGCCATGTGGGGTTTAAGGTCACGCCTTTTGCGGAAGGACGATCCCTGGCCCGCCACAGGAACAGCCCGGATACCGCGACCGAGCCAAGATAGACCAGAAACCAGAGCCAGGGCGCTTTGCGCTCGAAGTTGAAATAGCCGAGATTGATGAACGAAGCCGCCGACACGATGACGGTGAAGATGAAGGCCATGACGAGCACGAGCCTGCCGGGCGACCAGCGATTCCAGAACAGCAGCGCCGCCATCACGACCATTTCGGCGGTGTAGAAGCCGCCGAGGAAGCGGGCATTGAACGGCGTGACGGCCCAGGGCCAGCGCGGCTTGACCAGCACAGGCGCGAAAAACAGGCCGGCGCCTACGATCAGGACAATGATGACCACCACAGAGAAAAGGCGCAGGGCCGCGGGAAATGGCGGATTGCTGGATGTCGGCATGGGAGAAAGTCCCAAAGATGAATGCCTATCTACCATCATAGTGCCGCTTGCGGCCGGTGAAAATCTGCCGAATGGAAATTGAACTCTCACCATGCCTATCTATTCGAATGGCCGTAGGGTCAGTTTCGACGTAAAATGGGGTACTCGGACCAAAGCGCGGTCCAGTCAACACGCCTCGGAGCGCATTTTCCGGAGCCTGCACGATGAACGAAGCTCAGGATCTGTTCTCGCTTCTGCGGCAATCGACCGATGTCGATCCACTGGCAATCGACGCGATCAAGCGAACCATCGCGGAGGGCGAGGACCACGAACTTTGCCGCATCAATGCGCTAGCCTTCGCCAGCAAGCATGGCCTCGACGAGGAGCGCGCCATAAGCGCCTTTCTCCATGCGGCGCGGGTGGGCATCTTCGACATTTCCTGGAATGTTCTGTGCCCCGGCTGTGGCGGCGTGCTCGACACCAACGCCACGCTGAAAACCCTGCAGAAGGACGAATACACCTGCGCGCTGTGCTCGCAGGGCTATTCGCCGACCCTCGACGAGATGGTCGAGGTGACATTCACCGTCAGTCCCCGCATGCGCAGGATTGCCGCTCACAATCCACACGAACTGCCGCTGGTGGAATATTTCCGCCAGATCTACTGGGCGTCCGGCGTCGACGTGCCGGATGAGGATTTCGCGAAAAAAATGGAAGCGTTCTCGCTGGAGGATATCGAGCTTGCGCCCGGTGAAAAGGCGGTTCTGCCCATACAGCTTCCGTCCGAATTCGTCATCGTCTTCGAGCCGGTCACCCATTCAGCGCAGTTCATCGACGTGAAGGGCGAACCAACAAAGGAGCGCCGAAGCCTCTCTTTGGTCTTCGACCGCGACCATGTCCAGAACCAGACGCTGGAGATGCAACCCGGCCCCTTGCGCATTTCGCTGGAAAACAGGACCGACACCCGCGTGCTGCCGACGGTCTTCATCGCCGGCCAGGCATTGCATGATTTCCTGGGCAAACGCCGGCCCTTCCTCACCGCCAAGCGCCTGCTCACCAACCAGACGTTTCGCGATCTCTATCGCACGGATACGCTCGACATCAACCAGCGCCTGAAGATTACCAGCCTGACCTTCCTGTTCACCGACCTGCGCGGATCGACCGCGCTTTACGAGCGGGTGGGCGACCTTTCTGCCTTCGATCTCGTGCGCGCGCATTTCCAGGTTCTGCACGAGATCGTCGCGGCGGAGGCAGGCGCGGTGGTGAAGACGATCGGTGATGCGGTGATGGCGACCTTCGCGACGCCCGATCGTGCGATTGCTGCGGCCCTCAGGATGCGCGATGCCATGCGTACGCTCAACGACAAGAGCGGGCGCGAGGATCTGCTGCTCAAGATCGGAGTCCATGCCGGCCCCTGCATCGCCGTGTCTATGAACGAGCGACAGGACTATTTCGGCCAGACGGTCAACATTGCTTCGCGGGTCCAGAACCTTGCCAACGCACAGGCGATCTTCGCCACTCGTGCGGTGGTCGACGACAATCTCACCGCCGATCTGTTGCACAGGAACGCGCTGACGCCCGTGCCCCACGAGGTCTCGCTGCGCGGCATTGACCGAGAGATAGCAGTATATACGATCCCCTGAAGACTTGGGTCGTCTTGGCCGCTCACACGCGCCTACAGATAAAATAACGATCGGCGGGCACCGAAGGCGGCGGCGGCAGGCGTTGCAACTGCGGGTGATCGAGCGGCGTGCCGCTGACCGCGATGCCGCCGACGCGAAGCAGGCGCGCGGTCAGATCGGGAAGCCAGGTAGAGGTCACTGCATCGAGATCTTCATAGCCGGTGCCGATGTCGGCATGAACAAGAGCGGCGTCGATGCCAATGAACCTGCTCGCCGTCTCGCGTATTTCGCCGAGCACGAGGTTTTCAGCTTCGGGAATTGAGCTGGAGTGTGCGGCTAGTGCGCGATCGAACGCCACGATCCGGCGTCCGGGCAGGCGCTCACGCAGATGGTGGAACGTCCGGCCATTGCCGAGGCCGAGCTCGAGGATGGGGCCCTCGATGTTCGCCACCTGCGCGCAGACTTGATCGAGAATGTCGCGCTGTGCGGTCAGCCTGCGGATGAAACTCTCGAGGCGAGACATATGCGTTTGTGTGTCCTGAACCAGCTCAAGAGATCGGCAATGCCCGGGACCGGAACGATTCGCGGGTGAAACCCGAGGGCGATGTATTAACCCCGATCGAGCCTCGCCGCATATAGAGGCGAACGATGAACACTGCAATAACTGAACAGGCTGCCGACAAGGATCATACCAGGCAGAGCCGGCGGCCCGGCGCGCAGCGGAATAGCGATGTCACTTGTAGGGGTCTGCGGCGTCCCGCAAGCCGTCGCCGAGGAAGTTGAACGCCAAGATGACGAGAATGACGGGGAGGATCGGCAAAAGCAGCCATGGATAGAACGCGATCACGCTAACGCTGCGCGCCTCGGTGAGCAGGATGCCCCAGCTGGTTATCGGCGCCCTCAGGCCGAGCCCGAGGAAGCTCAGCGCCGTCTCGCCCAGGATCATGCCGGGGATGGAGATCGTCGCCGTCGCGATCAGATGCGACATGAAGCCGGGAATGAGGTGCCGCCGGATAATGCGGCTGCTGCTGGCGCCCATCAATTGCGCGGCCAGAACGTAATCCTCCTCGCGCAAGGCTAGAAGCTTTGAACGCACGGCCCGCGCCAGCCCGGTCCAGTGGAGCAGCCCGAGGATGACGGTGATGCCGAAATAGATCAGGATCGGACTCCAGGTTATCGGCATGATCGCCGCCAGAGCCAGCCACAGCGGAATGCTGGGGATCGATTGCAGAACTTCGATTATCCGTTGAACGATCAGGTCGAAGATACCGCCGTGATAGCCGGCCAGCCCCCCGATGACTATGCCGAGCAGGAAGCTGAAAGCGATGCCGACGAGGCCGATTGTCAGTGAAATGCGTGCGCCATAGATGATGCGCGAGAGCACATCGCGCCCCAGCCTGTCGGTGCCGGCCAGAAAGAGCTGGCCGTTTTCGGCAGGGCAGACAAGATGCCTGTCGCCTTCGATCAGGCCCCAGAACCGGTAACTGTCGCCCTTGCAGAAGAAACGGATCCGCTGAACATCATCCTGTTTATCGGTGTAGTTCCGCTTGAGCGTGTCCATATCCAGCGTCATCTGGCGGCCATAGACAAACGGCCCGACGAGCTTGCCGTTGTGGAACAGGTGCACCCGCTGCGGCGGCGAATAGATGTAGTCCATGTTGCGCGTGTGCAGATTGTAGGGCGCCAGGAACTCGCAGATCAGTATCCCGAAATAGAGTGCTGCCAGGAATATGCCGGATACCACGGCAAGCCTGTGCCGTCGGAATTTCCACCACATCAGCCGCAACTGCGACGCCTGAAAGACCTTCGACTGCTCCGCCGTCATCGCCTCGACGGACTGCAGGTCAAAGGGCGCGATGGAAACGTAGTGTTGCAGCGGGGCACCCGGAGCGGGCAGCGGCGATTGCGTATTCATTTGGTGCTGCCGCCCTGCAAACGAATTCGCGGATCAAGCAGCGCCAGCGCGAGGTCGGAAATCAGGACGCCGATGACCGTCAGGAAGGCGAGGAACATCAGGAATGACCCCGCCAGATACATGTCCTGGCTTTGCAGCGCCTTGATCAGCATCGGCCCGGTCGTTTCCAAAGACAGCACGATCGCCGTGATTTCGGCGCCGGAGATGATGGCCGGCAGGATAGAGCCGATGTCTGAAATGAAGAAATTGAGCGCCATGCGCAGCGGATATTTGACCAGCGCCTTGAAGGGATGAAGGCCTTTGGCGCGCGCGGTCACGACATATTGCTTGTGGAGCTCATCGAGCAGATTGGCGCGTAGCCGCCGGATCATGCTTGCCGTGCCCCCGGTGCCGATGATCAAGACCGGGATCCAGAGATGGGCGAGGATCGACTTCGCCTTGGCCCAGCTCATCGGCTCGCCGAGATATTGCTGGTCCATGAGATGGCCGATGGACGTGCCGAACCAGATGTTGGCGAAATACATCAGGATCAGTGCCAGCATGAAGTTTGGAATGGCAAGGCCTAGAAGGCCGAACAACGTCAGGCCGTAGTCGCCCCAGCTGTATTGATGCGTGGCGGAGTACATGCCGATCGGAAAGGCGATGAGCCAGGTGAAGATGATCGTGACGAAGGAAACCAGCACGGTCAGCCACATTCGGTCACCGATGACATCGCGAACCGGCAGCTCATATTCGAAGGAATAGCCGAAATCGCCGTGCAGCATTCCGCCGACCCAGTAGAAGTAGCGAATGACCGGCGGCTTGTCGAAACCATACTCCTTCCGCATCATCTGGATGCGATCGGAATCCACCGCTTCGCCCTGAGCCCGAAGCTCGGAAACATAGCTGTCGAAATAGTCGCCTGGGGGAAGTTCGATGATCGTGAACACCAGCGCCGATATGATCAGCAGCGTTGGAACCATCACGGCGATGCGCCAGACAATATATCGAAGCACGCTCAGGTCTCTCCAAGCCAGAATGTGTCCGGCATGTAGACACCGAAATAGGCGGTCGGGTCGTAGCCGTAGAGCGCCTTGTCAGGCAGATTGCGCAGCCGCGAGGACGCTAGAACCGGCTGATGCGTTCCGTTCACCGTGCCGATCGAAAACACCTGATCGGTGTAGATCGACAGCATTGAATTCCAGATTTCGGCGCGCTCCGTGGCTTCGGTCGATTCGTTCCAGCGCTTGAGCAAAGCCATCAACTCGACCACAGGTGGAAGGTCGGGCGCCTCGCCGACCGTGCCGTGAGACAAGTAGTGGGCACCCCAGAGCGGCCATTGCAGTTGGTCGTCGATGGTGGGGGCCAACTGGTACGGGTTCATGTCGGCGGTCGGCACGCCATTGTCGATGCCCGACCAAATCGACATCATGATCTCGCCACCTAGCGCGCGGCTGCGGAAGATGTCGCGCTGCGAAGTCCGGACGAACAGGGCGATGCCGACCTGCCGCCAGTGATCGGTGATGAGTTCGAGCGCGTCGGTTTCCAGCGTGCTTTCGCCGGCCGTTTCCACGATGACCTGCGCCGGGCGTCCATCGGGAAGGATCCGCAGACCGTCATCGTCGCGCGCCTTAAGCCCGACCTCGTCGAGCAGGGCGTTGGCTCGGTCGGGATCGTGGGCGACCCAGGCTTTCGCGAATTCCGGCCGGTAGAGCGGGCTCTCCGGCAGGACCGTATCGGCACTTTCCTGAGCCAATCCGTAGAACACGGCCAAATTGATCTCGCGCCTATCCACTGCGAGCGAAAGCGCGCGGCGCACGCGTACGTCGCGAAGAAGGCCACGCCACACCGGGTCGGCACAATTCAGATTGGGCAGCAGCGCCAGCCGCGAACCCTGTGTGCGTTTCCACAGGTGCATCTTCACCGGGTAGCGCTTCTCCGCGTCCTTCAGGAAGGCGTAGTCGGCAAAGTCGATTCCCATGCATTGCAGGTCGCTCTCGCCCGCACCGGTCTTGGCGGAAATGATCGCCGACGAGCTGACATTCATGACAACCCGGTCAATGTACGGCAGTTGCCGGCCATTCTCGTCTATTCGATGAAAGAACGGGTTCCGCTCGAAGACGAACTGCTCAGCCGGCGGCTTGGTCCGGTTCCGCCAGGGATCGAGCGTCGGCAGTTCCGGGTTCTCCGGTCGATACTGCCGCGACATGCGGATATGCAGGAGCGTCCATTTCTGGGCCCGGTTCTCCTCCATTAGGCCGGCGAGCCGGAATGGATCCTGGTATTTCTTGTGGAACTGCTTGAGATAGGCGGCCGGCAGAACAAGCGATAACGGCGAAGCAGCAGCGAGCTTGGGCAGGAAATCGGGATTGGGCGCATCCCAACTATAGCGGACCGTCAACGGATCGACGATCTCGAAGCGTGGCGGCTTGCCGTCCGCCAGCAGCGCCGGGGCGAGCCCGCCTTGCGAAAGCTCATCGTTGAGCCAGACATCTTCCCAGCAATAGCGAAAATCCTCCGGCGTCAGCAGGCTGCCGTCAGACCATTTATGTCCTTCCCGTATTTTGAAAGTGAAGACGCGATCATCCGCTACGTCGAAACTTTCGAGAATGTCGGCTTGCAAGTTAAGCTTTTCATCATAGCCGACCAGGCGAGCATATCCGTAGATCGTCATCATCCGGATATCTTTCTGGCTGCCGATGATCGTGCGCAGCGTGCCGCCATACTGGCCGGGCTGCCGGCCCATCGCAGCGAGATTCAACGCGCGCGGGCGCTTGGGCAGGCGTTCGGCGAGTGCCGGCAGCGCCCTGGCCTTCAGCTGCGGCTGAAGAAATTCCGGCTCCAGATCGCCGGCGCGCAACGTGCCCGGCAGAAATGCCGAAGCCATGAGCCCAAGGACGGTGCGCCGGCTGATCAATGGCGTAGCTCGCTGACATCGGCCGAACGTCGGGCCAGCACGAGGTGGCCGCCGCCAAGATCGAGCGGCGACAGCATATCCTCGTCGCCCTCGTCGCGGAATTGCGGTCCCCATGCGCTGGTGTCGGAAGCGCCGCTGAGCTTCAGCGTCTTGAAATCCATCGGCCTGTCGAGATCGGGGAAAGGTACTGCGGCGACCAGTGAGCGCGTGTAGGGGTGGACCGGTTTCCTAAGCAGAATTTCGCGTGGCGCAAGCTCGACGATACGCCCGCCGCACATCACCGCGATGCGGTCTGCCATGTAGTCCACCACTGCCAGGTTGTGGGATATGAACAGGTAGGTCAGGCCCAGTTCCTTCTGCAGGTCCTTCAGAAGGTTCAGGATCTGCGCCTGGACAGAGACATCGAGCGCCGAAACCGGCTCGTCGCAGATCAGTAGTTCAGGCCCCAGCGCCAACGCGCGCGCGATGCCGATACGCTGACGCTGCCCGCCGGAGAAACTATGCGGATAACGTTTGATGAAGCGCGGATCGAGCCCGATTGCCTGCATCAGGCTCTTGACCGTGGCGAGTCGGGACGCGGCATTGCCGCGTTGATGGATTTCCAGCGGCTCGCTCAAGATGTTCTCCACCGTCATGCGAGGTGAAAGCGACGAAACCGGATCCTGGAAGACCATCTGGATTTTCGCGCGCATGCGCAGGGCGTCCCCCTCGCCTTCCAGGACGTCGATCGGTCCATCGCGGCCGTTGAAGATCACGGAGCCGCCGCTAGGGGTGACAGCCCGCATGAGGATCTTGCTGACGGTGGTTTTGCCGGAGCCGCTTTCGCCGACCAGACCCAGGCACTCACCCCGCCTGATATCGAAGCTCACGCCGTCCACGGCGCGAACGGAGGTTTGATGATCGCCGCCGAACCATCCGGACTTGCGGATGGTGAAGGTCTTTTTCAGATCCCTGACCGACAGCAGAATGTCGTCCGGCCCCTGCGATGCCGGCGCCGTCTGCTTGCCGAGCAGATTCTCGACATTCACCGGCACCTCGCGGAGCGCCTTTAGCCTTTCGCCAGGCTTCAGGTCGAAATGCGGAACGGCTGCCATCAGGCCCTTCAGGTAAGGGTGACCTGGCCGGCGGAATATCGCCTCGACAGGTCCCGCTTCCATGATCTCGCCATGGTAGATGACCACCACCTCGTCGGCGACATTGGCGACCACGCCGAGGTCGTGCGTGATCAGCAGCATCGCCATGTTCAGCTTGGTCTGAAGCCCGCGCAGCAATTGCAGGATTTGCGCCTGGATGGTGACATCCAACGCCGTCGTCGGCTCGTCAGCGATCAACAGGGCGGGCCGGCAGATAAGCGCCATGGCGATCATGGCGCGTTGACGCAACCCTCCCGAAAGTTCAAAGGGATACATGTCATAGGCGCGCTTGGGATTGGGAAAGCCGACGAGGCTGAGCATTTCCTCGGTCCGCGCCTTGCGCTCCGCCCGAGCCATGGGCGTATGAATCTGCAGGGATTCACTGACCTGGTTGCCGATCGTGTGCAACGGCGACAGCGATGTCATCGGCTCCTGAAAGATCTTGCCGATACGGCTGCCTCTCAACGCGCGGATTTCGGGTCCATCACGCGGCATCTGCAGGATATCCTGCGTCGTGCCGGGCTTTTCAGGGTCGGAAAACAGAATACGGCCGCGAACATGGGCTGTGTTCGGCAAAATGCCCATCACTGCCTGGCTGAGAACCGATTTTCCGGAACCTGACTCGCCCACAAGCGCGGTAACCTTGCCGGGCAGGACGCGAAGATTTGCGCGCCTGACGGCATGCAACGGTCCCCCGATAATGGCAAAAGAGATGCCAACATCCTCGATCCGCAGCAGATCAACGCCCGAATTCATTCTCACACCAGCCCCACTCTGGCAGGTCCAGAAAGCGAGACTAGCGCATTGCCAGCCTAGAGCAACTTGGATTCGAAACGGACGCCGGCGGCGGGACCGGCGACCGGACGCCTACCAAAGGCGTTCGGATCAGATCGTGGCGGTTACTGGAGCTTCCTCGGGTCGCCCGCCGATAGCCGCGCGGCATCACGGTGAAGCAGCATGACCTGCTCGGCGTCCGATCTTCGGTCGTAAATCGGCTCCAGCGCACCGTCTTCATCGAGTGCGAGAGCACCCGACAGATCGGGTGAAAGCACCGTCAGCTTCTGCTTGATGCCTGCCAGTTCCTCGTTGCCGAGCGTCAGCCAGCTGTTGGCGCCGCAATAGCTGGCGAAGTCTTTGCTGGCGAGAACGCTGTGCGGATATTTCTTGGTCAGGATCTGGAGACGCTGGACCTCGTTTACAGCCGAGCCGAAGACAGAGAATGTGAGCCGGTCGGTAAGCCCGACATTGCCGAACATCACATTGCCGACATGCAGGCCGATACCAAATTTTATGTCGGATAACCCCTTTTCCTTTCTTCGCAGATTGAGATCCATCATGCGCGCGGTGGCCTTGTGCGCTGCCGTAAGAGCAGCCTGGCAGGCGATCTCGGACTGCGAGCGGTGCCTTTCGCAAGGGTAGACGGCAATGAAGCCGTCCCCTATGAAACTCATGATCTGCCCGCCTTTGCGATTGAAAGGTGCAGCAACGGCGTCGAAAAACTGGTTCAGCGTATCGATATAGATTTCGCGGCCGGAGGTTTCGGCAAGCCTTGACGACCCGCGCATATCGCCCATGACCAGTGCGGCCCGGATTGTATCGCCCTCGCCGCGCTTGATCTGACCGTCAAGCACGCGCCTGCCGGCGTCGCCGCCGAGATAAGTGGTCATCATGTTGTCGGCGAGCTTGGTGAGCACCGCCATCTTGGTTGCGATCGCGAGATGGCTCTGAATGCGCAGCAGCGCCGAAATCATGCTCTCGCTGAAGCCTGCGGCGCTGTCGGTGGACCAAGACCCCATCATGCCCTGACTGGTGTTGCCATTGAAGGGAAGGACGAAAGCCATGTAGTCGGTGACGCCCATAAGCCTGAGATCATCGAAAACAGGAAACTCCGGCGGCACCGACGGGTCGAGCCGGCGTCGCAGATGGTCGAGCTTATTGCTCAGCAGATGGTAGTATGGGCTGGTCAGGAATCTGTCAGACGGCACGCCGGGCTTACTGCGGAAGCTTTCCACTTCCATGCCCTGGCCGCGAGCCCAGGTGAAGCCAAGCGCATCATAAAGCGGATGAAGCATCGAAAAGCTCAAATGCACCCGCTTCAGCGGCAGGCCGGCAGCAGCCAGCCGTTCGCAAAAGCCTTTTACCAATGTTTCCAGGTCGTTGCCCGCAAGCGCCGATTGGTTCAGCCAATCGGCAACCTTATCCATGAGAATGGTGGAAATTTCTGCTTGCGCTGTACTCATGCTCTCTCGCAACCCGCCGAAAACGGAGCCATTATCCGTTGATCCGCCATAACACAGTTCGCCAACGACCCAAAGGTAAGCCCCCGGAAGTCAAAGAGGCAGGCTTCGGCGGCAAAAGCGGCGAAGAATTTCCCGGATGACTGTCTTTGCGGCCAAGGAGCAGGCGCAACTGCATCTATGTTCTGTGGCGTTATGTGGCGAGGCTGCCGGCGGAGTGCAATCATGATCCTGACATCGGGCAAAAAATTCGCCGGCTCAGACGCCGTCAGGCCTTCAAGACCGTCTCTCCGTCCAGCCCGAGGCTGCCAAAAACATTGCGTGTGTCGACGATCAGAAGGGCGTGATCAGCGATCGTCTGATAGTCGATCGCGTCGTGGTCGGTTGCAGCGACGACAGCACCCGACATAGCCTAGTCCGATCACGCCGGCTTGCGCGGCGCGCGTATCGATCGTGAGGCGTCCAAAAATCTGCTTCCCGTCAAATTCGGACAGGCTGTCCGTTCCCATGGCGAGGCTCACTTGGTTCTAAGAACCATGGCCGAGGCATATTGCGGAAGATCGATTTCCGCAGGCCGTCATCAAACCGGCACCTTCGCCTTCAGGCTTGCGGCAGCCATTGCATAGCCGCCGGCGGCGCCATCGATGAAATGAACGTGATCGCGCTGCAGCGGCGAGGCGACGAGGCATGTCATCAAGGCCGATTTCTGGCGGTGCAGGCCATAGGTGCAGATGCCGGCCTCTTCCGCCTGTTTCAGCCGGTTCTCGATCCGTTGCAACACATCCGCGTCAACGTCGATGGTCATCTTCAAGCCGTCGTCGAACTTCCGGAAATCCGAATTGCTCGCCACGTCGCGTTTGTAGATCTTGGGATCGAAACGGCCGATGGTCCAGCCATATCTATCGGTGACAGCCGTAAGCGTCATCAGGAACACTATCCACAGCTTCGACAGCCACCGCCGTCCTGGCGGCGCCACGGCCCGCGCCTCGATATCCAGGCCGGCGGGCAGCAAACTGTAGCCCGGCCCGTTCACTGGCACCGGGTGGCCATCGCGTTCCTGCCTGCCGGCAAGGGCGATAATGTCGGAAGCCAGGAACTGAAAACCGCGCAAGTCGCGCGACGCCCCCGGTATGGCTATGATCGAGACGATTTCGCCATGCCGAGCTTCGATTGGGTTCCAGCGGCAGGAGAGGCCGGTCAGGTCCGGCCGCGTGCCGGCCGGCGCAGGATCGATGCGGTAGCGCCCCGCTTTCATCTCGGCTTCCGCCCAACTGCCGCCACCGCCGGCGAACATGGCATAGAAGACCGCTTCGGAGGCCTGGAACCTCGCCACGCGAACGTCGAGGCCTTGCGCTCTTATATCCTTTATCGGCACGATTGCGGCACGCAAGGTCAGGTCCAGTTCGTCCGCCACCCATCTTTGGACAGCGGCCAGCGCGTTGCGGGTGATCTCCAGCGCCGAGCCGGGAAACGCCACGAGCGCGCCGTCGCCGCCGAAGACAAAGGGAAGATCTTGCCGACGCAGCGCATTGAGCAGCGCCGAAATGACGCTGGCGCCGGCCATATTGACGGTTTTATAGCGCCCAGCCTCGATCGCCTTGGTCGAGCCGACGATGTCGGCGGTGGCCAGCGCCCAGCCATCGGGGAGAGGCCGATAGTTGTCGATATCGGCAACGCTTTCGAACTTTGCGAAGACCGGCAGAGAAGCGACAAACGGGTCGGACGCGGCAGGTGTTTCCATGAGCATCAAATAGCACATTCCACTGCTTGAAGGTGAAGTCGATCGTGCTTCGAAATTGACTTGCGCTGGCGTTCCGATGATAGGGTTCGGCGATGCGAATTGCCTTCTACGCGCCGCTGAAGTCACCCAATCATCCCGTCGCCTCCGGCGACCGCCAGATGGCACGGATGCTGGTCAAGGCGCTGGAGCATGGAGGGCATAGCGTCGAACTGGCATCCGAATTGCGCTTCTATCTACGGGAACCGGAGTCGAAAAGTTTCGATGCGCTCAAGATCGAGGCCGAAGATGAAGCCGCGCGGCTGACAAGGCTTTGGGATCGTGACGGCAAGCCCGATCTGTGGTTCTCCTATCATCCCTATTACAAGGCGCCCGACCTGATCGGGCCCGCGCTGGCATCGGCCTTTGCTGTCCCCTATGTGACAGCGGAAGCCTCCTATTCGAGGCGGCGCAATGCCGGTTTGTGGGCCGATACGCAAGCGTTGGTGGCGCGAGCCGTCGAACAGGCGGCGCTGAACGTCTGCTTCACGCAAAGGGATCGTCAGGGACTGGCAGATGCGATACCCGGCGCCGCTTTCGGCATGCTTTCGCCCTTCATCGACACATCGGTATTCCGAGAGACGCCGGCTCGGGGTAGTCCGACGCGCCTCGTTACCGTCGCCATGATGCGCCCGGGCGACAAAGTCGAAAGCTATCGCATGCTGGCGCAAGCGCTCGGTTCGATCGGCCACCTGCCCTGGACCATGTCGGTCGTCGGGGACGGGCCTGCCCGTGAAGAGGTCAAAGCGCAATTCGTCGGCTTGCCCGCCGACCGTATCGAATGGCTTGGCGCGATCGAGCCGGCCGCCGTGCCGGATGTCCTCTACAGCGGGGGAATTTACGTCTGGCCGGGTTTCGGCGAGGCCTATGGCGTTGCCTATCTTGAAGCACAGGCCGCCGGCCTTCCGGTGGTGGCTCAGGACATCGCGGGCGTGCCGGAGGTCGTGCGAGATGGCCAGGCTGGGTTTCTCACCCCGCCGGACGATGTGGCGGCGTTCGCTTCTGCCATTGAAAGGCTTCTGGTCCGTAACGACGAAAGAACCATCATGGCTGCAGAAGCCAGACGTTTCATCCTCGAAGAACGTTCCCTCGGTGCTGCGGCGGCGCGTCTGGCCGAACTTCTTGCGAGGATCCCGGCTTCATGACATCCGATCAGATCTGGCAACCCTTGGTGGAAGAACTGGCGTGCCGGCAACGGGCGGACCGTAAGGCAGAATTCTGGCTGCGCGACGATGACGCCGTGGATCCGACGCCTGCGCTTGATCGGCTGCTCGACCTCACCGGTGAATTCGCGGTTCCGGTCACTCTGGCCGTCATTCCGGCCATGACTGATGAGAAGCTTGTCACCCGGCTTGACGAGGCGCCGCATGCCACGGTCGCCATCCATGGCTGGGCGCACCGAAATCATGCGCCCGAGGACCAGAAAAAGCAGGAGCTCGGCCCGCATCGGCCACGCGAGGCGGTGCTCGATGATCTGGCTCGCGGGCTGTCGCACGTAACCGGCCTGCACGGCGCACGTGCCGTTCCGATGCTGGTGCCACCCTGGAACAGGATCGACGCCGGCTTGGTATCCGACCTTGGATCGATAGGATTTGCGGCATTGTCGGTCTATGGGCCGCCGAAGCCGGCTTCGCTGGCGGTCATCAACAGCAATGTCGACATCATGGATTGGCATGGCACGCGCGGTTGCCGCGATCATGGCGTGTTGGTTCAGGCCATTATCGCGCAACTGCGGCATGCATTCGACGGCGGCGAACCGGTCGGCCTGCTCACCCACCATCTTGTACATGATGAATCGGCCTGGCTTTTCCTCGAACGGCTGTTCACAGTCACCGCACAGACTGAAGCCTGCGCATGGCTTCCGATCAAGACATTGATTGGGCGCTATGCCGGTGGAGGAAAATAACTCATCGCTCTTTGTGCAATGAGACTGGAAATTTGAGCGTCTGGCCATCCCGCGCGGCAAATGCGCCGGCAAACCTGTCTTTAGCCAGTTTCTCGATCTCGTCCAGTTGCTCGTCGGTGCGTGTCGGATCGTGGTGAAACAGCGCAAGCCTCCGCGCACCGGCCGCCTCACAGAGCTTGACGCCGTGTTGCCATGTCGAGTGCCCGTCACCGCGGTGGCGTTCCATTTCCTCCTCGGTGTAGGTGCAGTCGTAAATGACGAGGTCGGCATCTTCGATCAGGCCGAGCACCGTCTGATCGAGTTTGTCCGGCTCGTGCTCAGTGTCTGTGATCACCGCCACGACGCGGCCACCCCATTCCACCCGGTAGCCTATGCAGCCGCCCGGATGGATAAGACTGCCGGTTCGGACCACCACGCCTTCGCGCGGCCGAAGCACGTCTCCGGATACGAAATCGCGGCAGTCGAGGCTTGCCTTGCAGACATCCAGTTTCACCGGAAACCACGGCGGCCGCATGAACTCGTCGACCATCTGCCGGGTCGTCACGCGTCCTGCAAGATGCCCGGACCAAAGCGTAACCTTGACGCTCCGGTCATAGATCGGCACAAAAAATGGCAGACCGATGATGTGATCGTAATGGCAGTGGGTGAAAAGCAGGTCGAAATCGGTCACGCCCGACGCCCGAAGCGCCCGGCCCGCAGCCCGTAGGCCAGAGCCCGCGTCGAAGAGAAGCGTATGCTTACCGCATCGCATCTCAATGCAGATTGTGTTGCCGCCATAGCGAGAGAATTCTGGCCCCGATACCGAAATACTGCCGCGCACGCCCCAAAACCTGACCAGGAAAACGTCGTCGTCCATGCTAGCCCTTCGCAGTCCCCGTCGCCCATCGTAGCCAAACAACTGCTGCTAAGCGAGACAAGGTTTTTCTCCTGGTGACCTTATCAATAAGAGGACAGTGCCATCACGACAGCGAGGATCGAGCCCAGGTCATTCGTTATTTGGCGCTTCGTGCGTCGATCAGATCCGCAGTCGTATGGCTCAGGCGATCGGCAAGAACCCGCACCATCTCGATGGTCATTTCCGGGAACTCCTTCATAAGCCTCAGGAAATGATCCTTGCGGATTCTCAAGGCTTCCAGCGGACATGCCGCTCTGACGGTGGCCGTGCGGGAGCTGTTGCACAATATGGCGATCTCGCCAACAATCGAATTTGGCACCAGTTCGGCAACTTTTATCGGTCCGCTGTCGGAATCGACCAGAATATCCGCCCTGCCTGAAAGGATGACATAGGCGGCGTCTCCCTCGTCGCCCTGCCGGAAAAGGATCTGGCCGGCGCTATAGCTCACGCGATCGGATGTGAACGCAAGCAGCTTGAGCTTTGTCGGCTCTATGCCAGAGAACAAGGGAACGCGTTGCAGCATTCCAACCTCATCCTTGAGCAGCATTGTCGCAAACCTTCCCAAAATTCGCGTCTGCGAGACTAGAACAACCGACACCCAGATGGAATCAATTCTGTTTCCGGATGGCGAGACGAACCACGCGAAAGGTGGCGAGCCCGATCAGCCGGAAACCCGAATCCCTTGACCTTGCAGCAAGTTCCCACCGGCAGAACGATCCCATCTGAATGTCCAATGCTCTATGACAGCAGTTCCTTGAAAATACCGTTCCCTGCCAAAAGTGTCTCGTGTGTTCCGTCCTCCACCAAACGACCCGAGTCGAAGACGACAACGCGATCGAACATCATCCCCATTGCCGGATTCGTCACGACCCACACAATTGCCGGCGAATGGCCGTCGCGTCTGGCTTCCTCGAGCACGTTTCGCAGCACCTTATCCTGCATGCGCTGGTCGAGCGCCGACAGCGGCCGGTTGAGAATGAGAAAATCGGGACGCTTGAGCAGGGCCCGGGCAACATCGAGCTTCTGTCGCTGTCCACCGGTCAACCGCCTGCCGCCGGCACCGACGTTGAAGTCCAGGCCGACATTCAAAAGTTCGGCATAAAGTCCCAGTTCGTCAAGAATGTCGTAGACGATGGAGCGTATGCGGTCCGGTGCGTCGGGATGGTTGTTGCCCACACGCCCGAACAGGACATTGTCCATGACGGTAGCCGCGGCAATGTATCTGGCAGGATCATACCGTTCGACCGCATTTTGCAGCTCGGACGGCAGGTTTTCATAGAACCGGTTGCGTGCAGCCACGATCTTGCTCATCAGCTCGTCGCTCAGCAGGCCGAAACGGTGCCGGGGCTCGATATAGGCAAAGCTCAAGGTGACGATCATGGCGCGGTCGTTCTCCGAAACCGCCTCGTAGGGACGGTTCTTGAGCCGTTGCAGCAAGGTTTCGTAGGCGGGTATCTCCTCGGCGCTCATGAAGGCGAGCTGCTGGAAGAACTGGTGATCGGGCGGCAGGTCGGCAAACAGCTCGATCGCCTGTTCGGCGATCTCCATGCCCATTTCGTAGAGCGTGCGGTCGAGGCCGGCTTGCCTCAGCACAGAAGCAAAATAGGAATTGGCCGCCAGGGCCCTGTCGGCCAATTCGGGGCCGGCGGCGGCGCCGAAAAGCAGGTTTTGGCCGATCGTTGCTTCCTTGTTGTAGGCGCCCGGTTCGAAAGGAACCACAAGTCCGCTCAGCCCTTCGTGTTCCAGCCGCGTTCGCAGCGCCGCACGCAGTTCGACGATCCGCCCGGCAAGCTCCGTGTGACGCGTGAGGTCGGCCGAAGAGCGCAAGCCAAGATCCAGGATATCGCGCGACAGAACAACCGCGTCGAGCACCCGGCGCACGGGTTCAATGAGGTCGTTCGGGCCGGTAGCGCCGGCGGAAGCATAGTTGATCCAGTCGCTGTGGATATCAAGATCCGGATTGCCCGACCGGCGCGCCTCGTGGATGTTCCAGCGGTTCTGGTCTGCCGCAGCACCATCGTAAGTCACTGATGTCAGCGGCGCATGCTTCAACCCGTAGAGCAGGTTATCGCGGAGGCTCGCCTGGAACAGGAAAACATCCGACGAGGCATAGGACATGCGCCGGCCGGTCACTGCTTCGGGGAGTTCAAGCAGGTCGTCGGCGCCCGAAGCCACCTTTCCGCTGTCCGGCCAATTCAGCCGCGCGAAGGCCTCTGCAAGCGCCTCCGCTCCGCCTGTTGCGGTACTGACCAGCGCCACCGTCTCACCAGGCTTGACCTGGAGGGAGATACGGTCGAGGAGCATTGCACCGCCATCGTCTGCTATGGACAGACTGATCGCCGACAGGGGGTTGGTCATCGGATCTGGATCGTCGATCGTCAATGCCCCGATTCGCGGCGCAATGAGACCCTCGACGGTGAACTGTTCAACGACCTGTTGATATTTGACCTGGACATCCTGCCGGTCCTGATCCCAGTCGATCAGTTCCTTCATCGGTCCGGGCAGGTCCTTGTAAGCGCCGATCACGGCCACGAGCTGGCCGACGTCCAGCCGCCCCTGGATAACCAGATACCCGCCGATCATGTAGAACAGAAACGGCGTGACCTGTGCGAGAAAATTGTTGAGGAACTTCACCATGAATTTCCATTGGTAAAGATCGAAGCGGATCTTAAAGATGAGCCCGAGCCGGGCAGCTATGTCGGCGCGCTCGTAGTTTGATGTATCGTGGACGTGAACCGCGCCGATGCCGTCGACGATTTCGCCAACGCGGCCCGAAAGCGCGCGCGCCGTCAACTGCCGTTTGCGCCCGAGCACGATCAGCCGCCGCCGCATTCGCGGGATGAGCACGATCTGGATCACCACGATCATGGCCGCTACCATTCCGAGCCAGAGGTTCTGGACCAGGATGAACAGCATGGCCGTCAGCGCCTGGCCGCCGAGCAGTACTGGCTGCAGGAAGGCATCGCCGATGAAGCCGCCCAGCGGCTCCACCTCGTCCTTCACCATGGTCGCCACTTCGGCGGATTTCACCCGCTTGAAGTAAAACGGCGGAAACCGCAGCACACGATCGACCAGTTCGAAGCGGATACGCCGCAGCATGCGTTCGCCGAGGCGGCCCTTGTAGGTGTTGATGTAGAGTTTGAACAGGCCGTTGATGACGACTAGCAAGAGGAACACAAGGCTCAGGGCAAACAGCGTCGACGTGCGGTCGAGCTGAAAACCGGAGAAGAACTGGACCTCTCCAATGAACGGCAGGTTATAGTGTAGCCTCATGAAGGGCTGGGTCGCGCCCGGTTGCTCGAAGCCCTTACCTTGGATCGGGCCGTTGACGATCAGCTTCGGCAGGTCGAAGGACATGAAATACGGGATCATCGAAAGCAAGACGATCATCAATATCCAGACCTGCTGCTTCTTGGTATGCGTCCAGATATAGCGGGCTAGGCTGGGTTCCATATGCGACTGAGGACCTTCAGTTGGAAGGATGGATGTAAAAGCACCTGCCGGGGGACGGCGTATCGGCGATTTCTTCGCCGCCAGCGACAAGTTCGAAACTGCAGTGCGCGGAGGCTGTCCTGCGATCAGCGATGGAAGGAACCTGCGAGGCGGCGCGATCCAGTTCCGGCGCAGGGTCGATGACAACGACATGGGCATTGTTCATCGGCGAAGAAAGCAGCCGGCCAAACGGATCGCGGCTTCCGTAGGGTTTTGACGAATAGCCGAGCAGCACGAGGCCGCAGCTGCGCCGCTGGTGCTGGCGGATGGACGCCGATGGTCCGAACAGATGCAACAGGCTCTCTCCGGCACCGGGCAATGGCGAAGCGGCTTGCGGCATAATCACGTCCGCGGATCAAACAGCCTTGCGGGAGGCAAGATTGCGTTGTGTCGCCCAAAATCCCAACATACAAGGCGAATATGATGGATGTCACGCAACCACGCAATGCCGGCATGGACCAGCACGAACAAGCCTTGGACCTCACGCGGGGAATTGCTGCCTATGTCAACCACCCTCTCGTCGCAGGGCTGGCGCGCGTCATCAGCAAGCATCCGAAGGCCGATATCGCCAACGCCTTCAACCACAAGCAGGTCGCCTGCAAGATGTGGGCGCTCGACAGGCTGTTCGAAAGCTGCGGCGGCCGGTTCGGGCGCATATGGGTTCTGGGTGGATGGTACGGCGTATTGCCGGCAATGCTTTTCAACGACGCCCGCTTCGACATCGCGGCGATCGATAGCATCGACATCGATCCCGAAGTCGCGCCGGTCGCCCGGACCCTCAACCGGGAAGCCGGCGACCGGTTCCGGGCGCTGACGGCAGATATGTACGCACTCGACTATGCGGCCGGGCGGTCCGACCTGATAGTCAACACGAGCTGCGAACACATAGCCGATCTGCGCGCCTGGCTTGCTCTGCTCCCCCGGGGCACGAATGTACTGCTGCAATCCAACGATTATTTCAGCGAGCCGACGCACATCAACTGCGTGGCTTCACTTGCAGCCTTCGAAGCAATGGCGGCGCTACGGGAGACGCGGTTTTCCGGCGAACTGCCGACAAAAAATTATACGCGCTTCATGCTGATTGGAACTGTTTAATGCATTCGGCGACTTCGCCGTAGCCTTCCGTCCGGAATTGCGTCAAAACAAAGAGATAGAGCGGTTCTGCGTTTCCGTGAAACGATGAACCGCTCTAGGATCCGTCGTCTGTTTGATCATGCCCTTTTCCGAAACCAGGCCCCATTTTTAGGAACCATGTTCGATACCTCTCGCGCAGGATTTGCGCCGAGTGACGCGCGCCTTCCAGATCGAGGCGATGCGCGGATGGCCTCGGTCTCACAAGCGCCTGTTCGATCGCTTGCGCCAAACCTTCAGGCGTTAGGTCCTTTTCCATCAGCACCGTTGCAAGACCGAGTTCTTCGAGCATCAGGGCGCGAACCGTTTGTTCGGTTTCCCCGCCGGCTGCAAATGGAACAAGCAGGGAGCGACAACCCGCGCGCAGGACATCGCAGACCGTGTTGTAACCCGCCTGCGAGACTGACAGGCGGGCGCCGGCTAGCAGGCTGGCGAAATCCTCGCGGAACCGAAAGATGGACAGGCCCGGCGTGGCATCGCGTGCGATCGCGTCAAACTCGTCTTTCGGCAGGTTTGGGCCGGTGATCAAACACCATGTCCAACCGTTGTTGGCATTCCGCGCCGCTGCGATGGCGGAGCTGACAAGGCTCTTTCCGGCAGCCCCGCCGCCAACCGACACCAGAACGTCGAAGCGCTCGGAGGCCGCGGGCGATGGCGGCGCGGCAACGAGCCCTGTGTAGGTGACCTCGGCCCTGATCGCCCCAGCCAGTGGAAATGTCTTGTCGATGGTTGCGAAAGCCGGATCGCCGTGGACCATAACAAGGTCGAAATGCCGGTTGATGAGATCGACCGTTTCCTCATTTCGGCCCGGCTTGACGCGCTCCTGAAGGATATCACGGACGGACGTCGCCAGCAGCGGTCTGGGCGACGTCGCGTCGATGGCCTCGATCAGCGGCAAGAGTTCGAAGCGCATCTGCCGGCGTCCAAATGGAAACGCCTCGACAACGACGATATCAGGCCTGCAATCCCGGTATGCCTGCAGCAGCATCTCTGAACGCCGTTTCTTGAAATCATCGTCGATGGGTTTGCCCTGCAGGTCGACAAGTCCGGAAAATCCTTCATCACCGGAGGTGACAGGTGGCAGGGTTACAGATTTTACCCCAAGTCCCGGAAACCCCGCCATCGGCGCTCCGCCGGTCACGACGGTTACGTCGAACCCGTCATCGACCAGAGCCGCCGCGATGCGGCTGGAGCGCGCGAGATGGCCGATACCGAGCAGGTGCTGGACATAGAGGAAGACGCGCTTCAATCGGCGGCCCGCCACTCGCGCTCGAACAGTTCCTTGAGCTGTCCAATGCTTGCCATATGATCGAAATTGCCGCGCACGCGCCGCTCTGCGGCGTCGCCGAGGCGGGCGCGCAGCACGGGATCACGGATCAGGCGCTCCAGCGCCTGTGCCAGGGCAATTGGGTTTTCCGTCGGAACCAGCAGCCCGGTTTCATCCGGCGATAAAAGCTCCGGCACGCCGGAAATATCGGTCGACACGCAGGCAAGCCGCTGGCTAGCCGCCTCCACCAGAACATTCGGCAGACCGTCCCGGTCGCCATTTGCGGTGATCCTGCAGGCCAGGGCGAAGATGTCGGCGCGGCGGTAGTGCTGAAGCACCTCCTCCTGCGCAAGCGCGCCTTTCCAGGAGACGCGACCATTCAGCCCGAGCTTTTGCGCAAGCGCCTTGAGCCGTTCTAGTTCCTCGCCGCTGCCGATATGCTCAAAACGCCACGCCAAATCGCCAGGCAAGAGGGCAAGGGCCTCCAGTAAGGTATCGTAACCTTTCTTTTGAACGGCGCGCCCGACACTCAGAACGATAACCGGTTCGTCCGGCGCCGAGCCGTCATGCTGTTTTCGCGCCTCGCCGAAACTGCCGAAGCGGTCAAGGTCGAGCCCATGATAGCTCAGATGCACAGACGAGTTGCCGTTGGAGAGTTCTTTCAGACGGTCGAAGCCGGTTTTCGTGCAAGTAACCGTCCAGCGCGCCGAGGCAAGCTTGCCAGCCAGATCCCAGTCCGCCGAAGTCCAGATGTCCTTGGCATGGGCTGAGCAGCTCCAGGGCAGGCTACGAAGCTGGCTGGCATAGCGCGTCACCGATGCCGGCGTATGTGCGAAATGTGCATGCAACCATCCCGCGCCTTCCGGCCATTCGGCCGCCAGCACAAGCGCTTGCCCGAAGCGGCGCACGCGATTGCGCGTAAAGTCGCGGGGGATATCGGTAGCCAGCGATCCGAGCGCGCGCCAGAAGCCCGGCCGCAGCAGATGAGCAAACAGCGAGCGAACCACGCGCAGCGGCTCTTCATGCAGATATTCCGGCAGATAGTGGACGGGCGCTTTGATCTCGTCATGCACGGGGTGGCGTTTTGCGTCGGTCGGCCGCCTGAGCGCGACGAGTATCAGCTCGAACCCCGCACGCTCCAGACCGAGCAGTTCCTGCGCGATGAAGGTTTCCGACAGCCGCGGATAGCCCTTCAGAACCACCACGATCTTGCGATGTTGCAACTCAATTCAGCCCTTCAATGACCGAAAGGTGATGGCCGGCCCGCCGGTCGAGCAGTTCCGCGACGATTTCGGAAATATGAGGCAGCCCTTCCAGCGTCAGATGCGGATTGCTCTGTGATGGGCGGGGCCGGTCCGGCAGTACCACCAGTGCATCGGCAAACCGCTGGGAATCCTTGGCTTCTTCCGGCAAAAGCATCTCGATGAGGCCGAGTTCGGCTGCGCGCCGAGCGCGGATCAGTTGTTCCTCACGCGGCTCGACGCGCGGCACGATCAGCGCCGGCTTGTCGAAAGATAGTATCTCGCAATAGGTGTTGTAGCCGCCCATCGCCACCACCGCCTTGGCGCCGGCAATCAGGTCTTCCATGCGGTTGTCGAACTCGATGATCTTGATGTAGGGGATCTTGGACCCCTTCCTGAGCAGCTTGTTGCGCTTGCGCGCCGGCATGTAAGGCCCAAGCACAATCAGCGCCCTATGCTGCAAGTGCGGATCCTGCTGATAGGCATCGATGACTTCGTGGATCAGTTCGGCGCCGTCACCGCCGCCACCGGTGGTAACGAGGATATAGTCGCCCTCGGGCCGGTGGCCGGGCAACTCGTTCCGCTGCAGGCTCCGTTGCAGGAAACCAACGAACCTCATCTTTGCCCTGACAGCCGGCGGCACGTCCAAGCCGGTTAACGGATCGTAAAAATCCGGCGGACCATAGGCCCAGACCTTGTCGTAGAACAGGCCTATCTTGCGCATCACATCCCTGCGTGCCCACTCTGCTTCGAGCAGGTGCGGCGCATCCATCACCTCGCGCAGGCCAAGCACGAGCGTGGTGCCCCGCGTCTTGAGGTAGGATAGCGTGTCCTCAATCTCGCCGCGCAGGCCGAGCGGTTCCTTGTCGACGATGAAGATATCCGGCCGGAAGGTCTCGGCTGTGTGGCGGATGATCGACTGGCGCATCCTTAGCGTCTCATGCAGATCGATATCCTTTTCCAGCGAGGTGTATTCGCCGTTGCGCAACTTTATGACGCTGGGGATCTTCACGAAGTCGACACGGGCGCGGTAGTCGAAGGCGCCAGCGATAGGCGCACCCGAAATGATAAGCACCTGCAGTCCGTGGAAATCCTCGACGAGCGAATGCGCGATCGTCCGGCAGCGCTGCAAGTGGCCGAGCCCGAACGTGTCGTGGCTGTACATGAGAATTCGAGCATCTTGTGCGTGCTGGGTCATTCTTGATCGTCTTTTAGAATTTTGCCTTGAGGACCGTAGGCGACCCCGCAGGCTTCGAAACCATCCTGGGTCTACCGACTTGTTTTGAAACATGAATGCGCAATTTTCAATTTCTATTGCCTAAGAAAGCCCGCAGATCGCCTCCGCATCCGCGAGTTCATATACTCCTATGCACACTGCGCCGACCGGCGCAATGCGAAAGGCCAGATCGCGCTCTTCACTCCAGACCGGCACTTCGAGGTGTACATGGGCGCGCCAAGATCCGAAGCCCTCCATGGATCTACGCTCGCTCGCTGGAATGCCGCCAAGCACCCGGCGCAACGGTCTAGCTCGGAACGATGAAGTCTTGCACCACAACATCGGTTTCTTCAAAGGTAGGGGGAACGACGGCCGTAGATGTCGTTGCTTGCAGATTTGACCGGAAGGTTACGCACGATGCCGCTCATGGTTCGAAGATTGGTAGCCAGGAATCCGGCGCGCTCGGCACGACGTCTCGGATATGCGACCGCGATGTTTGTCCTGATTGCAAGGCCGCTCGTCTTTGGAATCGCCCTCTTGTTGGCTGGTCCCGCACAGGCGCAGGCGCCGACCGTCCCTCCTGAAAAGGTCAAACAGCTATTCGAGCTTCTCGACGATCCGTCAGTCAAGGCCTGGGTGGCTGAACAACGAAATCAGGGCGCCGGATCGACGGGAGCGCCTGCCGATGCAGGAGCTTCGCCGGCCAACGCATCGTCCGATGCCGTGCCCGCACCTGGCCAGATGAATACGATGGCATCCTCGACGCTCGATCGGATCAAGCATCATATCGAAAGAATCGTGCGGACTTTGCCCTTGCTGCCAGGTCAGTTCGCACGCGTTCGGGCAGCGACCATGGACGATATGTCCAGCAAGGGGTCGGCCGGCGTGCTTTTGCTGATCGCGATATTCATCGCTGCCGGCGTGGCGCTCACCTGGGCAACGTACAGGCTCACCCGTCCGTTTCGTCTTTGGATCATCGCGCAGCCGAAGGATACGCCCATCGGGCGGGCAAAGAAGATTGGTGGCCGCACGCTTTACTCCAGCCTGCTGATCGTCTCGTTCGCGCTTGGCAGCGCCGGCGCGTTCATGTTGTTCGATTGGCCAATGCTTATCCGCGAGATCGTGCTGACATTTCTGATGGCTGCAGTCGTTACAGCTGGTGTGCGCATGTACCTCGCAGCCATGCTCGTCCCTTCCTTCATGCAGGTCGAGAACGCCGTCGAGGTTCGTGCTTTGCCGATCACCAACGAAACGGCTGACCATTGGTTCTATTGGATACCTCGGATCGTCGGCGTCTTCGCCTTCTTCGCCGCCGCGTTCATCCTCTTGCCGGGTCTCGGCATCGATCGGGATGGGATGATGGTCCTGTCGGTAGGCGCCGATTTCGTGCTGCTTGTGCTCTTATTGCTTGCCGTTTGGCGTCGGCCAAGAACCCAGCGGGAGGGTGCGAGCCAAAGCAGCGGTCACACGGCAGCGACATGGTTGTTGACGTCCTATTTCGCCGTTTTGTTCCTGCAGCGGATCGCCGGCCTTTATGTACTCTTCTGGTTTACCTTCGCCGCGTTCTTCCTGCCCTTGGCAATCGTGCTGGCGCAGCGCGGGGTCAACTTCGTCCTGCGGCCGGGCTCGGAAGAAGCTGGCCGGCCTACGATCCCGGCGGTGACGATCGCTGTTATCGATCGCGGAATCCGGATGATTTTCATCCTGGCGGCGGCTTATTTTCTCGCGCGTGCCTGGGGTCTGGACATGCAGTCCATGCAAGGCAGCGATACGACGACCACGCTCATACTGCGCGGCCTGATCAATGTCATCGTCATTGCGCTTGCCGCCGATTTCGGCTGGTCGATCATCAAAGCGTTGATCGAACGAAAGCTGGGCATCGAAACACCGCACGCGGTGATGGGCGACGAGGACGTGCCGATCATCGATCCGCAGCAGGCGCGGCTGCGCACGCTGTTGCCGATCATCCAGAACATTCTGCTGGCAGTGATCGTGGTGATGGCGGTGCTGATGATGCTCGCCTCGGTGGGCATCCAGATCGGCCCGCTGATCGCCGGCGCCGGCGTCGTTGGCGTCGCCGTGGGATTTGGGGCGCAAACCATCGTCAAGGACGTCATTTCCGGCGTGTTTTTCCTGCTCGATGATGCGTTTCGTGTCGGCGAATACATTACATCCGGCCGTTATGTGGGAACGGTGGAAAGCTTCTCGCTGCGCTCGGTGAAGCTTCGACACCATCGTGGGCCGCTGTTCACAATACCTTTCGGTGAACTCGGCGCAGTCCAGAACCAGAGCCGAGACTGGGTTACCGACAAATTCAACATCACCGTCGGCTATGACACCGATATCGACTTCGCTCGCAAGCTGATCAAGCGAATTGGCCTCGAGCTGGCGGAAGATCCCGAATTCAAGCACTGGGTGATCGAACCGATCAAAATGCAGGGCGTACAGGAGTTCGGCGAGTACGGCATCGTATTGAGGGTCAAGGTCACAACTAGACCGGGAGGCGCCTTCGGCATGAAAGGCAAATTCTATCTACGGATCCGCCAAGCCTTCAAAGAGCAGGGCATCGAACTCCCGTTCCCGACCGTTCAGGTCCAGGGGTTGCAGGGCCCACATGGGGCAGAGCATGCGCCGTTGGAGATCACACCCGCGTTGAAAATGGCCGTGGCGCAGTCGCACACCAACCGGCGCAGAAGAAAAGCCGGCACAACGGAGTAGGAAGCCGTCACGTCTGGCGGTCACAGCGCGGCTTTCTGCGGCATCCTGGACTGACTGTCGTACAGCAAAGGAATTCAATCCGTTCGCATCGCGCTGGTTTTTTAGTAGGCTGTCGCGTGGCAAGGTTGAGGATCCGGCGTGACGACAGTCAACGATCGTCTTCTCGAAAGCAAGATGACCAAGGTGGAGCAGGCGCGAGCCTGGAGTCCACGTGTCATCTCGAAATTCGAGACGCTGATCAGGAGTGCCGACGACCACTCGCTCTATCGCGTTAATCCGCTGGCCTTTGCTCGCGACCGCGCCATCGCCGAACCTGAAGCAATCGATCTCTTCCTTCATGCCGCCCGCTGTGGCTTGTTCGACATGAGTTGGGATGTGCTCTGTCCCCAGTCCGGGATGGTGCTCGATAGTTTCGGCGCCCTGCGGACGCTGAAGACCCATTACGTCTGTGGCCTGTGCGACGTATCGGGCGACACCGACCTCGACGACTTCATCAAGGTCACCTTCTCGATATCGCCGAAGTTACGGGGCCTGCCGCACCACGATCCCGCGTCGCTCTCGGTCGAGGATTATCACTGGAAGCTCCACTTCGGACCTGACGGGCGGCTACCGGGGCAAGACGTTCGCTTTCTTGACGTTCTGCGCGGCTTCGTTCGGGGCATGACGTTTCTGCCGCCCGGCACCACCACCACACTCCGCGCCGAGCTGGGACCGGGCTCCCTTGCGGGCGTCAACGTGCAGACGCAGGCCGCATTCGCTGTGCCGATATCGGGCGATCCGGTGTTGGCGCCGACATGTCTCAAAATCGATTATGACGGCAAACGCTTCTTGCCGGCATTGCCCGCTGTGCCGCCTGGTCCGATTGTCATTGAGGTAGCGAATAGAGGGCCGGTGCGTGGTTCGCTGCTCGTCATCAACTGGCCGCCCGAGCTTGTCGCGCTGACTGCCAAGCCGGCGCTCGATTTCGACCCTTATGTCTCCGGTGGAGCGCTGCTTGCGCGGCAAACCTTCCGCCAGCTCTTCCGGTCCGAACGTGTCAACGAAAAGGAGGGGCTCGGTATCCGGCAGATCACCTTCCTGTTCACCGACCTCAAGGGTTCGACCGCCATGTATGAGCGTCTGGGCGACCTCAACGCCTATGCTTTGGTCCGCGAGCATTTCGCTCTGGTCAACGCGGCGGTTCAGCAACATTGCGGAGCGGTGGTCAAGACGATTGGGGATGCGGTGATGGCTGCGTTCTCGCAGCCCTCGGATGCGATTTCGGCTGCACTCCACATCTTTGAAGAAATCGATCGCTTCAACGGCGACCATGACGGGCCGGGGATCATCCTCAAGATCGGCGCCCACTGTGGACCGTCGATCGCCGTGACGCTCAACGACAACCTCGACTATTTCGGCCAGACAGTGAATGTCGCCGCGCACGTGCAGTCCCTGGCAGAAGCCGGTCAGGTCTGCATTTCCGAAGCGCTCCATTCCGCGCCCGGGGTTAGCGAAATGCTTGCCGGCCATCGGGTCGTGGCGTTTGACGCGCCTCTTCGAGGTGTGGAGGGTGATGCAACTGTCTATCGCATTATGCGGGAATAGACGCGATTGCGTGCCAACTCCCTTTCGCTCGCGGGGAACCGGAGCTTATGGCGTCCGTCTGCTGAGCGCAGCTGATTGGATTGCCTCGAAGCACAGCAAATCAGCGGCGCAGCCGCCACATTCGCACACGACCTGTGCCACGCAATTCCGTTTCCCCGAGCGGGTCGCAAGCAAATTCCGGTCCGAGCAATTGGTGGGTTGCATCCGAAATACGGATTTCATCGGGCTCCGCAGCCTTTTGAATGCGCGCGGCGAGATTGACGGTGTCGCCCCACAGGTCATAGACAAACCGTCTTTTGCCTATGACGCCCGCCACGATCGGTCCGGAGTGAATTCCAATTCTCAATCCTAGCGGTTCGCCCGCGAAGTGCTCGCGCCTGGCCGCCTCCCGCAGCTCAAGCGCATAGTTCGCAAGGGCTTCCGCATGATCGGATCGCGCGGTGGGCAGGCCGGCGACCGCCATCACACAATCGCCGATGGTTTTGATCTTTTCGCAGCCGTATTGTTCCGAGAGCAGATCCGCCGCCTTGAAGAAGTAATTCAAGATAGCGAGCGTCGTCGTGGCCCCGACGCTGCGCGCTCTTTCCGTAAAACCGACGATGTCGGCAAAAAGCACACTGACCTCCGCGTGGCTGTCTGCAATTTGCTCGTCCGCTTTCAACCGCTCCGCGATCGACGCCGGAAGGATATTGAGGAGCAGGGATTCGGCGCGCCGGTATTCGCGCGACAAGCCCTCCTGGCTCTCCCTCAATGCCTCGTTCGTCGATTGCAGCTTCGCATTGAGTTGACGCTCCCTCTCCTGCAGGAGCGTCATTTCATAAGCCTTCTGTTGAAGTCGCTGCTGGTGGTCGCGTTCGGGAGTGGCGTCGAGAAAGACCAGCCACACCGAGCCGTTGTCGCCGAAGAGATGAAGGTCCGCGACATGCCCGCCGGGCAGTTCCATCATGGGCATATGGAATGGAAGCTCCGGGCAAGGCAGCAGCCCTTCCATGAATTCAAGCTGATCGGCGACAGGCTTGCCAATGCGAAGCGACGATAGTCCGTAATGCTCGAGGTTGCCGCCCTTCTCTTCTATGCATTGCCGGGCGTCGATTTTCAGATATGCGGCAGAGCGCTCATTGTAGAAGAAATCGTATATCCAGCTTCTGACTTCTTTCGGCACTCTGGACATGGTCTAATTGGCGACCATCGAAGCAAGCTGACGAAACGCATCGTCAACATGTTCGCCCGAAAGCGCGCTTGTTAGATAGATTTGCCACCCACGTTGCCTCAGTTCGTCGATCTCACCATCCGATATCGCCCACCGATCGGCCAGATCGGATTTGTTGAACAGCAATACGAACGGCATGGCGCCGAATTCGGCCTCGACCCGCTCGCGCAGCGTGAGCGCCACGGCGAGAGTAGCGGGCCGGGTTCCGTCGACGACAAGCACGAGCCCGGTCGCACCTCGCACGTAGCTGACGCGGAATGAGCCGATGTCGTCTTCGCCGGCCAGATCCCACAAAATCAGATCCACGGTTTTGTCCGGGAACGCGACACTCTTCTTGTCGATTTTCACGCCCACCGTGGTCAGGTAGTTTTCCGAGAAGATGCTTTGCACGAACCTGCGTACCAGGCTCGTCTTGCCGACAGCGAACCCGCCCAACATGCAGATCTTTTTTTGCAGCATCCTGGGCTCCGCACTACTCCAGATTCACCGTAACCGAAACCCGGCGATTGGTGGAGTTCCCAGTTCGACTATTTTCATTTTCGGGCACCGCCGGCTCAAAGGTGCCGGCGCCCCGAACCAGCAGCAGTTCCGGAGCGACGCCGCGCTTGTTGAGAAGCGCGCGAACTGTCTCGGCGCGGGCGGCGCTGATCGATGCGTTGGCCGTCTCACGGCCCGTTGTGTCCGAATGGCCGGTCAACATGAACCGCGCTGTCACGCCTGCCTTGCGGGCATTTTCGGCGAATTCCTTCAACTGATCAGCCAATCTGTCGAGCACCGGCGTCTGCTCCGGTCCCGGGACAACTCTACCGGAAGAGAAGAAAATATCGGTCGTCTGGATGGCCTCTCTCAAATGATTAAGTTCTGCAAGGTTCAGCTCGCGCAGCTGCGAGACATCCAGAACCACTCCGTCCGCCGAAAGTTGTTCGGCGGCGGCCTGCGCCCGGCTGATCCAGCCGGCAGGAGCCTCGCCCACGACAACGATGCGACCCTGGACGATCGAAAGCCGAACCGATTTCGGCGGGGACAGCGACGCCGTCAGGCGCTTCACCACGAACTTCGGATCAAGACTCTGATAGAATTGCCACTGTGAATGAACGCGGGCAGGATCAACCTCCGTTCCGGACAGCAGAGCTTGCGGGTCGGCGGCAAGAGGGTCTCTCAGACCGGAAATGTAGAAATGTCCGCCCCTTGCCGTTTGTTGAGCGACGATGATTCCCGGTTGGGCCTCAAGTCGCGACACATAATACTGCCAATGCTCCGCCGCGCGTGCATCGGGGCTCACATCACGAACCTTGGAGATGTCGAACTCCGGTCCGCCTACTGAAAGCTGTCGAGCCGCTGCGCGCGCCCGATCTATCCAGGTGTCTGGAGCCTCACCCTCGGCAACGATGCGGTCATTGACGATCGAAAGTCGTACTGTATCCAGCGGATACAGCGACGCCGTCAGCCGCTTCAACACGAACTCCGGCTCAAGACTCTGATAGAATTGCCAGCTTGCATGAACGCGCGCGGGCTCGACCTCCGTTCCCGATAACAGCGACTGCGGGTCGGCGGCGAGTGGGTCTCTCAGGCCGGTAATATAGAATTGGCCATCGCGCACATTCTGTTGGGCGACGATGATGCCGGGCTGGGTCTCCAGTCGCGACACATAGGCCTGCCAGCGCTCCTCGGGGCTCACGTCACGGACCCCGGAGATGTCGAAGACCGGTCCGCCTGCCGAAAGCTGCTGGGCGGCAGCCCGCGCCCGGCTGATCCACGCGGTGGTGGCCTCACCCGCGGCAATGATGCGACCATCGACGACTGAAAGCCGTACCGAATCCGGCGGCGTCAGCGCCGCCGTCAGCCGCTTCAACACAAACTCCGGCTCGAGGCTCTGATAGAATTGCCAGTTTGAATGAACGCGAGCGGGATCGACCTCTGTCCCGGACAACAGCGACTGCGGGTCGGTGGCGAGCGGGTCTCTCAGTCCGGCAATATAGAACTGGCCGCCACGCATCTTTTGTTCGGAAACGACGATGCCCGGTTGGGTCTCCAGTCGCGACAGATAGGCTTGCCAGCGCTGTCCTGATTGCCAGGAAAGAAAGAACCAAACGCCTGCCGCAATCAAAACCAGCAGGGCTGCCGTCACCACCAGCCACGGAAATCCCTCTTTTGAATCCGCATGCTGCAGTTCGACGCAGGTCTGCAACTGCGTCTCCACGCCGGGTAACTGCGACGTGTCGCCGTCAAATCGCTCCAAAGCCTGCGAGGATTCATCATGGATGCGAAGCAATACGTCGCGAATTACTTCATGCAGTTCCTCCGGCGGATTTCCCCGGATCACCGCAACCAGGGTCGCGAACGGTCCGACTTCCGACCAGAGGCGAAGCTCCCCGAACCGGATGGTGTCCAGGCCGCTGTTTTCTTTCTCGTTGAATGAGTCCTTCACAAAATCCTGGATTGCGCTGAGCATCGAGGAAATCAGTTGAGGGTCTTCGCTGGTCGCATTTTCGGCGGTTACATGCGCAATCAAAAGCCCGGAACTGCGGCTGATGAGAAAGACATGCTCCACGCGATAGACAAGAGAATGATTGAGAACGACTTCGGAGAAGCTTGTTCCTGTTCTCCAGGCCTCAAATCTCCACTTGAGTCCATGCCATGTAAATATATGCCTTAAAGATTCATTCAGCGACTGAAAGGTCTGGTCGATTTTTTCGCCGATCGACTTGCGAATAGCCGGCAGAAACACCGGGTATAATATATCCGTCAGCGTGTGTGGGTTCTTCTGGATGGACCGTTGCGCGGCCCTTTCGACGGCCGGCGCGAGGGCCTCGCCGAGTTGCGCATAAGACGCGCGCGCGGTCGCGTCGGGCAGAACGTTCCCCACAGCAGCCGCAAGCTGCTCGGGTTCGTCGAGCAGGTGCGTAACGCGTGAAAGTTCCGAGATCTCGCCGCCGACAAGCAGTTGGCGAAGCGCTTCCAGCCGATGATCGGCGGCTGGAATTCCTTCGTAAAGCGCACGGTTGTCCGGATCGACGTTCCGGGCAATTTCCACCAAAAGGCGAGCCAGAGCCTCGCGATCAATTCCGGTATCGTTCGAAGCTGGACTTTGGGGAAGGCTGATTGGTTCGACGCTCGACGTCAAGTTCCGATCAACTCACTTTCCAGCCACGCTCCGAATTGCCCTTGCTGCCGACGGGATCCTGATTGAGACATTTCGCGACCTCGACAAACAGGCCGGCCAAAAGATTTCGGTCGGTCTTGACGTTGCTGAGGTCGGAAAAGATCTTCTCCATCAGCAATTGAGCGCTTTCATTCTTTTGCTTGATTTCCTCGCGCAGCAAATGGTCGCTTCTGTTCATGCGATCCGCTATTTCGCGCTCGAGCTCGCTCAATTGATCAGACAAAGCGCGCACCTGCTTTTCAAGCGCCTGATTCTGATCGCGAAGATTGCGGTCGATCTCCTTGTCGGCCTCGGCTCGCGCATCTTTTTCGTTCCGCAACTGCGTCGCCAGCGAGTCAACCTGCTTCTTCGCATTCGACTCGTAGGTTTCAAGATTGCGCTTGGCTTCGGATTCGACATCCTTGAAGCGTTGCAGGAACCGCTCTTCAAGCTTGGAAAAGCGGCGGTCATAGTCCTGCATCTGATTGCCGAACAACAGATCGCGTATCTTGTCGACACCGGGAGCGTCACCGCCGGCCCCGCTCTCGCGCGCTTGTGAGGCCATAAAGTTCAGCCCGTTTCCCTCTGGATTACCTATCAGATTTGCGTCCGCTTTATTTGCTGAAGAAGCGGCATTCGAAGATTCCTTCGCCATCCCTGTGCCCCAATTGCCCACTGTAACATTAGGAAATGTTAAATTATGTCAGACAAATACCAGGCCCGCAAGCTGGAATCCTGTTGGCTCCGGCCGATTCGTGCGTCCCTTGTTCGTCTCTTGGACCCGCAACAAATGAACGGGTTCCGATTGGTGTCGCTCTTGGTACCGCTATGTGATAGCGGCCCGCCAATCCAATCGACCATTGGACGCAATCTGCCATCGAAAGGAGTAACAAAATGTCAGGCTATAGCTACTGGAGCACAAACTAGGTTGCGCAGGCTCCTTAGATGGATCGCAATGGGCTGATCTGGCGGTGCACATACCGCAGGCCGTGCTGTGGCGCGTCAAAAACACCCTCTGCGAGACCCTGTGTCGAGCCAATCGGATTGGTCGCTGTGCAAGCGCGGCGCCCGTAGACGAACGCACGGCTGCCTAGCCGAACCAGTCGTGGAAGTGGCAAAATTGATGACGCTTATGAGGCGGCGGGGTATTTCCTCTCCAATCGTTCCTGCTGCGGTGTTTGCGCGTAGAGTTCGCGGTAGCATTTGGAAAAATGCGACGCCGAAACGAAGCCGCACGCGGTGGCCACCTCGACTATGGGCACTGATGACGCGATCAGCATATGCCGTGCGCGCTCAAGGCGTATCTCCAAATAATAGCGGGCGGGGGAGCGCCCCATCTCATCGCGGAAAAGACGCTCGATCTGCCGTCGCGACAGTCCGACTTGCTTGGCAATATCGCCTATCGATATTGGTTCGGACGGATTGGCGTCCATAAGTTCGATGATGGTCAGCACTTTTGAATTCTGAATGCCGAGCCGCGCGCGCAAAGGAAGCCGCTGGCCATCGCTTGCGCTGCGCACTCGATCGGTCAGCACCTGCTCACATACGCGACTGACCAGAGATTCGTCGAAATCATCGTCGATCAGCTTCAACATCATGTCGAGAGCGGCCGTGCCGCCGGCGCATGTGTAGATGTCATGATCGAACTCAAAGAGGTCGGCAAACACATGCGCATTCGGAAATGCCTCGGCGAAGCCTGGCAGGTTTTCCCAATGGATGGCGCAGCGTTTGCCGGAGAGCAACCCGGCAGCCGCCAGCACATGCGCGCCGGTGCAGAGGCCGCCGATCGCAACGCCGCGACTATGTTCCTCGCGCAACCAGGCAAAGGCCGACTTGTTCGAATAGCGCTCGATGTTGATGCCGGTGCAGACGATGACCATCGATGGCCTGTCGGGGCCTGCCATCATACGCCGCTCGTCCTGCAACGACGTGTTCACCGCACACAACACGCCGCTCGAAGCGGGCACGGGCCGCCCGTCGATACTGGCCAGCCGCCACTTATAGGCTTCGTAACCGAGCATCCGGTTGGCGATGCGGATCGGCTCCAGCGCAGTCGCAAAGGCGACCATGGTGAAATCCGGCACCAGAAAGAAGACGAGCGAGCGCTTGATCGGATGTTCAGACATATTCACTGTCACTAACGTCCGTGTCGCGAGATGGATGTCGCGAATGCGCCATCGACGACAGTATTTTCTTTGCTTGTCAGCATCTTGTGGACCCCGTCGCGGCGGCCCGATGATGGACGCGACCTGCCACCTGTCAAATGTCTGCTGCTGCCCGGTGTCACGCTGCCCACCAAAGGAGCAGACGACATCGGCCTAGCCGGATACGAGGTGACCGCAGCTATGTCTTGGGACTGTAGGCACGGGCCGGCAACTTGCCGAAGAGGGGACTCCCAGGGCGGACCGCCACTTTCCAAGCTCGCCAAAGCGCCCATTGACTCGTATGGTCTGGCGAACCCAATGACCAAGATGAGGACTAGTTGCCACGCGAGCGGTGTCTCTGTTGTCCAACAAAAAGGGTCAATGAATGCATTTGACCATAAGGGTATGAGCGCGGCTGGTTTGGGCCGAAGAACGAACCCGCTGCGCG
>NZ_JHQR01000027.1 GCF_014843825.1 Mesorhizobium silamurunense
AAGATGGCGAGCGACCGCCTGCTCGGCGTGCACGGCATCTACATCCAGCCGATCAACTATGCGACCGTGCCACGCGGCACCGAGCGGCTGCGCATCACGCCGACGCCGTTCCATTCGGACGCGCTGATCGCCGAACTGCAGGACGCGCTGGTCGAGACCTGGGACGCGCTCGGCATCCCCTATGCCGCCTCCGGGCGCCCTGCGGTGGCCAAGAGCGACCGCATCATTCCGCTGCTGGTGCCGAAGTCAGGCGGGTGAGAGCGGAATCTACCAGGCGGGCCACAAAGACCGCGTCGTCCGCGAAGTTTCGCGCTGATGCCAAGACGCTCGGATGGGAGTTGAGCTCTTGGTCCGAGCCGTTACTGGAGCCGAGTATCCGTCAGCGGCCGCCGAAGACTGCAACAGAAATATTGGCTCGTCGCCAAACTCTCGTGTCAGAAGCTTGGCATTTATGGGCAGATCGAAAACTTATCAGCAGAGCCAGTTACTTGAATAGTAGTCGTGATGGCCCTGGTGCGCGGACGTTCAGAAGCGGACTCGGGGCTCGCTGTATGCATCGACATGATCTGACCCAATGCGAAGTTCGACCTTCGGTGCACAGGCGACCGCGATCTGTCGCGAACGAATCGGACAACAACGCGACGCCTGACGGACGCTGCACCAAACTCGCCAGCATTCCAATCCAGCGCCATGCGGGCCGTCGCGGTACCCGCCGATTTTTAGACCGAAATGTTTCAACTTCGGTGCCGAGGGCGCTGCGGCGGCTGGAGTGAAACCCTACGCTTTTCGCGGTCTCGCATTGACGACTATGGAGGCCGAGCCAGGTTCGACGCGGCCCACAAGTCTGGCCGAGGGGTAACCTGCCGCGATAATCTTGTCGACGAGCGCCGCGGCGCTGTCCCCCTCGCAGGCAACCAACAACCCCCCCGAAGTCTGTGGATCGGTAAGAAGATGGCGTCGCCACTCCGGCATATCCGGCGGCAGGAGCACTGCATCGCCATAGCTCGACCAGTTGCGCCGCGACGCGCCGGTGACGAAACCGCGCTCCGCGAGCACTGCCGCTTCCTCAAAGACGGGAACGTCGTGGTCGCAAATGACGAACGTGCAGCCGGAGCCGCGCGCCATCTCAAGGGCGTGTCCGAGCAGGCCGAAGCCGGTCACATCGGTGATAGCGTGGACGCACGCATCCCGCGCGAGATCCGAACCAACCCGGTTGAGAAGGGTTGTCGAAGCGATCATCTCTTCGTAGCCGTCAGGCGACAACGTCTGCTTCTTGATGGCCGCTGAATAGACCCCGACGCCGAGCCCCTTGGTCAGGATCAGCGCATCTCCCGGCTGGGCTCCCGAATTGCGCCGGATGTCCGCTGGCCGGCAGGTGCCGATCACGGCAAGCCCGTAGATCGGCTCCGGTGAATCGATCGAATGGCCGCCCGCTATCGGTATCCCTGCCGAAGCGCAGATGTCGCGGCCGCCTTTCAGGATTTCCCGGACCATGTGCGTCGGCAATTTCTCGATCGGCATTCCGACGATTGCCAAGGCCATGATCGGCAGCCCGCCCATTGCATAGACGTCGGAGAGCGCATTGGCCGCGGCGATCCGGCCGAAATCGTATGGATCGTCCACCATCGGCATGAAGAAATCGGTGGTCGCAATCACGCAGGTCGTGTCGTCGATCTGCCAGACGGCGGCATCATCCCCGGTTTCGGTACCGACAAGGAGCTGCCTGAAGGGGCCAGGTTCCGCCTGCTCGGCAAGAAGCTGCTGGAGGACGGACGGCGCCAGCTTGCAACCACAACCGCCGCCATGAGCAAGGCTGGTCAGGCGCAGAGGAGCTTCGGTGATATCGCCCCGCAACGCGGGAGCCGTTTCCAAGACCACGCGATACTGTAGGACCACGTTCCGAAAAGCGTCAATCGCATTTTCCTGCGCGAAACATTTGCCGACTTCGATCTGCGCTCTAAGTGTTTGACATTGCGCCAATTCGGCTCAAAATGGCGTCAGTATTCCTTGGTTCTGGATGCCCCATGGGCATGGAATTCGGGAGGAAATCCAGATGAATGTTGAACTCTCACGGCGCGCGTTCCTGCAGGCGGCAGGCGCGGGTCTCGCCGGCACGGCGATCGGAGCCCTCGGCTTCGGCGACATCGAGGCCGCATACGCGGTGGCCATACGGCCCTTCAAGCTCGCAACCACGGTCGAGACGCGCAACACCTGCCCCTACTGCTCGGTGGCCTGCGGCATCATCATGTATTCGAAGGGCGATCTTAGAAAGGGCGAGCAGGCCGACATCACCCATATCGAGGGCGATACCGACCACCCGACCAATCGCGGCACCTTGTGCCCCAAGGGGTCGGCTTTGCTCGGCTTCGTGAAATCTCCGACCCGCCTGCAGCATCCGATGGTCCGCAAACCCGGGTCCGACAAGTTCGAGCCGATAAGCTGGGAAAACGCGCTTGGCCGCATCGCCCGCCTGATGAAGGACGATCGCGACAAGAACTTCGTCGCGAGGAACAATGACGGCGTGACGGTCAACCGGTGGATCACCACAGGCTTTCTCGCTGCCTCGGCTTCGACCAATGAAACCGCGTTCGCGACCTACAAGGTGGTGCGCAGCGCCGGAATGCTGGTGTTCGACAACCAGGCGCGTGTCTGACACGGCCCAACGGTGGCGAGTCTCGCCCCAACATTCGGCCGCGGCGCAATGACCAATTCCTGGACGGACATCAGGAATACGGATCTTGTTGTAATCATGGGCGGCAATGCCGCGGAAGCGCATCCTTGCGGCTTCAAATGGGTCACGGAAGCGAAGGCCAACCGCGGCGCCAAGCTTATCGTCATCGACCCGCGATTCACGCGCTCGGCTTCGGTGTCGGATCTTTACGCGCCGATCCGCCAGGGAACTGACATCGCCTTCCTGCTCGGCCTGATTAACTACTGCATCCAGAAAGACAAGGTGCAATGGGACTATGTGAAGGCGTTCACGAACGCGACCTATGTCGTCAAGCAGGGCTTCACATATCAGGACGGCCTCTTCTCCGGCTATGATGAGGCGAAGCGGGACTATGACAAATCCAGTTGGGATTATGACATAGGTCCGGATGGCTTTGCGGTTGTCGACGAGACACTGGCGAATCCCCGCTGCGTCTGGAATCTGCTCAAGAAGCATGTCGCGGTCTATACACCTGAGATGGTCGAGCGCATCTGCGGCACGCCCAAGGACCGCTTCCTGAAGGTAGCCGCGATGGTCGCGGAAACCTCTTCGCCGACCAAGGCGATGACGTCGATGTACGCGCTCGGCTGGACCCAACACTCGAAGGGCTCGCAGAACATCCGCGCCATGGCGATGCTGCAGCTTGTTCTCGGCAATATCGGGATACGCGGCGGTGGCATGAACGCGCTGCGCGGCCACTCCAACATCCAGGGGCTCACCGATCTCGGGCTGATGTCGAACCTGCTACCCGGCTATCTCACGCTGCCAACGCAGAAGGAGCCGGATCTGGCAGCCTACATGTCGACCCGCGGCTTCAAGCCGTTGCGGCCGAACCAGATGAGCTACTGGCAGAATTACAGAAAGTTCTTTGTCAGCTTCCAGAAGTCGATGTGGGGAAGCGCGGCGACCCCGCAGAACGACTTCGCCTATGACTATCTGCCGAAGCTCGACGTGCCGGGCTACGATCTGCTGCGCGCTTTCGAGCTGATGCACCAAGGCAAGATGAACGGCTATTTCTGCCAGGGCTTCAACCCGCTGCAGGCGGCCCCGAACAAGAAGAAGGTGATCGAATCCCTCTCGAAGCTCAAATTCCTCGTCATCATGGATCCATTGGACACGGAGACGGGGCGGTTCTGGGAGAACCATGGGCCGTACAACGATGTCGATCCGTCGCAGATCCAGACGGAGGTCTACCAGCTGCCTTCAACCTGCTTCGCCGAGGACGACGGCTCGCTGGTCAATTCCGGGCGCTGGCTGCAGTGGCATTGGGCCGGTGGCACGCCCCCCGGCGAAGCCAAGCGCGATACGTGGATCATGGCGCAGCTCTATCTGCGCCTGAAGGAGCTCTACACCAAGGAAGGCGGCGCCTTCCCCGATCCGATCGTCAAGCTCAACTGGCCTTATGCCGATCCCGGCGATCCGAAGGCCGAGGAGCTTGCCCAGGAGATCAACGGCAGGGCGCTTGCCAGGGTGACCGACACGGCCGACCCGACGAAGGTGCTGGCCGAGGCCGGCAAGCTGCTGCCGGCCTTTGCCGCGCTGCGTGACGACGGCTCGACCGCCTGCGGCTGCTGGATCTATTCCGGCTGCTTCAACGAGAACGGCAACAACATGGCCCGGCGCGATACGACCGATCCGGACGACGCCGGCTTCTATTCGAAATGGGCGTTCTCATGGCCCGCCAACCGCCGCATCCTCTACAACAGGGCGTCGGCTGACCTCACCGGAAAACCTTGGGATCCAAGCCGCAAAGTGATCGAATGGGATGGCGCCAAGTGGTCGGGTTACGACGTGCCCGACATTGTGCCTACTGCCAAGCCCGATCAGGTCGGTCCGTTCATCATGAACCCGGAAGGCGTCTCGCGTCTCTTTACCCGAGGCATGATGCGCGACGGACCATTCCCCGCGCACTACGAGCCGTTCGAGTCGCCGATCGTCAATCCGGTCGCGCCGAAAGTCCGCGGCAATCCGGCCGCTCGTGTATTCGAGGGCGACATGGCCCAGTTTGCCGAAGCGGCTTCCAAGGACTTCCCCTATGCGGCGACCTCCTACAGGCTGACCGAGCATTTCCACTTCTGGACCAAGCACGTCATCGTCAATGCGGTGATGCAGCCGGAATTCTTCGTGGAGATTTCGGAACAGCTGGCGGCCGAGAAGGGCATCACCAAGGGCGGCTGGGTCCGCGTCTGGTCGAAGCGCGGTTCGGTTGTGGCGAAGGCCATGGTGACCAAGCGGATCAAGCCGCTTACCTGCGATGGCAAGACCATTCACATCGTCGGGATTCCGCTGCACTGGGGCTTCACTGGAGCGGCGAAGAAAGGCTTCGGCCCGAACATGCTCACTCCCTTTGTCGGCGACGCCAATATCGAGACGCCCGAGTACAAGGCGTTCCTGGTCAATATCGAGCCCGCACCGGGCCCGGTGGCATAGGAGGGGCAAGCGATGTTTCCTCCTCTTCCCAATCCTTCGACGACGCAGACGGCGCCGCGTTTTTCCGAGAAGGACCTCATCCGCCGCTCGGCGTCGACCGTGCCTGCCCCCGAGCAGCAGTTGACGGAAGTCGCCAAGCTCATCGATGTCTCCAAATGCATCGGCTGCAAGGCGTGCCAGACGGCCTGCATCGAGTGGAACGACACGCACCCGGAGGTCGGCGTCTTCGCCGGTGCCTTCGAAAATCCTCCCGACCTGACGCCCGACATGTTCACGCTGATGCGCTACAGCGAATGGGACAACCCCGAAACCAACGAGCTCGAATGGCTGATCAGGAAGGACGGCTGCATGCACTGCGCCGCCCCCGGTTGCCTGAAGGCCTGTCCGGCGCCGGGCGCCATCGTGCAGTATTCGAACGGCATTGTCGATTTCGTCCACGAGAACTGCATCGGCTGCGGCTACTGCATCAAGGGGTGCCCGTTCAACATCCCGCGCATCTCCAAGGTCGACCACACGGCCTATAAATGCACGCTTTGCTCAGACCGCGTCGCGGTCGGCCAGGGCCCGGCCTGCGCCAAGGCCTGTCCAACTCAGGCGATCGTGTTCGGCACCAAGGATGAGATGAAGGGCTGGGCCGCAAAGCGTGTGGAGGATCTGAAGTCGCGCGGTTTCGCCAATGCCGGCCTCTATGATCCGCCGGGCGTCGGAGGAACGCATGTGATGTATGTGCTCCATCATGCCGACCAGCCGGAACTCTACTCGGGCCTGCCGAAGGACCCGAGGATCAGTCCGCTCGTGGAGGCGTGGAAAGGTGTGACCAAATATGCGGGCCTCACGGTCTTGGGCGTGGCAGCCGGCGTCGGCTTGCTCCATCATCTGATCATGGGACCGAACAGGGTAACCGAGGCGGATGAGGAGCACGCCGAAGAGTTGACGGAAGGCGACAGCCATGCCCGCCGATGACCTGAAGCCAAACGAACAGATACATCCCGGCAAGCCAGTTATCGTGGACCGCTACACAGTCGGGGCGCGGATCAACCACTGGATCACGGCGGCTAGCCTGATCCTGCTCGCCCTGTCCGGCCTCGCGATGTTTCACCCGAGCCTGTTCTTCCTGTCGCGCCTTTTCGGCGGGGGTCAATTCACGCGCTTCATCCATCCATGGATCGGCGTCGTGCTCTTCTTCAGCTTCCTTGGGCTTTTCCTTCGGTTCTGGAAGGCCAACCTGTGGAGACGCGATGACGGAACGTGGCTCGCGCGTTTCCGTGACGTGTTGGCCAATCACGAGGACAATGTCCCCGAGGTCGGCAAGTACAATGCCGGCCAGAAACTCGTCTTCTGGTCAATGTCGGTGTTGATTGTGATCCTGATCTCCAGCGGACTGGTGGCATGGGATCAATATTTCTCCCAGTATACGACAATCGATCAGAAGCGCGTGGCCATACTTGTCCACTCCATCGCTGCGGTGGTGATCATCGGCGTCTGGATCGTCCATTTCTACTCGGCCATTTGGGTGCGTGGCACCATTTCCGCCATGACCCGCGGACGGGTGACTGGCGGTTGGGCCTGGCGGCATCATCGCAAATGGCTGCGGGAGCTCGTCACCAGATCGAGCAAGGGAACGGGATCGTCGGGGTCGAAGCCCGCCGAATAGAGCGGGTGCTGGCGGGATGACTTTTGCGCCCTAGTTTTTGTGTTTGCGCATGATTGTGTGCGCCGGTCAGGCACCACGTGGCCCGTGCGGTTCGTGAGGTTCGAATGCCAAGACAGATCATTTCGGCCGGTTCCGACCCCACCGCCATTGGCGAAGTCTCCGCTCCTCCTTTTGCCCGCCTTCCTGAGCCTATGCTTCTGTTCTGTCGCCGCGCTGAGCGGTGGAACGCGCTGGCGGCAGGCCATGACCTGGGTCCCTATCTTCGCTTTCTTGCCGCTCTCGCCGATGTCCAGCACCGCATCCAGGAAGGCTTGGCGGAGCCGGAGATGCCTGATGCCGCAGCACGCGAGCGTGCGCGCAGCTTTGGAATGCCGCCGCTCGACCGCGGCAACCTCGCGCTCGACAGGGCCGCCGAAACACTCGACCGCCTGGTCGTCGCGGCGTCGGAGATCAAGAAGACGGTCGCCGCGACCGATGCGCTGGACCGTTTGAAGCAGGCTACTCCGGCGAAGCGCGCTGGCATGGTGCGCAATGTGCTCGCCGACGCGATTCCGATGGAGGCGCTCGCCGAGCACATCTACGTCGCGGCCGCGCTGCAGGTTCACTTCGCCCGTCTCGCCGCCCGCCTCGATGCCCGCGCGCTGGTGCCGGTAGGCGACGGCGCATGTCCCGCCTGCGGCAGCCCGCCGACATCCTCGATCATCGTCGGCTGGCAGGGCGCGCACGGGGCGCGGTTCTGCGCGTGCTCGCTGTGCGGCACTTTGTGGAACTACGTGCGCATCAAATGCACGCTGTGCGGCTCGACCAAGGGCATCGGCTACCAGGAGATCGACGGCGGGCCGGGCACGGTGAAGGCCGAGACCTGCGATTCCTGCGGCTGCTATGTGAAGGTCCTCCATCAGCATAAGGATCCCGGCCTCGATCCTGTCGCCGATGACGTGGCGACGCTTGGGCTCGACATCCTCGTCCGCGAAGGCGGCTATCGCCGTGGATCCTTCAACCCTTTCCTGATCGGCTATTGAGGGCGCGATGACTAGTCTGCCTACAAGCCGCCTGCGCGATCTCCCGTCAGTCGATCGCGTGCTCAAGTCTCCGCTCGCAGCCGCAACGGTCGAGCGCTTCGGGCAGCAGGCCGCGACGCGCGCCATCCGGGAAGCGCTCGAAGAAGCACGGGCGGCCTGCCGTACCGGGGCCGCAGTGCCTGAGCCGAGCGACCTCGCCGCCGACGCGCTCGTCCGCCTCAAGGCCGCGGAGCGCCCATCGCTGCGCCCGGTTTTCAACCTGACCGGCACTGTGCTGCACACCAATCTCGGCCGTGCGCTCATCGCGAGCGAGGCGTTAGAGGCGATGTGCGCTGCCATGGGCGAAGCGGTGGCGCTCGAATTCAACATCGGGACAGGCAGACGCGGCGAACGTGACGATCACCTGCGGATGCTCATATGCGAGCTCACGGGGGCCGAGGACGTGACCGTCGTCAACAACAACGCCGCCGCAGTCCTTCTCGTTCTCAACACGCTCTCGCTTGGCCGCGAGGCCGTCGTGTCGCGCGGCGAATTGATCGAGATCGGCGGCTCTTTCCGCATGCCGGACATCATGACCCGCGCGGGCGCGAAACTCGTTGAGGTCGGCACCACCAACCGCACGCATCCCAAAGATTATCTGTCGGCCATCGGTCCGGCGACCGGGCTTCTTTTCAAGGTGCATACGTCCAACTACCGGATCGATGGCTTCACGGCGGAGGTCTCGGCGCGCGAGCTTTCGGTGATCGCCAGGGAGCGTGGTGTGCCTCTCATCCACGATCTCGGCTCCGGCACGCTCATCGATCTCACACAATACGGACTCACGCACGAGCCTACCGTGGGCGAGGCGATTGCGGACGGCGCCGATCTCGTCACCTTCTCTGGCGATAAGCTCCTCGGAGGGCCGCAGGCGGGTTTCATCGTCGGCCGGAAGGATCTTCTTGCCGAGATCAACCGAAATCCGATGAAGAGGGCGCTTCGCCTCGATAAGCTCCGGCTGGCCGCGCTGGAGGCGACGCTGAAACTCTACCGCAATCCGGATCGTCTGGTGGAACGTTTGCCGACCCTGAGGCTGCTCGCGCGCCCCGCTGTCGATATTGTCGCGCAGGCCCGGCGTCTCGCTCCCGTCCTTTCCAACGTTCTCGGCGATGAATTTGCAGTGGACGTCGCGGACTGCCGCAGCCAGGTCGGATCGGGCGCAATGCCGCTCGACACTGTGCCGAGCGCCGGGCTTGCCATCAGCCACCAATCAGGAAGCGGTCAGGCCCTGGAAGCGCTCGCGGCAGCATTGAGGGCGCTGCCCGTTCCGGTGATCGGGCGCATCGAAAAGCATGCGCTCATGCTCGATCTGCGCTGCCTCGAGGACGAGGCCGGCTTGGCGGCCAATCTTGCGAGCTTCTCTCCAGGAGGCAGTGGTGCGGTGGCTTGATCGTCTCGCGCACAAGCAGTCCCGGACATCCGTGGCTGACCAGTTAGCCGTCGCCCTCAACGCTGCCAAGCGCGGCGACTACGCCACGGCGCTCGGCATCTGGGAGCCGCTGGCGCGGTCTGGATCGGCTCGCGCCCAAAACAACGTCGGCGCCTGCTTCGCCGAGGGGCTCGGCGTCGAGCGTGACGGCAATCTCGCCTTCCGCTGGCTGGCGCTCGCCGCCGAAGCCGGCGATCCGGTCGGGCAGCGGAACCTCGCCTCCCTCTGTTTCCGTGGCGAAGGCGTCGAACAGAATTACCGCCGCGCGGCCGAACTCTATCTGGTCGCGGCCGAACAAGGCGACGGACCGGCGCAGGACATGTTGAGCTGGATGCTGCTCGAGGGTGAGGTGATCGAGCCTAACATTGCCGAAGCGCGACGCTGGGCGCTGGCCGCCGCCAAGCAAGGAATCGCATCGGCGATGACCCGTGTCGGCATGCTCTATCACAATGCACTCGGCGTATCGCGCGATCCCGGCGAAGCGGTCCGATGGTGGCGCAAGGCCTCGTTGCTCGGCGATACGGACGGTCAGGCCATGCTCGGCGCTGCCTACCATCTCGGGGCGGGCGTTCCCGCCGACGCTGTCGAAGCCTACGCCTGGCTCCTGCGCGCGCAAGCAGGCGGTAGCGTCCTCGCAGGCCGGTATATGCAGGCGGCACGCGCTGCGCTCACCGCGGACGAAATCGCCGAGGCCGAGCGCCGCGCCACGACGTCGCTCGAGGAGCCTATGCCATGATCGTCGGGACGGCTGGACATGTCGACCACGGCAAGACGGCGCTGGTGCATGCGCTGACCGGCGTCGACACGGATCGGCTCCAGGAAGAGAAGGCGCGAGGCATGACGATCGATCTTGGCTTCGCCTATCTTCCGACGCCGAGCGGGGACATCGTCGGTTTCGTCGACGTTCCTGGCCATGAGCGCTTCGTGCATACCATGATCGCCGGCGCCAGCGGCATCGATCTCGTGCTGCTGGTCGTGGCGGCCGACGACGGCGTCATGCCGCAGACGCGTGAACATCTGGCGATCATCGATCTCCTTGGCATCAAGCGCGGTCTGATTGTGCTCTCGAAGTCCGACCTGGCCGAATCCGATCGTCGCGCTGCCGTTGCAGCGGACATCCGCTCCGCGCTCGCGGATACCGCTCTCGCCGAGGCCGAATTGATTCCGGTCTCAACCGCCACCGGCGAAGGCATCGACGATCTCCGACGCCGGCTATTCGAGGAGGCGCGGCGATTTGTCAGTCGCGCGGCTTCGGGCCGCTTCAGATTGGCGGCGGATCGCTGCTTCACGCTGCATGGAATCGGCACGGTCGTGACTGGTACCGTCCTTTCAGGTTCCGTCGGCATCGGTGACAAGGTTGCGGTGAGCCCATCGGGGCTGGAAGCGAAAGTGCGCTCGATCCACGCCCAGAACCGGGCGGCCGAACGCGGCAAGGCCGGCGACCGCTGCGCGCTCAACCTAACGGGCGAAGACATCCACAAGGCAGCAATCCGCCGCGGTGACGTCGTCCTCGATCCAGAACTTCATGCACCCACGGATCGGATCGACGCGGAGCTGCGTGTTTTATCGGGAGAGCACAAGTCGATCGGTCAATGGTTTCCGGTACGGCTCCATCATGTTGCCGCCGAGGTCGGAGCCAGGATTGTGCTTCTCGGCGACGACCCGATCGCGCCCGGCGGCATTGCCAAGGTTCAATTGGTTCTGGAGAGCCCGATCGCGGCCGCCGCCGGCGACGCCTATGTGGTTCGAGACACCTCGGCACAGCGGACCATCGGCGGCGGGCGCTTCATTGATTTGAGGGCGCCGAGCCGCAAGCGTCGTGGCCCTGAACGGTTGGCTAGGCTCGATGCATATGCAATCCCCTCCCCCGAGAAGGCCGTAGCAGCGCTTCTCGAGGCTCCTCCCCACTACCTGGACCTAGGCGTGTTCGCGCGCGATAGAGCGCTTGGCGCCGGCGAGACCGCACGTCTGATCGAGCGTCTCGGCCTCTTCGATATTCCCGCCGATCGGACACGCTTTGCAGTATCGTCAACATGCTGGGCGCAGCTCAAACGGGACCTGATCGCGACCCTGGAGACCTTTCACGCCAGCAATCCGGATGTGCCGGGCATTGCAGCGGAAAGGTTGCGCCTTCAGCTCGATCCGCGTCTCCCGGCTCCCCCATTTGCCGCCCTTCTGCGCAGCCTGGCTCGAAGCGGCGAGCTTGGCCTTGACGGCGCCTGGGTGCGGCTTCCGGGCCACGAGGTCCATCTCGCGCCAAGGGAAGAGGCGCTTTGGCTGCAGATCAAGCCGCTGATAAGTGGTTTTGAGCGATTGCATCCGCCGCGGGTGCGCGATATCGCCGGTGCGTTGGCCAGACCGGAAACGGAAATCCGCCGGATTCTGAAGCTCACCGGCCGCATTGGGAAAGTGCATGAGATCGCGCACGATCACTTTTTCCTGCGCTCGGCGCTGGCCGAGATCGTTGAAATCGCCCGTGATCTAGCCGGCGAGCTTGACGGGCAGTTCAGCGCTGCCCGGTTTCGCGACCGGGCGGGTTGCGGGCGCAAGGTCGCCATTAATATTCTCGAATTTCTGGATCGGCACGGCGTCACCTTGCGGCGCGGCGATCTGCGACGCCTCAACAGCCAACGGCTGGATCTGTTTCGCAACGCAGACGATAATGAGTCGCAGACTGTAAAGACTTCTGGAGGAGCAGCGTCCCCGGTGGGGCGTCCGGACTTCAAATCCGGGAGGGGCCGCGAGACGGTCCTTGGTGGGTTCGACTCCCACTCTCTTCCGCCATCCGGTTGAAGACGCGACAATGGTGACGGCCCCTTTCCTGCATGAACTGAAAGCTGCGGCCGAGGCTGCCAAGACTGCCGAGGGACACTTCCGGCGGGATGCCGCCGTGCGGATTGCGACGCTTGAGCAGGAACGCGCATTCGCTTTCAGGCGCTTCAACCTCATGCAGGCGATCGCCGAGGCCATCGCTTCGGCGGAAAGCGAGGAGGTAGCCGTAGCGGGCGCCTTCGCCGTCCTGAGCATGCGTCTCGGCTGGACTTCGGACAGCGAGCCGCGCTCCGAAGTGACTACACGTTTCGCCCCGGTTGCGCTGGCGGTGTTCCGCGCTTCCAAATCGGGAAAGGACGGACCTGCAACGGACCTCCACGACGCCCTCGCGGATTTCGAGAATTGGTACGCCGAAACGCGAGGATCTCCGTTCTGGACACTATTCGAGCACCAGATGCCGGACACGCCTGTCGTCGATTTTTGAAACAAGCGGTCCCCAGCGCATTGCAGCACCCGCAATGCTGAGGACGGCTTCGGTCGACTTGCGCGGTCGCATTGGCAACTCGGACTGCCGCAATGGAGCGTCTCCAACCCGGCGACGCAACGCCGCGATCTCGTCGGCAATCGTTGCCGGGGTCTGTGCCGGGCTCCTCTTCGGTCGCGACGAGCGATCCGCATGCCGGCAGGTCCTTGCGACAGGAAACGCTCGACCCAGCGCGCCACGATCTTCGCCGTCACGCCATAGGTCCGCGCCGCAGCGGCTTTGGAAAGACGCCCTTCAACAACCGCGCGGGCCATCTCCTCTCGAGGCAACGGCGTCAAACGGGCATTCTTGTGGATGTTCATTCGGCCCTCCGGGAACCACTGAAGCTTTGACAACCTCAGCTTTCCCGGCCCGGGCCGAATGGACAACCTCCTGAAAGCTCACAGCTAGAGCGGGGCAAGGCGCAGTTTGTCCCGCGCGATCTTCCAAGCGGATTCGACATGCCGGCGCGCCGCCGCCTCCGCCTCCTCCGGCTTGCGCGCCCGGATCGCGTCCATGATCGCGTTCATCTCGGCGATCGCCGGCTCGCGCCGGTTCGCCGAGGCGATCGTCATCGAGCGCAGCTGGTTGATGCGCACATTCAGCCCACTGACGATCTCCCAGGCGACGCGCTTGTCAGCGGCCTCGAAAAGCGCTTCGTAGAACCCTGTCGTCGCCCGCATCACAGCCGGCGGCTTGCCTGAGGCCCAGGCCTCAAAAAGGGCCCCCAGCGCAGCCTCGAGGACAGCCAGTTGCGCGTCAGTCGCGGACATGGCACAGGCCCGCGCGGCGATCCCTTCGAGCAGGGCCCTGAGCTCATAGATCTCGTCGGTGCGGCCGAGATCCGGCTTGGCCACCGCCGGACCATGTCCGGGGACCATCTGCACGAGGCCCTCAGCCTCCAATTGCCGCAGAACCTCGCGCACAACCGAGCGGCTGACGCCAAGCTGGTCGCAAAGCGGCCGCTCCACCAGCCTTTCGCCCGGCTGGAAATGAAAATCCATGATGGCCTCGCGCATGCGTTCGAGAGCCAATGTTCTCAACGTCTTGGCGCTGCGATCGATGCGAAGCGTATCGTCCGGCATGTGCTTGCTCCCTGCGCCGCAACGAAAACAGATTCCATGGCCGGTTGACAAGGTATTTGGCGCTCCATAGTATGGTATACCATAAGACGATGCAGGAAATGACGTTTTTCTCGAGTGTCGCCCGACAGAGGTTTCATGCAGCCAGCCATTCGTAAGATCGTCACCTACAGCGAGAACACGCTGATCGAAGGCGGCAAGGTAGCACCCAGGCCGCTGCGTCTGATCGGCGTCGCCGCCGTGCTGACGAACCCCTGGGCGGGTCGCGGCTTCACCGAGGATCTTTCGCCCGAGATCCGCGCCTATGCGCCGGTGCTCGGAGAGATGCTGACGCACGAGATCATCGCCGCCGCCGGTTCGGCTGAGGCTATCGAAGGATACGGCAAGGCCGCGATATGCGGCACGTCTGGAGAAATCGAGCACGCATCGGCGCTGATCCACACGCTGCATTTCGGCAACCATTATCGCCGCGCCGTCGGCGCCAAGACTTATCTCGCCTTCACCAATCTGCGCGGCGGACCGAACACGCCGATCATGATCCCGCTGATGGACAAGAACGATGAAGGCCGCCGCTCGCACTATCTGACCGTGCATTTCCAGATCGGCGACGCGCCGGCGCCGGACGAGCTGGTCGTGGCGCTTGGCGCTTCCATCGGCGGCCGTCCGCATCACAGGATCGGCGACCGCTACCAGGACCTCAAGGAAGTGGGCGACCTGCATGGCTGACGCGGTCGCATATGGATGGATCCGGGCCGCCGCGCCCGACGGCACCAGCTTCATCCGCGCCGGATCGGGCGCGCCGGTGCTGTTCATCCACGGCGTCGGCATGAACGCGGCGATCTGGCAGCCGCAGATCGAAAGGATGGCCGATCTGTGGGACGTCATCGCCATCGACATGCTCGGTCACGGCCTGTCGCCGCTGCCGCCGCAGGCGCCGGAGCTGGCCGACTACGCCCGGCAGGCGATCCGGCTGCTCGATCATCTCGGCCTCGATCGTGTGTCCGTCGTCGGCCACTCGATGGGCGCGCTCATCGCGCAGGAACTCGCTCTGTCGGCGCCGGAGCGTATCCGCCGCGTCGTTTCGCTGAACGCCGTGTTCCGGCGTTCGCCTGAACTCGCCGAAGCCGTGCGCCAGCGTGCCGCCGCCCTCACCGGCC
>NZ_JHQR01000219.1 GCF_014843825.1 Mesorhizobium silamurunense
CCTGGGATGAAAAGATGGGTGAACCCAGCCATGCGCGAACTCCTCCGATCGTTAGGGATGGTGGAGGAAGTTTCGTTTCGATAGCGCCTCGCAACAACACCTTGCCGGGTAAGTTGTCGCCGCGCGCGGGTAGGGCGGACCTACCCGCCTTGCCTACCCGAAAGGCGATTTGGAGCTGCGGCGCTTCTCGTTCGCATAGAGCGCGACGGCCATGGCGCGGTTGCGCACGTCGAGTTTGTCGTAGAGATTCTTGAGGTGGTACTTCACCGTATTCTCCGAGATCCCGGTCCGGGTCGCGATCTGGAGATTGGTCCAGCCATCGGACAGCACCGCAAGCAGCTCGCGCTCACGCACGGTGAGCTGCGACAGCGGCGTGTCGTTGACCTTGTTGATGTCGATATAGGGGATGCAGATGCGCCCATGCGCGACCGCAAGGATCGTCTCGAAAATGATCGGCGGATCATCGAATTGGAAGCAGTACCCCTGGGCTCCGAGCCGCACGCACTGCTTCAAGATGCCGATATCGTGGTCGTTGGAAAAGACCGTGATGCGCAGGTCGAGCTTGCGGCTCTGGACTTCCGCCAGGATGTCGGCGCCGTCCATGTCGGCGAGCTTCCAGCCGATGACGGCGACGTCGAACCTGGTGCTCGCCGCCAGTTCCAGGAATTGCTTGCCGCTCTGCACGGAACTCAGGAGTTCGAAACGCCCGTCGCATTCCAGCATCTCACGGAGCGCCGACACAACGAGCGGATTACGCTCGGCGACGACAACGCGAACGCGCTGCTCGCCGACTGCTTCGTTCGTTTTCCGGGACTTGAGGTTCAAGGCCTGCTGATTGTCCTGTCGATCTCGCGCTTGCCGATCCATCTGGACCTGCATTATGACAATTCTGCCCCAACCGTGAAGTGGCGCTCTTTCCGCAGCGACATGCTCTGTCGCGCCGGCTGAACCCGCAAATGCCGCGCGATCCGCTTCCATTGGAGGCGTCACGGGCATATTTCGCTGCAGATTCCGTGCGCTAGGGCAATGTTTTGCCGAGACGAATCGGTCGCGGCCCTATCTGCCGCACAAGCATAGGATTTCCCGAAATGCGGTTTCCACTTTTCGGGATCATGCTCTAGACCTGATTCAAACCCTTTCCGGATTCCTGTTGGCGGGAGGCGCTGGTGGAAGGCCAGGACAGAGAGACGACCGGCGCCTGGACCGTCGAGGAAGGCGGCGCCGACATCTATGGCGAGGACGGCGCCGTCCGTGCTTCCTTCCTTGCGCAGATCGGCGCTGCCATCGCCGATCGCGACACGCTCACCTTGAAACGCGAAGTCGACGACCTCCATCAGTCGGAACTCGGCGACCTGTTGGAAGCGCTCCACCCTGAGCAGCGCCGCGCGCTGGTCGAATTGCTTGGCTCCGATTTCGACTTTTCGGCGCTGACCGAGGTCGACGAGGCGATCCGTCTCGACATCGTCGACAATTTGCCCAACGAGCAGATCGCGCAAGCGGTGCAGGAGCTCGATTCCGACGATGCGGTCTACATCCTGGAAGACCTCGACCAGGAGGACCAGGACGAGATCCTCTCGCAGCTGCCCTTCACCGAGCGCATCAGGCTGCGGCGAGCGCTCGATTATCCGGAAGAGACGGCCGGCCGGCGCATGCAGACCGAGTTCGTCGCCGTGCCGCCGTTCTGGACGATCGGCCAGACCATCGACTACATGCGCGAGGACAAGAACCTTCCCGATCGCTTCAGCCAGATCTTCGTCATCGACCCGAGCTTCAAGCTGCTCGGCGCCATCGATCTCGACCAGATCCTGCGCACCAAGCGCGCGGTGAAGGTCGAGGACGTGATGCATGAGACGAAGCACGCCATTCCGGCCACCATGGACCAGGAAGAGGCCGCGCGGGAATTCGAGCAGTACGATCTTCTCTCGGCCGCCGTGGTCGACGAGAACGAGCGTCTGGTCGGCGTGCTTACCATCGACGACGTCGTCGACGTTATCCAGCAGGAGGCCGAGGAAGACCTTCTGCGCATGGGCGGCGTCGGCGACGAAGAGCTATCCGACACCGTACTTGCGACCTCGCGTTCGCGTGTGCCGTGGCTGCTCGTCAATCTGGTCACGGCGTTCCTCGCGGCCTCGGTGATCGGCCTGTTCGACCGGACGATCGAGCATATCGTGGCGCTTGCGGTGCTGATGCCGATCGTCGCCGGCATGGGCGGCAATGCCGGCTCGCAGACCATGACCGTCACCGTGCGGGCGCTGGCGACGAAGGACCTCGATATCTACAACGCCGCCCGCATCATCCGCCGCGAGGTCGGCGTCGGCTTCATCAACGGCATCGTGTTCGCGGTGCTGATCGGCATGGTCGCCGGGATCTGGTTCCATGACCGCAATCTGGGCGGGATCATTGCCGCGGCGATGATCATCAACATGTTCGCGGCTGCGCTCGCCGGGATTCTCATTCCGCTGCTGCTCGACCGCTTCAAGATCGATCCGGCGGTGGCTTCCGCCGTCTTCGTCACCACCGTCACCGACTGCGTCGGCTTCTTTGCTTTTCTCGGCTTGGCCACCTGGTGGTTTGGCGTTCCCTGAGAGAGTGCTACAATTGACTTTTACGTAAGTGCCGTGCGACGTTGCCTTGGGGTCAGGTGCCGATTCCGGTACATGACGGGGTTGATCGGAGGAAGGGCGACGCTCCTGCGTGGCGATGCCTGGATGTTTGGGCGTGGGAGCGAAAATGCGGGAATATTACACGATCACCGAGCTGACGCGCGAGTTCGACGTGTCGACGCGGACGTTGCGGTTCTATGAGGACGAGGGACTGGTGCAGCCGGTCCGGCGCGGCCGCACGCGTCTGTTTCGTCCGTCCGACCGGCATCTCATTCGTCAGATCATGCGCGGCAAGCGCCTTGGCTTCTCGATCGCCGAAATCCGCGAAATCATTCAGATGTACAAGGAGCCGCCCGGTGAGGTCGGCCAGCTCAAGCTGATGATCAAACGCATCGAGGAAAAGCGCGAGGATCTGCGCCAGAAGCGGCGCGATCTGGAAGAAACGCTTGCCGAGCTCGACCAGGCCGAAGAGTCCTGCGTGGAGCGGCTGGCGGAACTCGGCGTGAATACGTGAGCGGCCGCAAAGCGCGGCTCTAAAAGCGCGTCGCGCTGAAACGGATTCAGGCGCCGCGCTTTAAGTCTTTGTTTTAATGCATGTCGTTGTCCCAGAACCGCTGCACACTTCTGGGCGACATGCATTAAGTCAAATCCAGCGCCGGACCCGTTTGGCGTAATCGCGATACTTCTTGCCGAACTTTGCCGCCAGCATCTTCTCTTCCTTCTCGATCGCCATCTTCTGCGTCGCGAAGGCGGCGAGGAAGGCGAAGAGCAGGAACCAGGCGATGCCGGTGATGAAGGAAACGCCGATCAACAGCAGCGTGTTGGCGAGATACATCGGGTTGCGGGTGATGCCGAAGGGGCCGGATGTCACCAGATGGTCAGGCTCGGCATTGGGATTGAGCGTCGTTTTGGCGCGCACCATGGCGCGGATCGCCGTGACCCAGAGTGCCGCGACGCCGAAAAGCGCCACCCAGCCGGCGCCGACCAGGATGGCGCCGAAGATGTCGCCGATCCAGGGCAGCGGGTAGAACATGCCGAGCACGACGCTGAGCGCGATCGCCACGACATAGATCACAGGCGGCCAGGGGATGATCCCATGCTTCGACTGGGTGCCGGTCATTGTTGCCCTCCCTCCATCTTGCTTTCGGTTGCCGCGGTGCAGGTGCTGGCGAGATCGGCAAGATGCGATTTCCAGATGCTGGACTGCTCGTTGCTGTAGAGCTTGTCGAGAGACCCTTCACCCTTCAGCGTGTCCAGCATGCAGCCACAATAGCTGGAACAGAACTTCGTGTCCTGCTGCTGTTCGCAGGAGGCCTGGCAGGCTTTGAGGAAGCCGGCGTCCTTGTCCTGCGGCGCGGCGGGCATGACCTGCGAAAGCAGCCAGACCGAGCCGAACAGCACCGGCTGATGGATGAGGTAGAAGGCGAGGCTGTGCCGGCCGATGAAGGTGAGCGGGTTGGACCAACGGCCGGGCTTCCAGATCCCCAGCCGGGCGAGAAGCCCGGAGGCTGAAGCGAGCTTGACGACCGCGATGCCGGCAAGCATCGCGCCGAACCATGGAAACAGCGGCACATAATCGTTGGAGCGCGGGTTGGTCGCCGACAGCCCGACCCACCAAAGCGCGGGATGGTCGAAGAACTCCGACCGCAGATAGTAAGGCGCCGCGATCACGGCCACCGCGACGATGGCCGTCAGCAATGCAGGCAGCCTGAGGAAGGCGAGGCCGAGCAGGCTCGCCAGCGCGATCTCATGCAGGATGCCGAAGAAGATGAAGCCGTCCGGCGTGGCGATGTAGGTGACGGCCGAGATGGCGATCGCCGCAACCGCAACCATGGCAAAACGCTTCCAGAAGTTCGGCCAGCGGATCTGGCGGCCATGCGCGAGGAACAGGCTGACGCCGACCAGAAACAGGAAGGTCGAGGCGATGCAGCGCGCGTAGAGCTTCCACCAGCCGAAAGCGGTCAGCCCCGGTGTGGTGTAGCCGAAATTCTCGAGATCCCAGGTGAAGTGGTAGCTCGCCATGGCGATCAGCGCGATGCCGCGCAGGATATCGATGGCGACGATGCGGCTGTGTTTCGGCGCGTCCTGAACGGCTTCGCTCGTCGTTTGAAGGCTCATCATCTCGCAATCCGATTCAGTCCTGCCAAACGACTATCACGGTTCGGGCGAACAACAGAGGGTGGATCGGCGGCTGCCATTCCGGCGGCACGGCAAGCCGCTTTAGGCCAGCGGTGGAAAGCCTTTGACCGGCTTCGCTTTTCGGCTTTTCGGAGTCGGTTTCCTGCTACCGGTCCGCCACTGGTCCGGCCAGATTGGCGAGCGATTCACTTTCGGAGGGCCGATGTCCACCCATGTGCGCCATCCGATCTGGCTTCCGGCTCTGAGGCCCGCCGATGCGCGCACCTTCGCCTCGCTCTATGCGGTCGAATCCTTCGCTCGCGCCACAATCTCCAGCGTCATCCCGATCCAGGCCTACGAGATCCTGCACAACGAGCAGATCGTCTCGATCCTCTATACCATCGTGTCGCTACTCGGGCTTTCGGTGACGCTGTTCATGCCGATGCTGATCCGCCGCTTCGCCCGGCGATGGGTCTATACGGTCGGCTGCCTGATGCTGGCGCTCGGCTCGGTATTCTTCGTCACCCACACGCTGACGGGACAACTCGCCGGCATGCTCTGCCGCGTCATGGGGGCGAGCGCTCTGTCGATCACGCTCAACCTCTACATCATGGACCACATCCGCAAGGCCGACTTCATGCAGGCGGAGTCGCTGCGCATGGCGTGGTCGATGTTCGCCTGGACCGGCGGGCCGACGCTCGGCATCTTCCTCTACACCCGCTTCGGCATCTATGCCGCGCATGGCGCGGTCGTGGCCTTCGCGCTGGCGCTACTCGCGCTGTTCTGGACCTATCGGCTGGGCGACAACCCGTCGATCCGCCCTGGCAAGAGCCGTCCGGCCAATCCGCTCGCCAATATTGGCCGCTTCATCGCGCAGCCGCGGCTGCGTCTCGCCTGGCTGATCGCCTTCGGCCGCTCCTGCTTCTGGACGACATTCTTCGTCTACGGCCCGCTCTTCATGGTGATCACCGGCGAGGGCAAGGTAGCCGGCGGGCTTCTGGTTTCGGCAGGCACATGGCGATCTTCTGGGGCAAGGCCGGAAAGCGCTTCGGCGGCCGCCGGACCATGACCTTCGCCTATTTCGCCATGGCGGCGATGCTTTTTGCGGCGGGCGGCGTCGGCGTGGCCGCGCCGCTGCTCACGGCCGCCTTCCTGCTCTGCGGCGCGCTCTTTACGATTGCGCTCGACGCGCTAGGCTCGACCGCCTTCATGCGCTCTGTGCGCTCCTATGAACGGGCACAGATGGCGGCGGTCTACCGCACCTATCTCGACTTTTCCGAGCTGACGCCGCCGCTGGTCTATTCGGTTGTGCTCTCCTTCTTCGGCCTCGGCTCGGTCTTCGTCACGCTCGGCATACTGGCCGCCTTCTGCGGCTTCTTCACCTGGCGCTATCTGCCGAAGCCGTTTTGATCAACGGGCTGGCTGGTCTTCCGCATTGTGGCGCTTGCGCGAGAAACTTAAGCTCGGTTCGTCATCGCCGGTGGATTCGCCGGCCGCCGAAGGTGCACCGCATGGCAGCAAGAACGATGTCGCTTACCGAGGAACTGGTCGCCCGCTGTTATCGGGTTGTCGAGGACTCCGGACCCGATCCTGAAGCGCAGCATCTCTCCGACAGCGACTATGAAACCATGTTCGATGCATTCGAGGCTGAGCTTCCCGCAGTCGAGCCGCTCTGGCTGTTCGGGTATGGCTCGCTGATCTGGAAACCCGAAATTGAACATGTCGAGGAGCGGGTCGCCGTGGCGCGCGGCTGGCATCGCTCTTTCTGCATGAAGATGACCCGCTGGCGCGGTACCAAACAGAGTCCGGGCCTGATGATGGCGCTGGATCGTGGCGGCCAATGCAAGGGCGTCGCTTTCCGCCTGAACGGTGGCGACCGCCGGCAGGCGCTGGACAAGCTTTTCCGTCGCGAAATGACGCTGAAGCCGACCAGCTACCATCCCCGCCTGCTGCAGCTTGCAACCGACAAGGGGCCGTTGAAAGCACTCGCCTTCGTCATCAATCGCAAGGGCACGACCTATGCCGGGCCGCTTGGTGAAAGCGAGGTGGTGGAAAGGCTTGCGACGTCCTGCGGCCATTGGGGTTCAGGTGCCGACTATCTCTACAACACCGTCAAGAATCTCGAAGCGCGCGGCATTCACGACCGCCATTTGTGGCGGCTGCAGCAGCTTGTCGCCGAAAGGATCGCCGCCTCCTAGCGCGCGAATCCATGCCGCAATCGCGCTCCGGCGTGACGGAATTTGGTTTGCCGGGCGCGACGATTCTGCCTATAGTCGATCGCGTCGTCGGTTCCGTTTTTGGAGCCAAGAGGGAATGCGGTGAGGACGATTTTTTCGCCCAAAGCCGTGGCTGCCCCCGCAACTGTGTGCGGTAGTCCTCTCCATAAACCACTGAGGGTTCTCCTCGGGAAGGTGGGGAAGGGCGCGGATCCGCGAGCCAGGAGACCTGCCGGCGACGGGAAAGTTGACTTCTATGCCCTCGGGTGGAGGGCGAAAGGACAGGATATGAATACCGCTTCCGTCTCCCTCGGCGCCTCCGTCTCCTCGCAGTCGCGCGTCCTGCAGTTGGCCTTGGCCGCGCTGCTCGGCGTTTTCGTCGTCGGCTTTGTCGGCTTCTCGCACATCGATGCGGTCCACAACGCTGCGCACGACTATCGCCACTCGATGGCTTTTCCCTGCCACTAAGCAAGGCCTGACATCATGAATCTGTTTCGCAACGTCGTGTTCGTCGCGGCGATCGCGGGGCTTGTGGCGGGCATCGTGCTCGCCTGCATGCAGGCCTATGCGACCGTGCCGCTGATCCTCAAGGCGGAAGTCTATGAAAAAGCCGGCGGCGGTCATCACCAAGATCATGCCGCCGTCAGCACAAACAACAATGCGATGAGTTCGGCCGCTCCCGCGGACAACGCGATGAGCAGCGCGGCTCCGGCGCCTGCCGAAGCGGCTGCCCCGTCCGAGGACGAAGGCTGGGCGCCGGCCGACGGCTACGAGCGCTTCGCCTTCAACGTCGTCGCCAACATCGTCACCGGCATCGGCTTCGCGCTGATCCTGGTCGCGGTCTCCGAATTTGCCGGCGGCATCGGCAACTGGCGCCAGGGCGTGTTCTGGGGCCTTGCCGGCTTTGCGGTGTTCACGTTGGCGCCCGGCCTCGGCCTGCCGCCTGAACTGCCGGCAATGCCGGCGGCCGAGCTCCTGCCGCGCCAGATCTGGTGGATTTCGACAGTGGCCGCGACCGCGATCGGTCTCGGACTGATCGCCTTCCGCAAATCGCTGCCGCTGGCGATCCTCGCCGTGGCGTTGATCGTGGCGCCGCATATTGTCGGCGCGCCGCAGCCGGACAGCTTCGAAACGGCGATTCCCGAAGGGCTGCATCACCAGTTCGTGGTGGCGGTGACGCTCACCGATCTGGTGTTCTGGCTGGTGCTTGGGGCTGTCGTCGGCGTGGTGCGCGGCCGCTTCGCCGGCACGGCGACCAGCCTGCGCGACAGCTTTGCCTGATCGCGCCGAGGGTCGTCTGACCTTCATCGTCGGCGGTGCGCGCTCGGGCAAGAGCGCGCATGCCGAGACCCTGGCGACGGCAGGCCCGTCGCCCTGGATCTACATCGCCACCGCGCAAGCCTATGACGACGAGATGCGCGAGCGCATCGCGCTGCATCGCTCGCGGCGAGGCGAGGGCTGGGTCACCGTCGATGCGCCGCTCGACCTGGTCGGCGCGATCGAGGCCTTGCCCGACCACCAGCCGGTGGTGATCGATTGCCTGACATTGTGGCTGACCAATCATATGCTGGCTGGAAACGACGTCGAGGCCGAGTGCCGGCGGCTCTCGGACGTGCTGTCGCGGCCGCGCGGGCCTTGGTTCGTGGTGTCGAATGAAGTCGGGCTCGGCATCGTGCCGGACAACGCGCTGGCGCGCCGGTTCCGCGACGCTGCCGGCCGGCTTAACCAGCAGGTCGCAGCCGTCGCCGACAGCGTGCTGATGATGGTGGCGGGGCTGCCGCTCAAGGTGAAGTGACATGGCCGAAATCGATGACAAGACCATTGATGAAAGGGACGCCGAGCGCCATCGCGCCAAGATGGCCAAGCGCAAGGCGGTGCAGGACGCCGAGGTGGCCGGCAAGACGATCGAGAAAGGACTGCTGATCGTCAACACCGGACCGGGCAAGGGCAAGACCACGGCGGCCTTCGGCTTGGCGCTGAGGATGCTCGGCTACGGCAAGCGCGTCGGCGTCGTCCAGTTCATCAAGGGCAAATGGCACACCGGCGAGAAGGACGCCTTCGCCGCTTTCGGCGACCGCGTCGTCTGGCATGCGATGGGCGAGGGATTCACCTGGGAAACCCAGGATCTGAAGCGCGACATCGCCGCCGCCGAAGCGGCCTGGGGGAAAGCGCTTGAACTGATGGCCGATCCGTCGATCAGCCTCGTGGTACTCGACGAGCTCAACATCGCCCTGCGCTACGACTATCTCGATCTGGAAAAAGTGGTCGCCGCACTGAAGGGTCGCAGAGACGATCTGCATGTCATCGTCACCGGTCGCAACGCTAAGCCGCTGCTAATCGAGGCAGCCGACCTCGTCACCGAAATGGGGCTGACCAAGCACCATTTCTCGGCCGGGGTTAAGGCACAGCAGGGCATCGAATTTTAGCTGCGTACGTTGGGAGACGCCCGTTGGAACAAGCGGTGATTGTCTATCTTCTTCTGAGTGGGGGTCAGGTTGGAGCACCGCAAGAGCGGCAATCGGTTCAAGTTCTAGAAGATCGATTGAACCAAGTCGTTTCAGATGCGGGTGTCGGCGAATTTGATGGCGATGAATTCGGCGGGGGCAATTGCACCCTCTATTTGTACGGGCCGGACGCCGAGAAGCTTTTCCATGTGATTGAGCCGGTGCTGAAATCTTCACCCGTTGCCGCTGGCGGCTACGCGATCAAAAGATTTGGCGCCGCTGCGGATCCCGCCGCGAAGGAAGTCCGCGTCTCGTGGTAAAATCGCGTCAGCGCGTTAGCCGCCGATCAAAATGGTCAGATAAATCACGATCGCCGACAGGATCCCGACCAGGCCGATCAGCAGCCAGTCGGCGACCCGGTAGAGCTTCAACGCCTGCCTTATGTCGGTGCTCTCGGCCTCACTGCGGCCACCTTCGCCCATGAAGGCGTCCTCAACGACCTCGCCGCCGTAGCTGCGCGGCCCGGCCAGCACCAAACCCAGGGCACCGGCCATGGCGGCTTCCGGCCAGCCGGCATTGGGCGAACGGTGTTTCTTCGCGTCGCGCCGCATCACCTGCCAGGCATTGCGAGGATCGGCGCCCTTGACCAGGAAGGCCGCGAGCACGATCAGCAGGCCGGTGAGCCGCGAGGCCGGCAGGTTGATCAGATCGTCGAATCGTGCGGCGGCGCGGCCGAAGGCCTCATGTTTCGGCGTACGATGACCGATCATCGAATCAGCGGTGTTGGCCGCCTTGTACGCCACGCCGCCGGCCAGCCCGCCTATGCCGGTCCAGATGGCGGGCGCGACGATACCGTCGGAGAAATTCTCGGCCAGGCTTTCGATCGCGGCGCGGGCGATGCCCGCCTTGTCGAGCTTTTCCGGATCGCGGCCGACGATGCGCGAAACGGCGATGCGGCCGAGCGTCAGGCCGCCGGTCTCCAGCGCATCGGCGACATCCTCGACATGTTCGGCGAGGCTCTTCTGCGACAACAGCGAAGAGCCGAGGATAGCCGCGATAACCAGGCCCGAGGGGAAGATCAGCCAGAGCAGGAAATGCAGCGTCAGGCCGATGGCGGCCGGCACCAGCAAGATGACCAGAAGGGCCTGGACGCCGCGACGGCGACGCAATTCGTCGGAATCGGTGGCGCGGTTGAGCCTGCGATCGAGAAAGGATATCAGCCTGCCGATCCAGGTTACCGGATGGCCGATGGCGTTAAACAGCCAGTCCGGATAGCCAAGGACGCGTTCAACGGCGAGTGACAGGAAAGCGATCAGAATCGACATGAAGCTTCTAGGCGGAGCGATTGCAGCGGTTGATCACGGCGGCAGCCTTGGGCGGGCAAGCGCTCTCTTTCCTCATGCGCCACAGCCTTTCGTTGATCTCTCGACAGGTATCAATCCGCACTCCTATCCGCTTTTCGATCTGCCCGCCACCGCCCTGACCCGATTGCCGGAGACAGGACGGCTGCGCGAATTGGCCGAAATTGCGGCCAGAGCCTATGGCGCGCCGTCGGCGGCGCATGTCGTGGCAGCGCCCGGCACGCAGATCCTCTTGCCGCGCGTCGCTTCGCTGGTGAGGCCCGGCAAGGCGCTGGTGCTCGGTCCGACCTATGCCGAGCACGCCCGGGCCGCCGCGATCGCGGGCCATGCGGTTGCGGATGTGCGCGATTTCGACGCCTTGGCGGGCGCGGACCTTGCCGTGCTGGTCAACCCGAACAATCCGGATGGGCAAGTGATCGAGAGGGATCGATTGCTCGATCTCGCCGCGCGGCTTCGCGCGAAGGGCGGCCTGCTGGTCGTCGACGAAGCCTTCATGGATGTTGGCCCGATTGAGCACAGCCTGGCCGGCGATGTCGGGGAGGGCAGCATCGTGGTGCTGCGCTCCTTCGGCAAGTTCTTCGGCCTTGCCGGCGTCAGGCTCGGCTTCGCGCTTGCCGACACGCTGACGGTCGAGCGGCTGGACGCGCAGCTTGGGCCGTGGGCTGTTGCCGGACCTGCGCTCGAATACGGCATCCGCGCGTTGGCGGACACCAAGTGGCTAGGCGAGGTGCGACAGCGCCTGGCAGGCGATGCCATGCGCCTGGACGCGCTGCTTGCTCGATTCGAGGTTCCGGTCGCTGGCGGCACCAGTTTGTTCCGCTATTTGTCCTTGCCTGATGCTCAATCCTTGTTTTCCGCGCTTGGCGAGCGCGGCATCCTGCTTCGTCATTTTGCCGACCGGCCACAAGTCTTGCGAGCCGGCCTCCCGGGCAGCGAGGCCGAATGGCAGCGTCTCGAAAGCGCGCTTGCCGCCTGGGCCGAGCGGCGCAAGGATATGGGCAAGGAGTCCGGAAGATGATCCATGTCTGTTCGCTGTCGAAGGTCGAGGAAACGGTGTCGAGGACCGGCGCGGAGCGCTTGTTGTCGCTGCTCGCCGCCGGCACCGAAGTGACGCGCCCGGCCTCCATCCTGGCCGAAAACCATCTGCACCTGGTCATGCACGACATCGCCGTCGCGCAGGAAGGAATGACCATGCCGGGCGAGGAGCATGTGCGTGCGCTGCTCGACTTCGCCTATCGCTGGGACCGGGCAAAGCCGCTGGTCGTGCACTGCTATGCCGGCATCAGCCGCTCAACCGCTTCGGCCTACATCATCGCGGCGGCGCTGGCGCCCAAGCGCGACGAAGCGGAGCTGGCCAAGACGCTGCGCTTTCTCTCGCCGACGGCGACCCCCAATCCACGGCTGATTGCGGTGGCCGACACCTTGCTCGGGCGCGACGGCCGCATGATCGCGGCGATCGAAGCGATCGGGCGCGGCGCCGACGCGTTTGAAGGGACGCCCTTCGAGCTGGATATCCAGGCTTAAAGCAGCCAGTCCGCAAGCTTCGCCTTACGAACATCCCTGACAAGGCTGACAAATCCATCCGCCTGATGCTCAGCGGTCAGCCGGCCCTTCTCAGCCGTGGCGAGGCTGGCGTCGCCGACCACGCCGTTGGCGTTGAGGTCGCTGGCGATCCAGGCGAAGGCATGCGTTCCGGTGTGGCGCAGCAGGGCGAATTCCTTTTCGGCGCGGCCGACATTCGAGACGAAACTGTCGGCCTTGCCCATGTCGACGAGATCGGGCCGGAAATGCAGCATCAGCGAGGTCTCGACATCACCGCCATGTATGCCGTGACGGTCCTCCAGCTCGGTGTACATGCCGGCCGGGCGGCCGAAGCGCTGCCAGCTCGTCTTCACCGCCAGCATCTTTGCGCGCACGCGCAGTTCGCGCGTGACGATGCCCATGATCTCCTCATTGCCGCCATGCGAGTTGACGACGATCAGCTTTTTGACACCGGCGCGCGCGACCGAGAGGCCGAGCTCGGTCCAGGCATCCACAAGAGTCGTGGCCGGCAGCGTGAGCGTGCCCGGCGCATGCAGATGCTCGTTCGACTTGCCGATCGCCTGGACCGGCAGGATGCGGATATCGAGGTCGTCGGGCAGGCGGGCGATCACCGTCTCCAGCATGCCCATCATGATCGAGGTGTCGGTCGAGACCGGAAGGTGAGGGCCATGCTGCTCGATCGCCGCCACCGGCAGTATGGCAATTGTCGCTTCCGGGTCGACCGAGGCGTATTCGGTCATCCGGTAGTCGCCCCACCACACACGTCTTGTCGTCACTTTCGTCTCCCGATGGACTTGCTGTTCGGCCTGGAGGTCTAAAGCGCCTGGCCATTCCGGGCAACAGCTAGCCTGCTGCCAGAACCTCCACCTCGACCTTGAATTCCGGGCGCGCGAAGCCGGAAACGATCATCAGCGTCGAAGCCGGCGCCGGATCGGAAAAGAGGCGATTGCGGACATCCATATAGGCCTGCAAATGCGCGCGATCGGTGACGAAGGCGTTGATGCGCACGACATCGTTCAGCGTCAGCCCGGCTTCGCTGAGAATCGCGGCAATGTTCTTGAAGCAGAGCTCTGTCTGCGCGCCGGCATCCTCGGGAACGGCATCATCTGGAGCTATGCCCAGCTGACCCGAGCACAGGACAATGCGCTTTCCCACCGGAATTTCGACGCCGTGGCTATAGCGGGCAAAGGGCGGCTTGATCGATTGGGGGGCAAGGTATTTGAGCATGGCATTCTCCTGTCCGCAGGCAGACTAAGGCTGGATTCACAAAACCTTCAAGATGCGGCGAATGCCACCCGGGCGATTATGGACAGCCGTCCAAAAAATAGGCACGATGCCCCTCGTACAGCATGACCCGTCCGGTCTCGGCAATGACTGCCGCGCAAGCAGGCGGCCCAGGCGGTGGCATGTGTCTTGCTTCTTGAACAAATGGTGTCGAGCCCAGCGCGCAGCGCGCCGGAGCCAAGAGAGGGTGATGTTTATGTACGGAAAAGAGAAGATCCTGGCCGGCGCGATCGCGCTGCTGGCGGCCAGCACGCTGGGCGCCGTGGCCAACGAGAAAGTCACCTTCGGCACCAACTGGCTGGCCGAGCCGGAACATGGCGGCTACTACCAGGCGATCGCCGACGGCACCTACGCCGCCTGCGGCCTCGACGTGACCATCATGCAGGGCGGCCCGCAGGTCAGCGGCCGGCCGATGCTGCTGGCAGGCAAGATCGATTTCTACATGGGCGGCAACCTGCTCTCGGCCTTCGATGCGGTGCAGCAGGGCATTCCGATGCGCGTCGTCGCCGCCGACTTCCAGAAGGACCCGCAGGTGATCATGTCCCAGCCGGGGCAGGGGTTGGACAAGTGGGAGGACCTGAAGAACGCCGACCAGTACATCCTCGGCGACGAGGGCGCGCAGACCTTCTTCCAGTGGATGGTGACCGATCTCGGCTTCGACGCCGCCAAGCGCGTGCCCTATACGTTCAATCCGGCGCCCTTCATCGCCAACAAGAAGTCGATCCAGCAGGGCTATGTGACGTCGGAGCCGTTCGCCGTGCAAAAGCAGGGCGGCTTCGTGCCGAACCAGTTCCTGCTTGCCGACAATGGCTGGGATACCTATGCCACGACGATCGAGGTGATGCAGGACACGATCGACAAGCGGCCGGAGGTAGTGCAGTGCTTCGTCGATGGCTCGGCCAAGGGCTGGTACAATTATCTCTACGGCGACAACAAAGCCGCCAACGAGATGATCAAGAAGGACAATCCGGACATGACGGATGAGCAGATCGCCTTCTCGATCGAACAGCTGAAGAAGTTCGGCATTGTCGATTCCGGCGATTCGGAAAAGCTCGGCATCGGCGCCATGACCGAAGCGCGCATCCAGAGCTTCTACGACAAGATGGTCAAGGCCAAGGTCGCGCAGCCGGGCATCGACATCAAGAAGGCCTATACGCTGGCCTTCGTCAACAAGGGTGTTGGTCGGGAGTTGAAGAAATAAGGGCGGCCTGCCTGAGATGATCCAGGAGAAAGTGGCGCAGACAACGGCATCGGGCGAGCGCCCGATGCTGCTTTCCTTACGCAATGTCGGCAAGGTCTTTTCCAACGGCGTGACGGCGCTGAGCAAGGTCGACCTGGCGATCCGGGAAGGCGATTTCCTCAGCCTGCTCGGTCCCTCGGGCTGTGGCAAGTCGACGGCGCTCAGACTGATCGCCGGCCTGTCGACGCCGACCTCCGGCCAGCTCGACTGGCGCGGCTCGATCGACCGCTCGAATATCGGCTTCGTCTTCCAGGAACCGACGCTGCTGCCGTGGGCCAGCGTCTTCGACAATGTCTGGCTGCCGCTGCGGCTGAAGGGCATGTCGCGCGCCAAGGCCGAGCCGGCGGTGATGGAGATGCTGTCCCGCGTCCACCTTACCGGCTTCGAGAACGCAGTGCCGCGCGAGCTTTCCGGCGGCATGAAGATGCGCGTCTCGATCGCTCGCGCCATGGTGACGAAGCCGCGCATCCTTTTGATGGACGAGCCCTTCGCGGCGCTCGACGAGATCACCCGCTTCAAGCTCAACAACGACCTTCTGGAGCTCTGGCAGGACGAACGCTTCACCGTCGTCTTCGTCACCCACAGCGTCTTCGAAAGCGTGTTCCTGTCCAGCCGCGTCGTCGTGATGGCGGCGCGGCCGGGCCGGGTCCATGGCGAGCTTACCGTCGATGCGCCTTATCCGCGTGACGAGGCGTTCCGGACGTCGCCCGATTATGCGGCCCTTTGCCGGCAAGCCTCTGACGTGCTGGTGAATGCCATCAACTCAACCGCCGGATCCCATCATGACAGCCATTGAAGACACTGCGCTGAAGCTCGACCCGGAAGAGGCGCGCCGTGTCCGCCAGGAGCGGCTGGAGCGGATCGGCAGGGGGGGGCTGCCGTTGGCGATCATGGTGCTGGCGATCTGGCTCTGGGACCGCATCTGCGTCTGGAACGCGATCCCGCAATACATCCTGCCGCGCCCCGGCGTGGTGCTGCAGACGCTGCATGACGATGCGGGGCTTTTGTTTTCCTCGCTTTTGGTGACGCTGAGGATCACCTTCCTCAGCCTGCTGCTTGCCGTTATCGGCGGCGTCGGGCTGGCGGTGCTGTTCGCGCAGTCGAAATGGGTGGAGATGTCGTTCTTCCCCTTCGCCATCGTGCTCCAGGTGACGCCGATCGTCGCGATCTTTCCGCTCATCAACATCTATATCAACGACCAGACGACCAAGCTCCTGCTCTGCGCCTGGATCGTCGCCTTCTTTCCGATCCTCTCCAACACCACGCTGGGGCTGAACTCGGTCGACCGCAACCTGCGCGACCTGTTCAAGCTCAACGGCGCGACCCGCTGGCAGCAATTGCGCTACCTGCGCCTGCCGGCGGCGATGCCCTATTTCCTCGGCGGGCTGAAGATCGCCGGCGGCCTGTCGCTGATCGGTGCCGTGGTGGCCGAGTTCGTCGCCGGCGCGCAGGGGCAATCTTCCGGGCTTGCGTCGCGCATCATCGAGGCCGGCTACCGGCTCAACGCTCCCAGGCTGTTCGCGGCGCTCATCCTGATCTCGCTCACCGGCATCCTGATCTTCCTTGTGCTGTCGCTGGTGTCGCATCTTATCCTGCGCCGCTGGCACGAGAGCGCGCTGAAACAGGAGCGGTAGGGTGGTCGGTCCCGTCACCCAGGAGAGCGGCAATTGATTCCGGACTCAGCATCATACCAACTCGCCAACGTCCGGCTGCATGCGTCGCTGACGCCCGGCCTTGCCGCAGCATTCGACAGCGACGGTTTCGCGCTGGCCGACATAAAAGTCACCGACGGCAAGATTTCTAGCATCACTTCGCATGGCAGATCGGCGCCGGCCGATGCGATCGACCTTGGCGACCGCATCGTGCTGCCGTGCTTCGTCGATTGCCACACCCATATCGACAAGGGCCATATCTGGCCCCGAAAACCCAATCCTGACGGTACCTTCATGGGCGCTCTCAACGCCACCGGCGCCGACCGCGCCGCGCGCTGGAGCGCGGAGGATGTCGCGCGCCGGATGGATTTCTCGCTGCGCTGCGCCTACGCCCACGGCACCAAGGCTCTGCGCACGCATCTCGACAGCGTGTCGCCGCAGGAGGAAATCTCCTGGCCGGTGTTCGAGACGATGCGAGAAAGATGGCGCGGGCGCATCGAACTGCAGGCGGTCTGCCTGCTCGGCATCGAAGGCGTGCGCGACAAGGCCTGGTTCGAGCGGTTGGCGAAACGCGTGGCCGCGGCCAAGGGCGTGCTGGGCGTCGTCACCTATATGGTGCCCGACCTCGAGGAACTGCTCGACCAGGTTTTCGCGCAAGCGATCAAGCACGGGCTCGACCTCGATTTCCATGCCGACGAGACCGACGATGTCGCAGCCATCTCGCTGAAGAAGATCGCCGAGGCTTCGCTGTGGAACGGCTTTGACGGCAACATCCTGGTCGGCCATTGCTGTTCGCTCTCGCGCCAGCCCGACCTCGAGGTGCTTGACACGCTGGACAAGGTGGCGAAGGCGGGGCTCGCCGTGGTGTCGCTGCCGATGTGCAACCTCTATCTGCAGGACAGGCGCAACAACAACACGACGCCGCGCTGGCGCGGCGTGACGCTGGTTCACGAGATGAAGGCGCGCGGCATCAAGGTGGCGGTCGCTTCCGACAACACGCGCGACCCGTTCTATGCCTATGGCGATCTCGACATGCTCGAAGTCTACCGCATGGCGACGCGCATCCTACATTTCGACCATCCGGTCGGCGACTGGCCGAAGTCGGTGGCGGCGACGCCGGCCGAGGTGATGCGGCTGGACGGCGTCGGCACTCTTGCCGCAGGCGGCGTCGCCGATTTCATCGTCTTCAAAGGACGGAGCTGGACCGAATTGCTGTCGCGGCCCGAATCGGATCGCATCGTGGTGCGCGACGGCCGGGCGATCGAACGTAAGCTGCCCGACTATGCCGAACTCGACGAACTGATATGATGGATATCGCAGCGCTGAAGCGCGATCTCGAAGGACTGAAGATCGACGACCATCCGGCCATCGTCCAGCAGAAGAGCCGCGACTTCTACTGGTACAGTCCGGTGCTGAAGCAGCAGCTCGATCATGTCACCGGCGACCTGATCGTCACGCCCAAGAACGAGCGCGAGGTGATCCGCGTGCTCGCCGCCTGCCACCGGCACGGCATTCCGGTGACGCCGCGCGGCAGCGGCACCGGCAATTACGGGCAGGCGATGCCGCTCTCGGGCGGCGTGGTGCTCAATCTCGCCGAAATGAACGAAGTGAAGGCGATTGCGCCAGGGCGCGTGGTGACCGGACCGGGCGCGGTGCTGGCCGACATCGACAGGGCAACGCGCGCGCATTCCAGCCAGGAGCTGCGCATGTCGCCGTCCACCTACAACACGGCCTCTATCGGCGGCTTCGTCGCCGGCGGCTCGGGTGGCGTCGGCTCGATCCGCTGGGGCGGGTTGCGCGACCTCGGCAACGTCATCCGGCTCAGGACCGTGACCATGGAGGCGGAGCCGCGAGTCATGGAACTCACCGGCGAGGACGTGCTCAAGGTCATGCATGCGTACGGCACCAACGGCATCATCACCGAGGTTGAGATGCCGCTGACCGCCTCCTATGACTGGATCGACGTCATCGTCGGCTTCGACGATTTCATGGAAGCGGCCGGCTTCGGCAACGACCTCGCCGTGCAGGACGGTATACTGGCGAAGCTGATCACGCCGATCGCCGCACCCATCCCTTACGACTATTTCAAGCGGCACCAGAAATTCTTCCGGCGCGAGCAGAGCGTCGTGGTGTGCATGATCGCGCCGCATGCGATGGATGCGTTTGTCGCCTTCGTGTGCAGCGGCAAGGGTGAGATCGTCTTTAAGGCCGACAGAGAGGCCGACCTCAAGGGACTGCCGCCGGCCTACGAGCTGACCTGGAACCACACGACGCTGCGCGCCATCCGGGTCGATCCGACGATCACCTATCTGCAGGCGCGCTACCCGTCGCCGGATCATCTCGCCCACGTCAAGGCGATGGTCGACCGCTTCGGCGACGAGGTGCCGGCGCATCTCGAGTTCATCCGCTTCGATGGCGCGATCGGTGCCGCCGGCCTGCCGCTGGTGCGCTACACCACGGAAGAGCGGCTCGACGAGATCATCCGCATTCATGAGGACAATGGCTGCTGGATCTTCAACCCGCACCGCTACACGCTGGAAGAGGGCGGCATGAAGCAGACCGACGAGGTGCAGCTTGCCTTCAAGCGCGAGACCGATCCGCAAGGGTTGCTCAACCCCGGCAAGATGATCGCCTGGGAGAACCCCGGCTACGATTACCGCTCGGGCAAGTCCTTTCTGTTCAAGGGGCTGCAAAAGGCGAGTTGAGTCGATGGCGAACGTGCGGCGCTGTACCCCGCTCTGGCCTGCCGGCAATGTTGGCGATTGGCGGAAGCCGCGGCGACGTCGGATCTCCCCCCTTGAGGGGGAGATGGCCGGCAGGCCAGAGGGCGTCGCCTCACGTAGATCGCCGACGCCGTCTCTCGTCACCGAAGACGTGGACGTTTCACGCGCGGCGACCCCCTCTGTCGCCTCCGGCGACATCTCCCCCTCAAGGGGGGAGATTTGGCGCAGGACAGCGCCGGTGTCTCTCGCTGATCTACGGGATGTCCTCCCGTGAACGTCCTCGTGCTTTACGCTCATCCGGTGGAGACCAGCTTCAATGCCGGCCTGCACAGGACGATCGTCGAGCGGCTTTCCGCGGCGGGCCATGCGGTCGACGATTGCGATCTCTACGCCGAGGATTTCGACCCACGGCTGACGCGGGCCGAACGGCTCGGCTATCACGACCAGCGCGGGCCGTATGATATGGTTGCCGGCTACGTCGAAAGGCTTCAGAAAGCGGAAGCGTTGGTGCTGTCGTTTCCGGTCTGGAACTACGGCTATCCGGCGATCCTCAAAGGCTTCTTCGATCGCGTGTTCCTGCCCGGCGTATCGTTCAAGCTGGTCGACGGCAAGGTGAAGCCGACGCTCCACAACATCCGCAAGCTCGCGGCCGTCACCACCTATGGCGGCAGCCGTTTTCGCGCCATGCTGATGGGCGATCCGCCGCGCAAGATTGTGAAGCGCATGCTGCGGGCCACGATCAAGCCCGGCGCGCCCGTCTCCTATCTCGCGCATTACTCGATGAATCTTTCGACCGACCAGACGCGCAACGCCTTCACGAAGAAGGTGGCCGCCAGCATGGATCAATTCTGATGCGCGTGCTGGTGGTCTATTGCCATCCGGTGCCAGAGAGCTATTGCGCGGCGATCCGCGACACGGCCGTCGAGGTTCTGAAGGGGAGAGGCTGGGACGTTCGGCTGCTCGACCTCTATGGCGAGACCTTCAACCCGGTGATGAACTGCGAGGAGCGGCGCTCCTACAACGAGCGCGCGCCCGAGGATCCGGCGCTCAAGCCGCATTTCGAACATCTGCAATGGGCCGAAGCGATCCTCTTCATCTATCCAACCTGGTGGTACGGGCTGCCGGCAATGCTGAAGGGCTGGTTCGATCGCGTGTGGGCGACCGACATCGCTTTCAAGCTGCCGGCGGGCAAAGGGCGGATCACATCGCTGATGAGGCATGTCACCAAGGTCGGCGTCATCACCACCTGCGGCGCGCCGACCTGGTGGAGCGTCGTGGTCGGCCAGCCCGGCCGCAAGACCATCCTGCGCGGCATGCGGGCGCTGTGCGCCACGCGCTGCCGGACATTCTTCCTGGCGCACTATCTGATGGATTCATCGACGCCGAAAAGCCGGGCGGCGTTTCTGGCGAAGGTGAGGGCGAGGCTGGAGCGGTTTTGAGCTGCGGTATCCCCCTTCTCCCACAAGGGGGGAAGGGAAGATGGCGCTACATCCTCACCCGTTCCGCCTTCGGATCATACATCGGCTTCAACGACGCTTCCGCCGCGAAACGCTCACCCGCGATCTCGACCTCGTAGAACGAGGCCAGCACCTCCGCCTCGCTCTCGCCCTTGCAGGGCACATAGCCGAGGCCGATGGCGCCGCCGAGATGGTGGCCGTAGTTGCCCGAGGTGATCGGGCCGACGATCTTGCCGTCGCGCAGGATCGCTTCGTTGTGGAACAGCAGGGGTTGCGGATCCTTGAGGCGGAACTGCACCAGGCGGCGATTCAGCCCGGCTTCCTTCTTGCGCAACACGGCGTCGCGGCCGATGAAGTCGGCCTTGCCCGTCTTCACGGCAAAGCCGAGGCCGGCTTCCAGCACATTGTCCTCGTCGGTGATGTCGTGGCCGAAATGGCGGAAGGCCTTTTCGATGCGGCAGGAATCGAGCGTATGCAGGCCGCAGAGCTTCAGGCCGACACCGGCGCCGGCTTCAGTGATCGCCTCGAAGACATGGGCGGCCTGCTCGGTCGAGACATAAAACTCCCAGCCGAGCTCGCCGACATAGGTGACACGGTGGGCGCGGGCGAGGCCCATGCCGATCTCGATCTCCTGGAAGGTGCCGAACGGATTGGCTTCGTTGGAGAAGTCGTTTGGGCTGACCTTCTGGATCAGTTTTCGCGAGTCCGGACCCATCAGGCAGATGACGGCCTCGGCCGCAGTCACATCGGTGATGACGACGAACTCGTCGGCGACATGCCGCCTCAGCCAGGCGAGGTCGCGCTGCAAGGTGGCCCCCGGCACGACGAGGAAATAGGCCGTCTCCGTAAGCCGCGTCACGGTGAGGTCGCTCTCGATGCCGCCCTTGGCGTTGAGCATCTGCGTGTAGACGATTTTTCCCGGCGCCACGTCCATGTCGTTGGCGCAGAGCCGTTGCAGGAAACGCTGAGCGTCGCGGCCTTCGACGCGGATCTTGCCGAACGAGGTCATGTCGAACAGGCCGACGCCGTTGCGCACGGCCAGATGCTCCTCGCGCTGGTTGTCGAACCAGTTCTGCCGCTTCCAGGAATAGCGGTACTCGCGCTCCTGTCCTTCGCGGGCAAACCAGTTGGCGCGCTCCCATCCCGCCACCTCGCCGAAGACGGCGCCGCGCGCTTTCAGGTGCTCGTGCAGGGGCGAGCGGCGCACGCCGCGCGAGGTCGCCATCTGGCGGTAGGGGAAATGGTCGGCGTAGAGCAGGCCGAGCGTTTCGGACACGCGCTCCTTGAGATAACGGCGGTTCTTCTGGAAGGGCTGGGCGCGACGGATGTCGACCTCCCAGAGGTCGAAGGGCGCCTCGCCGTCGTTGATCCACTGCGCCAGCGCCATGCCAGCGCCGCCCGAGGAAACGATGCCGATCGAATTGTAGCCGGTCGCCATCCAGTAGCCGGAAAGTTCCGGCGCCTCGCCGAGATAATAGCGGTCGTCCGGCGTAAAACTCTCGGGACCGTTGAAGAAGGTGTGGATGCCGGCCGTGCCCAGCATAGGCATGCGGTTGACGCCCATTTCGAGGATCGGCTCGAAATGGTCCATGTCCTCGGGCAACTGGTCGAAGCAGAAATCCTCGCGGATGCCGTCCATGCCCCAAGGTTTCGCCACCGGCTCGAAGGCGCCGAGCATCATCTTGCCGGCGTCCTCCTTGTAGTAGGCGCATTCGTCCGGCACGCGCAGCACCGGCAGTCGGGAGAGGCCGGGGATCGGTTCGGTGACGAGATAGAAATGCTCGCAGGCATGCAGCGGGATGGTGACGCCGTTCTGGCGCCCGAGCTCGCGCGCCCACATGCCGGCGCAGTTGACCACGATATCGGTCTCTATCGTGCCTTGATCTTCACCCTGCGCCCAGGAGACGCCGGAGACGCCGCCATTCCTGGTGTGGACCTTGGTGACCTTCACGTTTTCTATGATGGTCGCACCCCGCTGGCGCGCGCCTTTGGCCAGCGCCATGGCGATGTTGGCCGGGTCGCACTGGCCGTCGAGCGGCAGGTGCACTGCGCCGACGACGTCGGAGACGTTGAGATGTGGATACATCTCTTTGACTTCGCTCGGCGAAATCTCGCGCACGTCGACATCGAAGGCGCGGGCGAGCGATGCCTGCCGGTAGATCTCGTGCTTGCGCTCCTCGGTCAGCGCGACGGTGATCGAGCCGACCTGGCGCATGCCGGTGCCGACGCTGGTCTCGGCCTCGAGCTTGACGTAGAGGTCGGCCGAGTATTTCGCCAGCCGCGTCATGTTCTGCGAGGCGCGCAGCTGGCCGATCAGGCCGGCCGCATGCCAGGTCGTGCCGCAAGTGAGCTGCTTGCGCTCCAAGAGCACGATGTCGGTCCAGCCGAGCTTGGCCAGATGATAGGCGACCGAGCAGCCGGAGACGCCGCCGCCGATGACGACGGCGCGGGCTTTGGTTGGAATCGCTTTGGTCATGCGGCCTCGCGGCGGTAGTTGGAGGCAAAACGGCGCACGCGAAGCGCTGCTTCCTGAAGCACGGCTTCGGGCTGGCAGAGGCTGATGCGGATATGGCCGGCGGCGGCTTCGCCGAAGCTCGAGCCGGGCATCACGCCGACCTTTTCCTTGTCGAGCAGCGCCCAGGCGAATTTCTCGTCGTCGGGCTCGACGGTGGAAATGTCGAGCATGACATACATTCCGCCTTCGGAGCCGCGCACGGTGAGTTCGTTCACGCCGCGTGTGGCATTGAGAAAGACCGTGCGGCGCGCGGCGTAGCGCTCGGCTATTTCCTTCACGCCGTAGTGGTTCTCCAGCGCTTCGGCGCAGGCGATCGAGATGAAGGCCGGCAGGCCGTAGGTTGTCACCAGGTTGAGGTCGGTCATCAGCGCGATCATCGCCTTCGGACCGGTCAGCCAGCCCATGCGCCAGCCGGTCATGCCGTGGCTTTTGGACATCGAATTGATGACCAGCGTGCGCTCTGCCATGCCTGGCAGCGAGCGGGGCGAGATGTGCTCGCCGCCGCCGAGCGTCCAGTAGACCTCGTCGGACAGCAGCCAGAGGTCATGTTCCTTGCAGATTTCGGCCAGCTGCTCGAGCCGTTCGCGGGAATAGACGGCACCCGTCGGATTGTTCGGCGTGTTGATCAGGATAGCGCGCGTGTTGGACCTGAGCGCCGCGCGGATACTATCGGCGCGCGGCTGGAAGCCGTCCTCGGCCGGCGTCTCGACGACGGTGAAGCTGGCGCCCGCGGCGCTGAAGGTGTTGGGATAGGTGGCGTAGTAAGGCGCGACGACGATGGCGTGATCGCCGGGATCGAGCACGCCCTGCACGGCGGCATAGAGCGCCGCCTGGCCGCCCGGCGTGGCGATGATCTCGTCCGGTTCGGTCAGGATGCCGGTGCAAGCGGTGGAAGCCGCCGCCATCGCCTTGCGCAAGCGGGGCAGGCCGGGCAGGGGCGTGTAATGGTGATTGCTGCCGCGAACGGCGTTGACGCAGGCTTCGATCGTTTCCGAAGGCGTGTCGAAGTCGTGGTCGCCGACCGACAGCATGATGATGTCCTCACCGGCCTGCTTGCGGGTCCAGGCGGCGAAATGGACTTCCCAGCCATCCTTGCCCGAAGGCACGATGCCGGTAATGCGCTTTGATGGTTTTGGCATCAGGCTCTCAACCTCTCATTCTTCGGATCCCACAGCGGCTCGTCCTTCTGCACCACCGCCTTGAAGCGGTCGCCGAAGATCTCGACCTCGATCGACGTGCCCGGTTCGGCGAGATCGGAGCGCAGCATGCCGAGCGCGATGGATTTGCCGACGCGATGGCCCCAGCCGCCGGACGTGGTCTCGCCGACGATCCTGCCGTCATGCCAGAGCGTCGACATATAGGGCGCATCGCAGTCGCCGGGGTTCTCGACGACCAGAGTGACGAAGCGCTTCTTCACGCCCTGCTGTTTTTCATTCAGAAGCGCCGCCTTGCCGCGAAAGTCGGGCTTGTCCCATTTGACGAAGCGCTCCAGCCCGCCCTGCAGGATCGAATAGTCGGTCGACAGATCGCCCTTCCAGGCGAGGTAGCCTTTTTCCAGCCGCAGCGAATCCAGCGCATACATGCCGAAAGGCTTCAGACCGTGCTTCTGGCCGGCAGCCCAGACGGCGTCGAAGACAGTCAAAGTGTCGGCAACCTTGGTGTGGATCTCCCAGCCGAGCTCGCCGGCGAAGGAGACGCGTACCAGTCTCGCCCAGCGCCCGGCGATGGTCGTCTCCTGATGCGTCAGCCAGGGCAGCGAGAGATCGGCGTCGCAGACCTCGGCAAGGATTTTTCGCGAGTTCGGACCGGCGAGGATCTGCGTTGAATATTCCTCGGTGCGATCGGTCAGCGTGAAGGCCGCATTTGCCGGCATGCGCGACTTCAGCCATTCGAAATCGTGCCACTGTGCCACCGCCGCCGTGATCAGCGTCATCTGGTCCTCGCCATGGCGCACCACCGACATTTCGGTGACGATGCGGCCCTTGTCGTCGGCGAAGTAGACGAGGCCGATGCGGCCGGGCTTCGGCACCAGGCCGGTGACCTGCAGCGCCAGCCATTCGGCGGCACCCGGACCCTCGAGGTTGAAGCGCGAGAAGCCGGGCAGGTCGAGGATGCCGGCGGCGTCGCGCACGGCCAGGCATTCCTCGCGCACGCGCTGCTGCCACGGTCCTTCACGTCGGAAGGTCAGCGTCGCTTCTTCCGAAATGTCGTCGCCGGGCTTCGCATACCAGGTGGCTCGCTCCCAGCCATTGTAGGCGTCGAACTGGCCGCCGAGCGCCTTGATGCGGTCGTGCAGCGGCGAATGCTTGCGGTCGCGTCCCGCCGGCCATGCATGGCGCGGGAACTGGATGGCGTATTCGTTGCCGTAGATCTCCATGCCCTTGGCGACGCAATAGTCCGGCGCTGATGCAAATGACGTGAAGCGGCGCGGATCGCAGGACCACATGTCCCATTCCGTCTGGCCCTCGGTCACCCACTCGGCCAGCACCTTGCCGGCGCCGCCACCCTGGGCGATGCCGAAGGTGAAGACGCAGGCCTCGAAGGCATTCGGCACGCCGGGCATCGGCCCGATCAGCGGATTGCCGTCCGGCGCGTAAGGGATCGGACCGTTGATAACCTTGGACAGGCCGGCGGTGCCGAGGATCGGCACGCGCGCGACGGCGTCGGCGAGGTAATGCTCCAGCCGGTCGAGGTCGTCGGCGAAGAGCTGGAAGGAAAAATCCTCCGGCATCGGATCGTTGTGGGTCGCCCAATGCGCGCGGCAATTGCGCTCATAGGGGCCGAGATTCATGCCGGTCTTTTCCTGGCGCAAGTAATAGGACGTGTCGACGTCGCGCAGCAGTGGCAGTTTCTTGCCCTGCTCCTTCGTCCAGGCGGCGAGCTCGGGGATCTCCTCGAACAAGATGTATTGATGGCTCATCACCATCATCGGCACTTCACGGCCGAACATGCGGCCCACCTCGGCGGCGCGGTAGCCGGCGGCGTTGATGACGATCTCGCAGCGAATCTCGCCCTGTGGCGTCGTGACGACCCATTCGCCGTTCTCGCGGCGAACACCGGTGACTGGGCAGAAGCGGATGATTTTCGCGCCCATGTCGCGCGCGCCCTTGGCGAGCGCCTGGGTCAGCTGCGCCGGGTCGATGTCGCCGTCGCTCGGATCGTAGAGCGCACCCTTGAGGTCATGCGTCTCGATGAAGGGATAGCGGCGCTTGATCTCGTCGAGACCGACGACGTCGATATCCATGCCCTGGTAGCGGCCCATGCCCTTGGCGCGCTGGAACTCCTGCATGCGTTCCTGGGTGTGAGCGAGTCTGAGCGAGCCGGTGACGTGATAGTTCATCGGATAGTCGACTGCTTCGGCGAGACCGCGATAGAGCTCGGTCGAGTAGCGCTGCATATTCATCAGCGACCATGACGAGGAGAAGGTCGGCACGTTGCCGGCGGCGTGCCAGGTCGAGCCGGAGGTCAGCTCGTTCTTCTCCAAGAGCACGCAGTCGGTCCAGCCTGCCTTGCAGAGGTGGTAGAGCGACGAGGCGCCGACGACACCGCCTCCGATGATCACCACGCGTGCCGTGGTCGGCAAACCGGCCATGTTCTCCTCCAAATCCAAGGCGCGTCATGACGCGCTTTTTCTTTTTGTTCATGCACACCGTTGTCCCCAAAACCGCTGCACACTTTTGGGCGGCATGCATTGGTTCAGTACACCGGCGGCGAAACCACCCAGATGACGACTGCCGGCTCGGCGCCAGGATTGCGCCAGCGAAACGGCTTGCCTTCGAAGCGGAACGAGTCGCCTTCGCCGAGGCGATGCCAGACGCCGCCGATCTCGATCTCGAAAGTGCCCGACGCGACGTAGCCGGCTTCCTCGGTCGGGCGGCGCGCCTCGGTCTTCAGCTCCGCGCCCGGCGCGAAGACCGAGCGCAGCATCTCGAAGCTACCGCCGAGGTCGGGCGACAGAAGCTCCTCCACGAGGCCCGATTCGCTTGTGCCAAGCGTGCGGCGGCTGCCCGCGCGCACGACCACGCCGCGCTCCTTTTCGACAGGCACGTCATGGCTGAAGAACAGGCTGAGCGGCACGCCGAAGAGTTCGGCGAAGGCCCTGAGGTCGCCGAGCGAAGGGACCGACAGGCCGCGCTCGACCTGGCTGACCCAGCCGACTGAGCGGCCGAGCCTGAGGGCGATCTCGGCCAGTGTCAGCCCGCGCGCCTTGCGCAGCGCACGGATGTCGCCGGCCAGCAGCCGCTCGCCATTGTCCTGCTCCGGTCTGACAGCGGTCGAGGTCAATCGTTTCTCTGAGGCTGGCGTGAAAAAATCTGAACAAATTTCATGAGATAGCAAGCTTATGAAAAAATCAAGTGGATTTTCACGAAGCGCAAGATTTGCTTGCGCGATTTTGGCGGTTGATGCAAAGGCTCGCCGACGAACGGCGAGTGGGGACGTCAGGTCGGGGACCAGTTAGTTATCAGTGTCTGCGGATGGTCGTTGCGGAAACCGGTTGCGGGTTCCGGCCATGCGTGAAGGGACGGCCCATGCTGGAGAAGAATAGCCGGAACGCGCTCGATGCGGCGATCGTCGACGAGGCGATCATTTCGCGCCGGTCCGTGCGCGCATTTTTGCCCGACATGGTCGACGATGAGACGATCCGCGCCATCCTGACGGTGGCGGCGCGGGCTCCGTCCGGCACCAATATGCAGCCCTGGCGGGTCTATGTGACCAAGGGCGAGGTGAAGCAGCGTATCAGCGACGCCATCCTCAATTCCGGCATTCGCGCCGAGAAAGCTGAATGGGACGAGTACCGCTACTACCCCGACCAATTCTTCGAGCCTTATCTCAGCCGGCGCCGCGCCAACGGGTTCGGTCTCTACGGCGCCATCGGCATCGGCCGGCGCGAGGTCGACAAGATGCGCGCGCAGCACGACCGCAACTTCATCTTCTTCGACGCGCCGGTCGGCATGATCTTCACGGTCGACCGGCGGCTGAACAAGGGATCGTGGATCGACTACGGCATGTTCCTGCAGAACATCATGGTCGCGGCGCGGGGCAGGGGGCTGCATACCTGTCCGCAGGCGGCCTTCGCGCCCTACCACCGGCAGATCCGCCCGGTGCTAGACATTCCCGACGAGGAGGTCGTCGTCTGCGGCATGGCGCTGGGCTACGAGGACAACTCCAAGCCCGAGAATGAATTCCGCACCGACCGCGCCCCGCTCGAAGACTGGGTGACGTTCGCGGAGTAGCGCCAGCGCGGACGGACCGCGGCCCGATTTGCTAATCCGTGCTCATATGCGCGCCATGGCCGCTGACATGCGCGCCGTCCTGCGGTGTCAGCCTGAGATAGGCGAGCAGCGCGCAAAGCGTGATCAAGCCTTCGACAATGAACAGGATGCGGTAGCCGTTGACGCTGGCCTGGCCGCCGCCGGCTAGCAGCGAGAGCATCGCCGCCGCCAGACCAACGCTGATCGCCACCGCCAGCTGCCAGAGGATGTAGTAGAGCGCGCTGAAGCGCGAGAGCTGCTCCGGCGCGATGTCCGAGTAAGCGAGATTGCCAGTCGAGGCCCACTGCACCGAACGGAAGAGGCCGAAGACGAAGATGTAGGCAAGCACGATCCAGGTAGGCATGCTTTCCTGCATCAAGGCAAAACCAGCGACCAGCAAGGCGGCTATCGGCGTATTGGTGATCAGAACGCGCTTGAAGCCGAAGCGGTTCAAGATGCGCGGCATGAAGAAGCGCATCAGCAGCGATCCGATCGCCGCGACGAAGGTCAGCGATCCGGCCTGCACGGCGCTCATGCCGAAGCCGAGCTGGAACATCAGCGGCAGCAGGAAGACAACGGAGCTCAGCCCGATCGTGTCGAGCCCGCCGCCGGTGAGAAAGCTGATGCGGAAGGTGCGAATGCGCAGCAAATTGAGATCGAGCAGCGGATTGCGGGCGCGCAAGCAATAGAAGGCGGCGACGGTGAGGATGGTGATTGCCAGGCCGAGCTCGGCGCCGATAATGCCGGCGGCGGCGTCCTTCGCGGCAAGCATATCCATGCCGAAGACGAGCAGCGCCATGCCGCTGCCGACGAGCAGGAAGCCCGGAAAGTCGAACGGCGTGCGGACCGGCTTCGTGGTCGAGGGAAACAGCGAGGCCGCGAGCAGCGCGGCCGTCAGCGCGATCGGGATGTTGATGTAGAAGATCCAGCGCCAGGAGACATAGGTGGTCAGCGCGCCGCCGACGAGCGGCCCGACCAGCGGCCCGGACTGGCCGGCGAGCGAGATGTACATGTTGATCCTGAGCGTGCGGTCGCGCGGAAAGCTCGACAGGATCACGACCTGGCCAAGGGTGCCCATCAGCGCGCCGCCGAAACCCTGCAGCGCGCGCGAGCCGACCAGCATCCAGATGTTTTCCGACATGCCGCAGAGCGCCGAGGCGCTGGCGAAGACCAGCAGCGCAAAGCAATAGACGTTGCGCAGGCCGAAGCGGTCGGCCAACCAGCCGCCGAGCGGCATCGTGACGATGAGGCTCGCGACATAGACGGTGATCAAAAGACCGAGCTGGCTCGGCGGGCGATCAAGGCTTTGGCCGATGCCGGGGAGCGCGGTCACCACGACATTCTGGTCGAGGCTGGTCATGAAGACGCCGCAGGCGACGGTCGCCGGCAGCAGCATCGATGGCTCACCCGCCGGGGCAAAGCGGGTCGTGGCTGTCGCCGAAATCTCTGCAGTCATGGAAGGGTATGGTCGAACTGGTTGCCTGACCGGACGCCTGCCCCGACAAGAGCCCGTGATTCCTTATCTATTGTCTTCGTTGGCACAAGGCTCAAGCAGCAGTTGTGGCCGTCGATAGTGCCAAGACCTGCTGCGCTAAATCCATTGGCCTGGCAGCACTTTTCCTGAAGTGCTTAGTGCACCTCGTAACCGACTTCCTCGCTGGCGTGGCACAAGGCCTTCCAGAACGAGCGCGCGAAGGAGCGGAAGACATAGATGTCGAACTGGTCGGCGCCACTGCGTTGGATCTGGGCAAAGACATCGTGATGGTTGGTCGAGCGGCCGGCACCGAGCGGGAAGGCCGGCAAGGCGAAGTCGATGGCGAAGAATTTCGCCAGCACCCACTCCGCCTTCGGCCCGGCGATGCGGATCGCAGTGCGGCCGTGCGAAAGGTCGGTGAGCGTGCCGATTGATGGCGTGATCACGCCCGTGAATGCGGAGGCCAAGCCCTTGGCTTCGTCGACCACGGTGAATTTGCCCGGCGCAAAGCCGAATGCCGACTTCCCGCCGTTGGTGACGCCGCCGCCGGCGCCATCCGGCAGGGCAAGGCCCGTCACCTTGTATATGCCGGACATCAGCCGCTTTTCCTCGCCCGGCCATGCGGCAAGCTGCAGGATCGAGCCCGGCCGCGTTTCGGACAGGATAACGTCCACGCCATGCTCGAAATTGCCGTGCGAGCCCGGGTGGTAAATCGGCTCAAGCGGTGATTGACGCTCAACCATGCATGCGGCTCCCGTCCGGATCGTAGAAGTGGTTGGGGACGATCTCGATCGGCCCGAACCGGTTGCGCAGCGGGTCGGAGACGAAGGCGCGCGTGCCGTGGCGCGCCTTGCCGCCCTTGACCAGGGCAAGTGCTATGTATTTGCCGAGCGCCGGCGAATAGCAGCAAGCGGTGATATGGCCGATCGAATCGTGCGGATTGGCTTCGTCCAGCTCCTCGACGATATGTCCGCCGCCGTTCAAGGCACGGTTGTCGAGGGCGATCAGGCCGACCAGTTCCAGCCGGTCCGGAGCGATCAGGCCTTCGCGATCCATCATGGCGGAACCGATGAAGGGCTTCTTCTTCGACAGCATCCAGTCGAGATGCAGGTCGCGCGCCGTGGTGCGGCCGTCGATCTCCGCGCCGGTGACGTGGCCCTTCTCGATGCGCATGGTCCCCAGCGCCTCGAGCCCGTAGGTGACCAGGCCGAATGGCTTGCCGGCCTCGATGAGAGCCTCCCACACCCGCGTTCCATAGCCGGCGCCGGAATAGACCTCGAACGCCATTTCGCCGGAGAAGGACAGACGGCAGATCATCACCGGCACGCCGGCGATCTCGCCATGGACGATGCCCATGAAGGGAAGCGTGGCGTTGTCGACGGCCGTGCCGGTCACGCAGGCGGCGAGGATCGCACGCGCCTTCGGGCCGCCGATCGCGGCGCCCGCCCATTCGTCGGTGACGGAGGTGACGGTTACCTTCAGCTCAGGCCAGATGACGTCGAGGAAATACTCCAGATGCTGCATCACCTTGCCGGCATTGGCGGTGGTGGTGGTCATCAGGAAGTCCTGCTCGCCGAGCCGCCAGGTGGTGCCGTCGTCGAAGGCAAGCCCATCCTCGCGCAGCATCAGGCCGTAGCGGGCCTTGCCGACGGCGAGCGTGGAAAACATGTTGGTGTAGACGCGGTCGAGGAACTCCGCCGCATCCGGCCCCTGAACGGCGATCTTGCCGAGTGTCGAGACATCGACGATGCCGGCACTCTCGCGCGTCGCCTTGGCCTCGCGCACATAGGCCTGCTCGACCGTCTCGCCGGGAAGGCCGTAGATCATGGGGCGGTACCAGAGACCTGCCGAATACATGGTCGCGCCATTGTCGATGTGCCAGTCATGCATCGGCGTCAGCCGCTCGGGCTTCAAATCGCCGAAGCGCTCGGCTGCCAGCGAGCCGATCGAGACCGCCGTATAGGGCGGGCGGAAGCGAGTCGTGCCGACTTCCGGGATCGGTTTGCCGAGCGCCTCGGCCATGATAGCGAGGCCAGGCACGTTCGAGTTCTTGCCCTGGTCGGTCGCCATGCCGAGCGTGGTGTAGCGCTTCAGATGCTCGACCGAGACGAAGCCCTCGCGATGCGCGAGCCGCACATCCTCGGCGGTCACGTCGTGCTGGAAATCGACGAAGCTCTTACCCTTGGCCTTGATCTCGAAGACCGGCGCCGGATCGGGATCGCCGGGGGTGGCCTCGACGATCGGGAGCAGCGCGGAGGACGTCGTTCCGCCGGCGGCCTGAAGGCCGGCGGCGCGGCCCTCGGCAATGGCTTCGGCGGTCGAGAAGCTGCCGGTGAAGGCGCCGCAGCCGATCCAGCGCTGCGTCGGCTGCGGCGGCAGGAAGGCCTGCCGGGCCGGGTCCCACTCAGCTTTCGCGCCGGCCTGGCTGGCGAGATGGATGGTTGGCGACCAGCCGCCCGACATAGCCAAGCAGTCGGCATGGATGCTGCGCTCGTCGCCACTGAGCGCGCCGCTCATCAGGTCGAACCGCTGCACCTTGAGACCGGTGAGCGCCTTGCCGCCTTCGGTCGCGACCACGGCATGGCCGGCAAGCAGCTCTGCTTCGGCCTCGCTCGCCAGCCTGCTCATCTCGTTCGACACGTCGCTGCGGACATCGACGATGGCGACGACTGCGGCGCCGGCCCGCTTCAGCGCAACGGCCGAGCGATAGGCGCTGTCGTTGTTGGTGAACAACGCGATCCGTTCGCCGGGCAGCACGCCATATTCATTGGCATAGCGCTCGGCCGCATGCGCCAGCATGACGCCCGGACGGTCGTTGCCGGGAAACACCAGCGGGCGCTCGAAGGAACCGGTGGCGAGAACCACCGTCTTGGCGCGGATTGCCCAATAACGCTGGCGCGGCTCGCCTTTGGCCGGCACTTCCTTGTGTTCGGTCACCCGTTCGAGCGCGGCAAGCGTGTTGCCGTCGTAGTAGCCCCATACCGTCGTGCGCGGCAGCAGGCGGACATTGTCATTGCCTTCGAGCTGGCCGACGATGCGCCCCGCCCAGTCGGCGCCCGGTGCGCCGTCAATCGTCTCGCCCGACCAGTTGGCCGAGCCGCCGAAGCGGGCTTCGAGGTCGGCCAGGATCACGCGGGCGCCCTGATCGGCCGCG
>NZ_JHQR01000220.1 GCF_014843825.1 Mesorhizobium silamurunense
CGCCGCGGATGGGCACCGCGCCGTCGCGCTGCTGGTCCTTGCCCTTGCGCGCGGCGCGGCCCGGCATCTGGAAGAGCATGCCGGCGGCGTTGCGGATCTTCGACCAGCCCTCCTCGCGCTGCTTGGGCGCCGCGACCGTGACGCGCTCGTCCTTGTAGTCGGGGAAAACCGCCTTCATGACGTCGGTCGATGCAAGCTCGCCACGCCCGACGGAGGCCAGCACGTCCTCGATGTCCTTGCGCGCCAGCCGGTGCAGCACCGGCTTCAGGCTTTCCTTGGTGAAGTTCTTGCCGGCGCGCTCGAAGGCGCGTTCGAGGATGCGGGCGCCGAGCCCGGAATATTGCTTGCGGATGGCGTTCTTGGTGGCGCGGCGGATGGCGGCGCGCGCCTTACCGGTGACGACGACCGATTCCCAGGCGGCCGGCGGCACCTGCGCCTTGGAGCGGATGATCTCGACCTCGTCGCCGTTCTTCAATTCCGTCATCAGCGGCATGATGCGGCCGTTGACCTTGGCGCCTACGCAGGTGTCGCCGACATCGGTGTGTACGGCGTACGCAAAGTCGATTGGGGTGGCGCCGCGCGGCAGCGCGATCAGCATGCCCTTGGGCGTGAAGCAGAACACCTGGTCCTGGAACAGCTCCAGCTTGGTGTTTTCCAGGAAATCCTCGGGGTTGTCGCCTTCGGCCAATTGCTCGATGGTGCGGCGCAGCCAGGCATAGGCGTTGGTCTCCTTGGAGATCGCGTGCGCGGCTCCATTCGTCTTTCCGCCGGTATCCTTGTAGATCGAGTGCGCGGCGACGCCGTATTCGGCGATCTTGTTCATCTCGCGGGTGCGTATCTGCAATTCGACGCGCTGGCGCGACGGACCGACGATGGTGGTGTGGATGGAACGGTAGTCGTTCTGCTTTGGCGTCGAGATGTAGTCCTTGAAGCGGCCGGGCACCATCGACCAGGTGGTGTGGATGGCGCCGAGCGCGCGGTAGCAGTCCTCGACCGTGTCTACCACGACACGGAAGCCGAAGATGTCGGACAGTTGCTCGAAGGAAAGCGCCTTGGCCTCCATCTTGCGGAATACCGACCACGGCTTCTTCTGCCGGCTTTTGACGCTGGCTTTGATCGCATGCTTTTCGAACAGGCCCGACAGCGCCTTCTCGATCTCGTCCAGCACGCCTTTGTTGCGCTCGAAGATTTCAGCCAGCCGCGCGGTGACGGCGCGATAGGCCTCCGGATTGATGTAGTGGAAGGCGATCTCTTCCAGCTCTTCGCGCATGCCTTGCATGCCCATGCGCCCTGCGAGCGGCGCATAGATGTCCATCGTCTCCTCGGCAATGCGCAGGCGCTTGGACTCGGGCATATGGTCGAGCGTGCGCATATTGTGCAGGCGGTCAGCGAGCTTGACCAGGAGAACGCGGATATCCTCGGAGATCGCCAGCAGCAGCTTGCGCAGGTTCTCCGCCTGCTCGGCCTTCTTGGAGACGAGGTCGAGCTTCTTCAGCTTGGTCAGGCCCTCGACCAGTTTGCCCATTTCGGGGCCGAACAATTCATCGATCTCGGCCCGGGTCGCGGTCGTGTCCTCGATCGTGTCGTGCAAAAGGGCAACCGCGATGGTCGCCTCGTCCATATGCATCTCGGTGAGGATGGCGGCGACTTCCAGCGGGTGCGAGAAATAGGGATCGCCCGAGGCGCGCTTCTGGTGGCCATGCTTCTGCATGGCGTAGACATAGGCCTTGTTGAGCAGCGCCTCGTTGACGTCAGGCTTGTAGCGCTGCACGCGCTCGACAAGCTCATACTGACGCATCATGGGCGGAATCTCGCGGTGCGGAAATGATTGATGCGCCGCACCGAGGTGCGACGCATCCCATAGATAGCCACGAAACCGACGATACGGAAGTGCCGGATGCTTGATCCAGGCCGGTTCCGGTTGCCTTAGTAGTCGTCGCTCTTTTCCGGGGGTACCAGACCCTCGATGCCGGCGAGCAGGTCTTCCTCGCTCATGCGGTCGAAGGCGATGTTCTCTTCGGCATCGTCGGTGTCGGCGGCGGCGGTGGCGGCGCCGGTCTGATCGGCGATCGCCTCGCCATCGGCTTCCGGCTCGTCGACCTCGACATGCTTCTGCAGCGAGTGGATCAGGTCCTCCTTGAGGTCGTCGGGCGACAGCGTCTCCTCGGCGATCTCGCGCAGCGCAATGACGGGATTCTTGTCATTGTCGCGAGGAACAGTGATCTGCGCGCCCTGGCTGATCTGGCGGGCACGGTGGCCGGCGAGCAGCACGAGCTCGAAACGGTTATCGACCTTGTCGATACAATCTTCAACGGTTACGCGGGCCATGGACTGCCCCTTTCATGCGTGGATTTGATGGAAAACTGGCGGGCTCCATAACCCGGACGCCGCCGAAACACAAGCTTTATGGCGGCAGCGACCAAAGCACGATCGCTTGCCCGGCTCAACAACTGCCCTGCCGTTCGACATAGTGCCGATCACAATTGCTTGCAATCCGCGTCCGCGCCCTTGGATATCCATAAATCTGGCGTTATCTCGAATGGGACGGCAAAGAGGGATCATTATCGGGCCTGACCGTCATGTGCATTTAGACCGCCAGAAATTTTCGAAAGGGATGTTTTTCAATGTTCGATCCCCGTGAAAAGATCGCTCTTTTCATCGACGGCGCCAATCTCTACGCCACATCGCGGGCGCTGGGCTTCGACATCGACTACCGCAAGCTTCTGTCGAGCTTCCAGAAGCGCGGCTACCTGCTCAGGGCCTACTACTACACGGCGTTGGTCGAGGATCAGGAATACTCCTCGATCCGGCCGCTGATCGACTGGCTGGACTATAACGGCTTCAAGGTGGTGACCAAGCCCGCCAAGGAATTCACCGACTCGACCGGCCGCCGCAAGATCAAGGGCAACATGGACATCGAGCTGACCGTCGATGCGCTGGAGCTTGCCGATGTCGTCGACCACTATGTCATCTTCTCCGGCGACGGCGATTTCCGCACGCTGGTCGAGGCGCTGCAGCGCCGCGGCCGCAAGGTCTCGATCATCTCGACCATGGCCTCGCAGCCACCGATGATCTCCGACGACCTGCGCCGCCAGGCCGACCATTTCATCGACCTGATGACGCTGAAGAACGAGGTCGGCCGCGATCCATCGGAGCGGCCGGTCCGCCGGCCCGAGCCGGCTGAAGCCGACGAGGACGATTATTGAGAGCGGCGGCCTTGAGCGCCGCGCCCTCCCCTGAACCCAGCCGTGACTGTCCGCTCTGCCCGCGGCTGCATGACTTCATCGCCGGCTGGCGCCAGCGCGAGCCAGACTGGTTCAACGCGCCGGTGCCGACCTTCCTGCCGCCGGAGGGCGAGGCTTCGGTCAAGCTGCTCATTGTCGGGCTGGCGCCTGGGCTGCGCGGCGCCAATCGCACCGGGCGTCCCTTCACCGGCGACTATGCCGGCGACCTGCTCTATGGCACGCTGATCGCGCAAGGCCTGGCGCGCGGCGAATTCAAGGCGAGCCCGGATGACGGGCTGGAACTCATCGGCACCGCGATCACCAATGCCGTGCGCTGCGTGCCGCCGGAGAACAAGCCGATAGGCGCCGAGATCGCCACCTGCCGCACCTTCCTCAAGCCGACGATCGCGCGCTTCCCCAATTTGCGCGCCATCCTGACGCTGGGCTCGATCGCGCATCAGTCGACGGTGCGGGCGCTGGGGGGACGCGTCGCCGCTCTTCCGTTCCGCCACGGCGGACGCCAGGAGGCCGGCGGCATCACGCTGTTTTCCAGCTATCACTGCTCGCGCTACAACACCAACACCGGGGTGCTGACGGAAGACATGTTCGTCAACGTCTTCAAGGAGATCGCGGCGTTCCTGCAAGGCTGACGAGACAGCCGGCCGGGTTTCATACCGGCAACAGCGCGTCGGGTTTCACATCGCCGATTGAGGCATAGGTGTGCGTCTCCTTTACGCCCGGCAGCGGCAGGATGACCCGCTTCAGAAAATCCTGATAGGCGCCCATTTCCGAAATACGAGCCTTCACCAGATAGTCGAAGCCGCCGACGACCATATGGCATTCCAGAACCTCGGGCGCCCTGCTCACGGCCTCGGCGAAGCGATCGAAAATATGAGGTGCCGTGTGATCGAGCCGCACCTCGATGAACACAAGAGTGCCGCGGCCGATCTTTCGCGGATCGAGCACGGCCCTGACCGCGGTGATGAAGCCCTCACGAAACAGACGCTTCACTCGCTGACTGGCGCCGGTTGGCGAGAGGCCGACTCGGGCAGCGAGATCGAGAGTCGTGCGCCGCCCGTCCTCCTGCAGCAGCCGAAGGAGGCTGCGGTCGATATTGTCGAGATCGCCTTCTTCAGGATTCACGCCGGAAATGCCTTTCATTGGTGAATCTCACGTAAATCTTACGAAAGTAGCGTATTTTATCGCGGATTTTTCAGCAATAGCCTGTGCTTCACCAAGACCGACGGGCAGGTACGAAGATGGCACGGGACCACAATACGAGGCTGGCGATTATCGCGGGCTTGGCCATGATCGGCATCTACGCCGTGCAATTTGTTGCCGCCCGCTTCAGTCTCAGGGAACATCTGACGTCAACCGATCTGGCAGCCCTGCGTTTCGTCGGCGCCGGCATGGTCTTGCTGCCGATCGCCTGTCGAAGCGGCACGGCAGCGATGCAGGTGTTGGGTTGGAAGCGCGCCCTGGCGCTTGCGACACTGGCCGGATTGCCATATCCGATCATCATCAATTGGGGCCTGACCTATGCGCCTGCCGCGCATGGCGCGGCGCTCTGTCCAGCGTCGATTGTCTCCTTCTCGTTCTTGCAGTCAAAAATCGCGACCACCGACAAAGCCTCACGTCAACGAACCGTCGGCGTCGTCGTGATCATTGCCGGCCTGATGCTGTTCATTTCGCCAGAACAGGCAGGCATCGGCGTGAGGAACGTATTCTTCGGCGATCTCCTGTTCATCGGATCGGGTGCGATGTTTGCCAGCTACGCCGTGCTCGTGCGGCGATGGCGCGTCGATCCGGTGATGGCGACAGCCAGCGTCGTGCTTCTGTCATGCCTGCCGCTGCCGCTTGTCTACCTATTTGCGCCGACCGGCCTTCATGCAGCCCCGGCCGCCGAAATCGCCAGCCAGATCGTCATCCAAGGATTTCTGGCAGGTGCGGCCGCCATGTTTCTCTACACCTTTATCGTCCGGCAGTTGGGATCGCAGACAGCATCGCTGTTCATGCCCTGCGTGCCGATCGTGACTGTCATCGTCGGCATAGCGGTGCTCGGTGAAACGCCGACAAGCGTCCAGCTTGCTGCCATCGCAATCATGGCAGCCGGCATGGCATTATCAGCTTTCGCCAAACCCAGGGCCAAGGCCGCCCTGCCGTGAGGCGCTGCGAGCGGCTAGCGGTTGGAACAAACCCGTGCAGGCGATCACGGCGTTCCTGAAGAGCTAGATTCAGGCGCCGGGGCAAACAGTTCGGTAAGCCTCGCCGGTCCGCCCTTCAGCACATTCAAGTCGACATCGCCATCGATGCCGTCGACACGGCCCGTGTCGAGATATTGCCAATAGACCCAGCCGTCGTCGTTCAGCGGCCCGCGCAGAGAGCGCAGCCAGCGCTGGCGAACCGCGATATGAGCAGAATAGGTCGGCGCCATCTCGTCGGTGATATAGATGATGGCCGGCTTGCCGTAGATCGCCTCGACCGGTCCCAGAAATGCAAGGAGTTCCGCGTTGAGCTCGGCAGGCGACGGGCGTCGCGGACAATTGCCGTGGAATTCGATGTCGACGACCGGCGGCAGAAGCTGCTCGCCGCGCGGCACGACCGAGATGAAGTTCTTGGCCTGATCGGCGCCCGGGCGACAGAAGGTGAAGAAATGATAGGCGCCGACGGCGAGGCCCGCCGCGCGGGCCTGGCGCAAATTCTCGGCAAAGGCATCATCGACATGGTCGCCACCCTCCGTCGCCTTGATGATGGCGAAGGCGACATCGTCGGCCGCGACGCGCGGCCAGTCGATCCTGCCCTGGTGATGCGAGACGTCGATGCCCCTGATGGGAAATTCGCCGCGATCCGGCGGAAAAGCGCGAGGCCGGAAAAAGCCTTCTGCCCAGATGGCAAGCGCCAGAAAGACGAAAGCCAGGACCAGGACAATCAAGCTGTTCCTCAAGCCTCAGCTCCCTGCCCGGCATCGCTGGCTGTCTTACCCGCGCTCCTTGAGGAGCCGCCCCTTCTCGCGGGACCAGTCGCGCTGCTTTTCCGCCTCGCGCTTGTCGTGCAGCTTCTTGCCGCGGGCGATCGCCAGCAGCAGCTTGGCGCGGCCGCGATCGTTGAAATAGATTTTCAGCGGCACCAGCGTCATGCCTTCGCGCTCGACGCTCTGCGACAGCTTGGCCATCTCGCGCTTGCTGACGAGCAGCTTGCGACGCCGGCGCGGCTCATGGTTGAAGCGGTTGGCCTGGAGATATTCCGGCAAATAGGAATTGATCAGCCAGATCTCGCCGCCTTCGGCCGAGGCGTAGCTTTCCTGGATGTTGGCCTGGCCCTGACGCAGCGACTTGACCTCGGTGCCGGTCAGCACCAGGCCGGTCTCGATCGTGTCGAGCACCTCGTAGGAAAAGCGCGCCTTGCGGTTTTCGGCGACCGTCCTGTTGTTGGGGTCGGCTTTCTTGACTTGATTCATAATGCGGAGAGGTGGCGCCTCATCCCTAGTTTATCAAGCCGGCATGCTTCAGTGCGGCGTCGAGCTTCTCGGCGGTCGAAGCTTCGACCGTCACCAGCGGCGAGCGGACCACGTTCTCGACCTTGCCCAGCTTCGACAGCGCGTATTTGGCGCCGGACACGCCGGGCTCCATAAAGATCGCCTTGTGCAGCGGCAACAGACGATCCTGCAGCTCGAGCGCCTTGGCGCTGTCGCCGGAGAGCGTGGCTTCCTGGAACTCGGCGCAAAGGCGCGGCGCGACGTTCGAGGTCACCGAGATGCAGCCGACGCCGCCGTGCGCGTTGAAGCCAAGCGCGGAGGCATCCTCGCCGGAAAGCTGGATGAAATCCTTGCCGCAGGTCATGCGCTGTTCCGAGACTCGCTCGACCTTGCCGGTCGCATCCTTGACGCCGGCGATGTTCTTGAAGTCATGGCGCAGCCGGCCCATCGTCTCCGGCGTCATGTCGATCACCGAGCGCGGCGGGATGTTGTAGATGATGATCGGCAGCCTAGTCGCCTTGGCGACAGCGGCGAAATGTTCGTAGAGGCCGCGCTGGGTCGGCTTGTTGTAATAAGGCGTGACGACGAGTGCTGCATCGGCGCCTGCCTTTTCGGCATATTGCACCAGCCCGACGGCTTCCTCGGTGTTGTTGGAGCCGGCGCCGGCCACCACCGGAACCCTGCCCTTGGCGACCTCGATGCAGAGCTTGACGACATGGCGGTGCTCGTCATGCGACAGCGTCGGCGACTCGCCGGTGGTGCCGACCGGGACGAGGCCCTTGGTGCCCTCGGCGATCTGCCATTCGACAAACGCCCGAAAGGCTTTCTCGTCGAAACGCCCGCTCTTTTCGAACGGTGTGACGAGCGCGGTCAGCGAGCCTCTCAGCATATTGTCCAAACTCCTTTGGAACTTAATCGGGGGAACCTATCGGGTTTCGTCGATCGGTTTGTTTGCGCGCCTTCTAACCGAAAGCGAAGCCGCGCACCATAGTCTCGACACGGTTCAGCGGCAAGCATCGCCATAGTACCAGCAAGCGCATTTCGAACGGCCTCGATAACCTTTTGTTTACGAGCCTTTCACGACCTAAGTTTAGGCTCCCCGCGGGGCTTCGAGTGTCCCAGCCTGCTGGTGGTGTGCTAGGATGGAATAATGCCGACGAGGGGGCCTCACCTCTTAGCGCTTTTCAGCGTGATCGTCGCGCTGATGCCGGGGATGGCGATCGGCGGCAGCGGGGATGTGCGCATGGCTGTGGCGATCCCGGCGCCTGCAGCACCTCAGGCGCCAGGCCAGACGCAGCCTTCCCCGCCTCCGGCCAGCATTGCTCAATTGAAGGGCGGCCTCGACGCGCTCGGCGCCAACGACATTGCCGGCGCGCGCAATGCCCGCGACTCATTGCCGGCAACGTCGCTCGACCGGCACATCCTGGCCTGGGCGATCGCGCTTTATGGCGGCGACAAGGTGCCGAGCGGCGAGATTGCCGATGCCGCCAAGATGCTGCCGGGATGGCCGGGCACGATAGTGCTGCGCAAGAACAGCGAGCGCGCGCTCTACCGCGAGAACCCGCCGCCGCAAGTGGTGGTGAACGCCTTCGGCCGCAGCCAGCCGCTGACGCCGGAGGGAGTGATGATCCTCGCGCGCTCGCAGGTGGCGCTGGGCAATGCCGCGGCGGCGCGCGCCACGCTGGTGCCTTTCTGGCGCAGCGAGAAGCTGGAAGCCAAGGACGAGAGCGCCTTCATCAAGGAATTCGGCGCGCTGATCCCGGCCACCGACCACCGCTACCGCATGGAGCGCATGTTCTATGCCGACAAGCCGGACTCGGCGCTACGCGTCGCCGGCCTAGCCGGAGCGCAACAACTGGCAGACGCCTGGGCAGCCGCCGACAGGGGCGACAAGAACACGGCCAAATTGTTGAAGGCGGTACCTGCGGCGCAACGTTCTGCCGGCTATTTCTTCGCCGAGGCCGAATATCTGCGCAAGCAGCAGAAGTTTGCGGACGCCGCTGCCATCGTGATGAAAGCGCCGACCGACCGCGATTCGCTTGTCGATCCCGACGCATGGTGGGTGGAGCGCCGTGTTCTTTCGCGCGGGCTGGTCGACCAGGGCGACATGAAGACTGCCTACAGAATTGTCTCCGTGCATGCGGCCGAGAGCCCGGCCAGCGCCGCCGAAGCCGAGTTCCATGCCGGCTGGTACGCGCTGCGCGGCCTGAACGATCCGTCGACCGCGGCCGCGCATTTTTCGCGCATCGCCGACACGGCGCAGGGACCGGTATCGCTGTCGCGCGCCTATTACTGGCTTGGCCGCGCCGCGGAAGTCGGCAGTCCGGGCAACGCTAAAGATTACTTCACCCGCGCGGCCGCTTACGGCACGACCTTCTACGGCCAGCTCGCAGGCGAGCGCGTGGGCCTCAGGGCCCTCAACATCGTCTATCCGAAACCGAGCGCGGCCGACCGCCAAAGCTTCGAGGGCCGCGAGGCCGTGAGCGCGATCAAGCGACTGCAGGAGGCGGGCTACGACCGCTATGCCGAAACGCTCTACCGCGACCTTGCAGGACAACTGACCAGTCCGGGTGAACTGGCGCTGCTGGCGGTGCTCGCCGAAAAGCAGGGCAACCATTTCATGGCGCTCAAGATCGGCAAGATCGCCGCGGCGCGCGGCATCGATGTCGGCGCCCTGTCGCATCCTCTCGGCGTCATCCCCGATTCGGCCAATATCTCCGGCTCCGGCAAGGCGCTCGCCTATGCCATCGCCCGCCAGGAGAGCGAGTTCAACATCGGGGCGATTTCCAGCGCCGGGGCGCGCGGCCTTTTGCAATTGATGCCGGGCACCGCCAAGCAACTGGCGAAGAAGGCCGGCATGACCTTCTCGCAGGCGCGGCTGACGACCGATGCCGGCTACAACGCGACGCTTGGTTCAGCCTTCCTCGGCGAGCAGCTCGACCGCTTCAACGGCTCCTATGTGCTGACCTTCGCCGGCTACAATGCCGGCCCCAACCGCGCCGCCCAATGGGTGGCGAAATACGGCGACCCGCGCGGCAAGGACGTGGATGCCGTGGTCGACTGGATCGAGCGGATTCCCTACACGGAAACAAGAAGCTACGTGCAGCGCGTGATGGAGAATTACGAGGTCTACAAGATGCGTATTTCAGGCAAATACGACATCGTGGGCGATCTGGTGAACGGGCGGAGTTGAAGGCCCCCCTCTCCCCTTGCGGGAGAAGGTGGATCGGCGCGTAGCGCCGAGACGGATGAGGGGTGTTGGACGGATCGCCGTCCTTGCCAAGCTGGAGTACCCCTCATCCGTCGCCTTCGGCGACACCTTCTCCCACAAGGGGAGAAGGAGGCGCCTCAGTGATTTGACCATTTCTGCCCCCGCCTGTAGCTCTCTGCCGACCCAGAGAGGAACAGCGCCCCGATGGCAAGTGACGGTTTTTCCGACTTCTTCTATGCCGCGCCTGACGGTCTCAAGCTCCATGCCCGGATCTACGGCGAGGCGAACAGCGATGGCTGGCCGGTCGTCTGCCTGCCCGGCCTCACGCGCAATGCCCGCGACTTCCATGCGCTCGCGCTCCACCTTTCGAGCAACGCGAGGACACCGCGCAAAGTCGTCGCCTTCGATTATCGCGGCCGCGGCCAATCCGACTACGATCCCGACATCGGCCACTACAATGTCGGTGTCGAAGCCGGCGATGTGCTCGCCGGCCTGTCGGAGTTGGGCATCGAAGAGGCTGCCTTCATCGGCACCTCGCGCGGCGGGCTGATCATCCACGTGCTCGGCGCGCTGAAGCCGGCGGTTTTGAAGGCTATTGTCCTCAACGACATCGGCCCTGTCGTCGAGGTCGAGGGCATCGCCCACATCCGCTCTTACCTCGACCGGTCGCCGAAGCCGAAGCCGTTCGCCGAGGCGGTCGAAGCGCAGCGGCGCGTGCACGGCGCCAGCTTTCCGGCGCTTACCGACGCCGACTGGGCACGGATGGTGAGCGCCATCTGCCGCGACACGGATGCCGGACTGGTACCCGATTTCGATCCCACCCTGGTCGAAACGCTGGCCGGCGCCGACTTCAGCAAGCCGCTGCCGGATCTCTGGCCGCAGTTCGACGCGCTTGCCGCGGTGCCGATGCTCGCCATTCGCGGCGGCAATTCGAAGCTGTTGTCCGCCGCGACGCTCCAGGAGATGGGAAAGCGTCATCCCGGCATGGAGGCAATCACCGTCGACGGCCAGGGACACGCGCCCTTCCTGGAAACCGGCAACCTGCCGCAGGAGATTGCCTCGTTCCTTGATCGGGCGGAAAGCAAATCAGGCCAAAGTAAAGCCCAAGGCTAAACCAGCTCCAGGCGGGATCAACCCAGTATAGATTCGCGTTGGGCCAGCGCGCGTCTATTTGCCCTTCAGCTCTTGCGGCGCGCCTTCGCCGGCTCTGATCCGCTCTCCTTACGAGCGGCTTTGGCCGGTGACGGCGTGGTCAACGGGGACGCAAACACCGAGTTCTCCGCCAGGCGCGGCGCCTCATCGGCGCGCGGTTTCTCGAGCACGACGACGCAGCCGTCGAGGTCGTTGGTGGCGAGATGCGCGTAACGCATGGTCATCGACAACGTCTGGTGGCCGAGCCACATCTGCACGCGCCGTATGTCGATGCCGCCCTGGACGAGGCGCGAGGCGCAAGTGTGGCGCAGGATATGCGGCACCACCTGCTCGTCAGCGCCGAGACCGACCTCGGCCTTCGCTTCGTTCCAGATGGCGCGGTACTGCGCCTGGGTGAACTTGGTGAACGGACCCTTTGGCCGGCGCCCTTCGGTCGTCGGCGGCAGCTTGATCACCTCCTTGACCCGTTCGGTCATCGGAATGGTGCGGCTGCGACCCGACTTGGTGATCCAGAACGAGACGCGGTGTTCCTGGATGTCGTTCCAGATCAGGCCGAGCGCCTCGCCGAGACGGCAGCCGGTGTCGACCAGGAAGACGAAGAGCCTGTAAGCATCCTCGCTGCGGCTCTTGATGGCGGCGAACAGCCTTGCCTCCTCGTCCCTTTCGAGGAAACGAATCCGCCCCGCCCGCTCCTTCTGGCGGCGGAACTCGGGCAGGCTGTGGATATCTCCCATCTTGTGAGCCTTGCGCAGCAGCTTGCTGAGTGCAGCCATCTTGCGATTGATGGTTGCGTTGCTGTTCCCGCGCTGGCGCAAGGTACCGATAAGACTGTCCAGGGTGTTCTGGTCAAAGGTGCTGAAACGCTCTCCCAGAAGGATCTCGTCTATTTCACCGATGAAAGAGCTGACATTGTATTTATGCCGCCCATCATCCCAGAGTATATCCCGATAAGCTGCAAAAAGCTCCCTGATCCTGTACGACTTTACTTCTCTGATCTTGTTATATGTGTATCGAAAGTTCGAGTTCTGAGAAGAAAAAACCGCAAAGTGACCAGAGGACCCCCCCTCTTGAATCGCTTCGTTCGTCATTTTTTTAGCCCACACCCCCAAGTGGATAGGCACAGCTGCCCGCACGGAAGCGTCCTTTCAAGAGTTTTTGTCCGACAAAATGATTTCATCCACCTCAGCGGCGAATCCCACGAAACCATTTTCACGGACTTCAGCTACCAGTACCCCCTTCTCTTCCTTCGTTTGCCCTCACCCAGTCCCGAAAACAAAACAGCCCGGGCATTGAAGCGCCCGGGCTGGATTTTAACTTGTATAGTACCAGCCCTTAGAAGGAGCGCTGGAAGCGGAGGAAACCGCCGACGCTGTTCTTCTTTTGGAAGGCCAACGGGGAGCTGTCGGTCCAGTTGATACCTTCCTGACCCCAATGCGCCCAGTCCACTTCGGCCGTGACCGTGAGGCCGGGAACGACGTCGTAAGCGACGTTTGCCGCCAGACCGATGTTCTTCTCGTCGTCGGTCGACGCCTGGATGTTGAACGAGGTCTTCTCGTTGAACTTGTAGGTGCCGCCACCCCAGACTGCCCAGTTGCCGCCCCACTGCTTGTAGAAGCCGCGGTCGCCGGCAGGGATCGCATAGGTCGGGTCGTTGAGATTGTCGTCGGTGCCGTAGCCGGCCATGATGAACAGCGACAGCGCGTCGGAGACATTCACGTCCAAACGGACCTTGCCTGCCACTTCTTCATAGTTGCTGTCATAGGCGACGACGCCGGTGATGGCGCCCCAGCCCTGCGTCCACTTCACGCCGCCGACGACATGTGGAACGTAGCTGTCGATTGTGCCCTTCACGCCCGAGCCTTCTTCGAGCGAGACGACCGCCGAGAAGCCGTTGCCTGCGTCGAAGTAGTACTGGACGACGTTGGTGTCGAAATCGCCATACGGAACCAGCGTATCCTGGATGACGTTGCCGGCGTAGCCGATGAACGTATTGAAGGCCGATTCGTCCTTACCGACGCGCAGGCCGCCGAGCTGGATCCAGGCGAAGTTCAGCGAGGGGATGCTGCCGTGCGCCGTGTTGAGCGGGGTCGTGGCATTGGAGTTGGCGAAGTTGAAACGGGTCTCGGTGTAAGTCTTCAGGGTGCCGAGCTCGGTTTCCTGGCCGGTCCA
>NZ_JHQR01000222.1 GCF_014843825.1 Mesorhizobium silamurunense
ATCGACGCTGGAGGAACTGACCGAGCGTGGCGACTGGGACGGCGCGCTGAAGCTGGTCGAGGCGCAAAAATCCACCCGGCAGATCGAGCGCGATGCCGCCAACCGCCGCCGCGCCGTGCTGCTCACGGCCAAGGCGCAGTCGCTGATCGACAGCGATCCGAATGCCGCCCGGACTGCCGCCGTCGAAGCCAACAAGCTGGCGCCCGATTTCGCGCCGGCCGCGGTGGTCGCGGCCAATATGCTTTTCCGGCAAAACGACGTGCGCAAGGGTTCCAAGATCCTGGAGACGGCCTGGCGGGCCGAGCCGCATCCGGACATCGCCGAGCTCTACACGCATGCAAGGCCGGGCGATGCCGTGCTCGACCGTCTCAACCGGGCGAAAAAGCTGCAGGAGATGAAGAAGAACCACGCCGAATCGTCGATGGCCGTGGCGCGCGCCGCGCTCGACGCGCAGGATTTCGCCACCGCCAGGCACGAGGCGGAGGCCGCGATCCGCATGGATCGCCGCGAAGGCGCCTATCTGTTGCTGGCCGACATCGAGGAGGCCGAAAGCGGCGACCAGGGCAAGGTGCGGCAGCTTTTGTCGAAAGCCGTGCGCGCGCCGCGCGATCCGGCATGGGTCGCGGACGGCGTCGTCTCCGAGCGCTGGGCGCCGGTGTCGCCGATCACCGGCAAGTTGGACGCCTTCACCTGGCGCGCGCCGATGGAGCGGCTCGGGCAGCTGATCGACAGCGAGGTTGATGCCGCCATACCAGCAATCCCCGCCTCCGCGCCGGCTGTGCCGACTGAAGAGAAGACGATCGATATCGTGCCCGACGGCACTGCCGAAAAACCGGCCACCGCGGCTGCGAACGGGGGGCAGAAGGACGGGACCGTCGCCGCAACCGACGACGCGGCAGGCGAGCAGGCACCGGAGCCGCCGCGCTTGCCGGATGATCCCGGCGTCGCGCCGGAAGACGAGGCGGAAAAATCGCCGCGCCGGTTTCGTTTGTTTTGAGACCGGTTATGGCGGACAGGGAAAAAGTGTCGATGTTCGAACGCGTGTTGTCCTTTCTGAGGGATTTGCCGGCCAGCGAGGCCAAGCCGAGCGCCGACGATCCGCGCGTCGCGGCCTCGGCGCTGCTCTACCATGTGATGAACGCCGACGGCGTGCGCCAGGATGTCGAGTGGGAGCGGTTCAAGGAGATTCTCGCCAAGACCTACTCGATCCGCGGCGACGAGCTCGACGCGCTGGCGGCCGCCGGCGAGCGCGCCGACAATGAGGCGATCGATCTCTACGCCTTCACCAGTGTGCTCAAGCGCCATCTCGACGCCGACGCGCGCAAGGCCTTCATCGGCCTGATGTGGGAGATCGTCTATGCCGATGGCGAATTGCACGAGCTCGAGGACAACACTGTCTGGCGCGTCGCGGAATTGATCGGCGTCGAGCGGCAGGATCGAATCGAGGCGCGCCGCAAGGCGGCGGCCGAGGCGCCCGGCGCGCGCGGGACGTCGAGCGACGAATAGGACTACGCCTGCCCATGCCACCCAGACCGAGGCCGAGACCAAAAATCCTGATCGTGCTGCATCAGGAGACTTCGAGCCCCGGCCACGTCGGCCACATGCTTCTGGAAGAAGGCTTCGATCTCGACATCCGCCGGCCTCCGCTTGGCGAAGAGCTGCCTTGCACGCTGGACGGCCATGCCGGGGCGGTGATCTTCGGCGGGCCGATGAGCGCCAACGACCAGGACGAGTTCGTCCGGCGTGAGACCGACTGGCTCGAAATCCCGCTCAAGGAAAACCGGCCGTTTCTCGGCATCTGCCTCGGCGCGCAGATGCTCGCCAATCATCTCGGCGGCAAGGTCGAGGGTCATGGCGAAGGGCTGGTCGAGATCGGCTGGTATCCGCTGAAGGCGACCGAGGCGGGCAAGAAACTGCTGCACTGGCCGGAGATGGTCTACCAGTTCCACCGCGAGGGCTTTTCGCTGCCGAAGGACGCGACGTTGCTTGCGACCGCCGAAACCTATCCCAACCAGGCCTTTCGCTATGGCGACAATGCCTGGGGCATCCAGTTCCACGGCGAGCTGACCAGGGTGATGATGCAGCGCTGGGTGGTGCGCGGCGCGCACCGCTTCGAGCTGCCCGGCGCGCAGCCCGGCCGCGACCATCTCGGCGGCCGGCTGATCTGGGACATGCACCTCAAGCGCTGGCTTGGCGAATTTTTAGGCCTGATTTTTGGCAAGCCGGCCGTGGGATAGAGTAAAACCGATTGCTCTGAGAACGTGGCCAGCCAAGATTCATTGATTCGCGCCGACATACTCGGCCGCATGATGAACGCGCTGACGCTACACAAAGAATTCGACGACAAATGCGATTTGGTTCCGCTTATAGATATTAATTCATTCGAAAATTACTACGAAAAACTGACTTGGAGTCTAAGCCATTCAGACCTCGCACTGGTACAAAAACACTACTCCGACGCCCAAACCACTTGGAGCGCCAAAGGCGGCGGGATACCCGGAACAGAGTGTGATGACCTTAGCTATGAAATTCTGTATTTCGATATTGGAACCCCGAATCCCCGCGACGAGATGCTAAGTCTACTCAATGCGGCGCCTCGTGGCAGTTCACAGTACAAAATCTACGCGGCGGCGGTGGCATGGGGTGGATATCTCCAAGCTTCCATCACCTGTCCCGATTACTATGTCAGTTCGATCTCCGTAGATAAGGTCCAAAAAAGCAATAGGGACGAGTTTCGAGTTCCGTACCTATTGGCAAGGATGGCTGCCGTTAAAGCCCCTCCTGATTGTCGAGATATCGAGCCTTTCGCGCGTGATGGCGGTGTATATCGCGCTAGAAACAAGTGAGAAGAACTGCGCTTTCACGTTCGTGCCATCGCAGCTCAGCCGCAATTCCATGTCTCCACGGCGGACCGATGCGTCGTAGTCGGATCCGGCGCTCAATCAATTCCGGCTGTTCAGATGCCGCACCTGCCGCAGCGCGGGGAACAAATACGCCCACAATCCAGCGACCGCGATGGCGCCGATGCCGCCGATGACCACCGCCGGAACCGTGCCGATTAGCGCCGCCATGGTGCCGGCGCGGAATTCGCCGACCTCGTTGGAGGCGCCGACGAAGACCTGGTTGACGGCGTTGACGCGGCCGCGCACCTCGTCAGGCGTCCACAGCTGGATCAGCGTCTCGCGGATATAGACGCTGAACATGTCGGTGGCGCCGAGCATGGCGAGCACCGCGATCGACAGCCAGGTGAGGGTCGAAACGCCGAACAGAACGGTGAAGGCGCCGAACAGCGCGACGAAGCCCAGCATGATCTTGCCGGCATGGTCGCGGATCGGGTGGCCGGCGAGCCAGACCGCCACCGCGATGGCGCCGATGCCGGGCGCCGAGCGCAGCAGGCCGAGGCCCCAGGGGCCAAGTTCCAGTATGTCGCGCGCATAGACCGGCAGCAGCGCCGAGGCGCCCGACAGAAGCACGGCAAAGAGGTCGAGCGAGATCGCGCCAAGCACGATCTTCTCGCTCCAGATATAGCGGAAGCCGGCAAACAGCGTCTGCATCGTCGGCTTGTCGGTAGCCGTCTGCTGGGCGGGCTTGGGGATGGTGAAGATGAGCAGCGCGGCGGCCAGCATCATGATGGCGGCAGTGGCGTAAGCGATCTCCGCCGAAAGGCCGTAGAGCAGGCCGCCGGCGACCGGGCCGACAATCGTCGCCGTCTGCCAGGCGGACGAGTTCCAGGCAATCGCGTTGGCGAAATCCTGCGGCGGCACAAGATTGGCGACCAGCGAGGACGATGCCGGCCCATAGAAGGCACGGGCGATACCGAACATGGCGAGCACGACGAAGATCGGCAACGGGCCGCCAAGGCCGCGCAGCGTCAACAACAGGAGAGCGAGCGCGCAGCCGGCCTCGACGAGCGACGCCAATGTCATGATCAGGCGGCCGAAGCGGTCGGCGACGACGCCGGTGATGAGGACCAAGAGCAGCGACGGCAGGAACTGGACGATGCCGACGATGCCGAGGTCGAAGGGGTTGCGCGTCAGGTCGTAGATCTGCCAGCCGACGGCGACCGAGACGATCTGGGTGGCGAAAGTGGTGAGGAAGCGCGCCGTCCAGTAGCTGAGGTACGGTCGGTGCCGGAAAGCGGCGTATCGCTGTTCAGGTGAGGTTGCTTCGGCAGTCATGGTCTGGGGGCCCCGTTGTGACATCGGCCGGCGGGGCACTTCCACGGTGGGCGCTGGTCCGGCCGGAGACCCTTAGCCCAGTTCGTTTCGTCGCGCGCGCAAAAAATCCGCGCCGGATGCAGGAAATCCGGAAATTATCGTTCGCGGTACAAGGAGGCTCAGCCTCTCAACGCCGCGGAGATCGCTTGCAACCCGCCGCGCAATTCCGCCTCCTTCGGCCAGCCGAAGCCGACGCGGAAGAAGCGCTTCGGCATTTCGAACCAGTGGCCGGGGCCGACATAGGTGCCGTGCTCTTCCAGGAGCCTCGCGTAGAACCGTTCGAGGTCGAAGCCGGCATCGACGTTCAGCCGCGGGAAGCCGACGACGCCGCCTTGCGGACGCACCCAGTCGACCAGCGGCTCGCCATCGATCCAGGCCTGGACGATATCGCGGCGCTTCGCCATGTCCGGCAGCAGCGACTTGAGGAAGGCGTCGCGGCGCTCGAGCATGGAGCGCGCGATCGCCTCGTCGATGACGCTGCCGCAGATGCCGATCTGCTCCTTGGCGGCGAGGAACGTCTCCTTGAGAGCCTCGTCCTTCGTGACCAGCCAGCCGATGCGGATGCCGGGAATGCCGAAGGCCTTGGACAGCGAGGAGACGCTGATGGCGGTGGGACTGAGCGATGCCGCCGAAGGCAGGCGCTCGCCATAGGAAAGGTCTCGATAGGTCTCGTCGACCAGCAGCCGGCAGCGCCGGCCCTCGGCGAGCGCGACCAGTGCATCGAGATCGGTGCGGCTCATCATGGTGCCGGTCGGGTTGTGCGGGCAGGTGACGCTGATCAGCCTGGTGTTCGGCCGCACGGCTGCCGCGACGCGCGCGACATCGATGGCGAAGCCGTCGTCGAAATCGAGATCGACATAGCTGATGGCGCAGCCGATCGCCTTGGGCGTCACGATGTTGGTGGCATAGTTCGGCCGCACGACGACGAGATGGTCATCGGCCGAAAGCAGCGAGGTGGCGATGATGAACAGCGCCCCGGCGGCGCCCGCGGTCACCAGCACGTCGTCGGCGGAGAGCCCTTCATCCTACCCGGCGATCAGCGCTCGCAGCTCTTTTTCGCCGCGGTGCTCGCCGTAGAAAAGGGTGAGGTCGGGCAACGACAGGCCAATGTCGGAGAGCTTCCGGTCGGCGATCGAGCTTTCGGAGAGATTGAAGCGGATGCGCTCGTAACCGTATTCCTCCGGTGCCTCTTTCTCGATCACCATACGCGCGTAATTCATGGCTCACCCCAACAGCCTTGTTCGGTTTTATCCAAGCCATAAAAGCAGGAAGCCTGCCAAGGCGGATTCCTCGGCAGGCTTCTCTAACCGTTGGCACAGGCGCCGGTGCCGCTTAAAGCAGGTCGCGCTGAAGCGAATTCAGGCGACGCACTTTAAATCTTTGTTTTGATGGATGTCGTTCTCCCAAAACCGCTGCGCACTTTCGGGCGACATGCATTAGGCGGGAGCCTTGGCTTTCCGTCCCCTGGCGGGCTTCACCGGCTCGGCTTCCGCCTTGCGGCCGAGGCCGATCGACTTGGCGAGCTCGGAGCGCGACGCCGCATAATTGGGCGCGACCATCGGGTAGTCCACGGGGAGGCCCCATTTGGTCCGGTAGGCCTCCGGGGTCAGTCCGAAATGGACGCCGATATGGCGCTTCAACGATTTGAACTTCTTCCCGTCCTCGAGGCAGATGATGTAGTCCGGCGTCACCGAGCGCCGGGGATTGACGGCGGGGACGGGCAGCGGTGCCGGCGGCGCCGGCGGCTGGTTCAGTCCGCCGATCGAGGAGGCGACGCTGGCGATGAGCTCGCCCAGGCCCGAAGCCGGCAGCCGGTTCTTGGCGACATAGGCCGACACGATGTGGGCGGTGAGCTCGAGCAAGTCGGCTTCTTCCTTGGCTGTGTTGGTGTCCTCGTCCACGTCAATTCCTCCTCTATGCCGCACGGCCGCAAATCGGGATGTAAACCAGAGCGCCGCCGCTTCCTTCGCGCCGGGGAAGGCACATCGTGCGGCAGGCCGGCGAATTCCTAGTCGGCAAATCTGCGCGGCGCAACGACCAGCGGCGCGATTACACGCTATTTTGAACAACTATACTGAAAAGTAAAAATATCAGACGATCAGCGCCTTGTCGCGCCACAGTCGAAATCCGCCTTCGAAGGCGCGTGTGTTGTCGCCGCGCCTGGATTTCCCCGGCAATTCATCGAGCTTGTCGACATTGCCGCCGCCGATGACCACATAGTCCGGCTGCAAGGCGGCGCGAAGCCTGTTTACGACATCGAAAACGTATTTGCGCCATTTTTTCTTGCCATGCTTTACCAGCCCGCGCTCGCCGACATAGTCCTCGAAGCTGCAGCCTTTCTTGTAGGGAAGGTGGGCAAGCTCCATCGGCTGCCCGACATTGTCGAGGACCATCGCGGCGCCCAGGCCCGTGCCCAGGCCGAGGAACAGCATGCGGCCGCCCTCATAGCTGCCGATCGCCTGCAAAAGAGCGTCGTTGACGAGCTTGACCGGCTTGCCGAAGGCGGCAGCGAAATCATAGCCCTTCCAGCCTTTGCCGAGATTGAAGGGATCTAGCGAAGGCTTGTTGTCTCTGACCGGACCTGGATAGCCCATCGAGATGACATCATAGCTCAGTCCCTCGGCCAATTTCTTCACCGACGCGACGACCTGCTCAGGTGTCAGGCCGGGGCCGGACTCGACGCGGCGCATCTCGCCGCCGGCGCTGGTGAGGATCTTCACATGCGAGCCGCCGACATCGATGGTGAGCACGATCTGCCCGCCCTTCGACGCAGCCGGTTTTGCCGCTTTCGCCATTCCATTCCTCCCGTGCTACTTGGTCGGATTGATCCAGCCATTGGGCGGGCCGAAGCCGTTCATGGCATCGGCCGGTCCCCAGGTCTTGGGCGCATAGATCTGCGGCGGCGTGGTGTCGCCGAGCACCGGTCCGACAATGCGCCATGCGAGCTCGGCCGCATCCTGGCGCGTGAACAGCTGGCCGTTGCCGTTCATGGCATCGCCGATCAGCCGCTCATAGGGCGGCATGTCGCCCTTGGTGTCGTCGAGCGCGGTCAGTTCCACCTGCTCGCCGATCATGTCGTCGCCGGCCACCTTGCGCTGGGCGCCGATCGAGATCGCCACCTGCGGGTCGATGCGGAAACGGACATAGTTGGCGTCGCCCGGCTTGATCGGGTCGAAAACGTCGAGCGGTGGCCGCTTCAGCCGCACGATCACTTCGGTCGCGTGCACCGGCATGTTCTTGCCGGCGCGGATGAAGAACGGCACATCCTGCCAGCGCCAGGTGTCGACGAAGAAGCGCACCGCGGCGAAGGTTTCGACCGGGGAGTTCGGCCGCACGCCAGGCTCCGCCAGATAGCCGTCGAACTGGCCGCGCACGACATCGTCCTTGGTCAGCGTGCGGATCGCGCGCAGCACCTGCACCTTCTCGTCGATCAGGTCGTCGGCCGAGCGGCCAACCGGCGGCTCCATAGCTAAAAGCAAAAGGATATTGAGCAGATGGTTCTCGATAACGTCGCGGATGCAGCCGACATCGTCATAGAATTTGCCACGACCTTCGATGCCGAAATCCTCGGCCATGGTGATCTGCACGCTTTCGACGAAATTGCGGTTCCAGATCGGCTCGAGGAAGGCATTGGCGAAGCGGAAATAGAGCAGATTCTGGATCGCCTCCTTGCCGAGATAATGGTCGATGCGAAAGATCGACTGCTCGTCGAACACCAGGTGCAGCACGCGGTTCAGCCAACGCGCCGACTGCAAGTCGTGGCCGAACGGCTTTTCGATCATCAGCCGCGCGCCGCGCGCGGTGCCGGACTGTTCCAATCCTTGGACCACGGTTTCGAACATGGTCGGGGGCACCGCCATGTAGTGTAGCGGCCGCTGCGCCGAGCCAAGCGCCGTCTTCAGCTTCTCGAAGGTAGCGGAATCTCGATAATCGCCGCTGACATAGCGCAGCAATGAGGCGAGCTTGGCGAACACCTCATCGTCCGCGCTGCCCAGCGCATTGACGACGCCGTCGCGGGCACGGTCCGCCAGCTTTCCAATGTCCCAGGGGTCGAAGGCGACGCCGATCACAGGCTCGGTGAGCGTTCCCTTGGCGACCATCTGGTAGAGCGCCGGAAAAATCTTCTTGTGCGCAAGGTCGCCGGTCGCTCCGAAAAGCACCAGCGTGTCGGACCTCTCCTGGCTCATCCTGCCTCTCCCCCTCAACCGCCGATCTTCGGCTTCTCGACATGGCCGCCGAATGCATAGCGCATGGCGGACAGAAGCTTGTCGGCGAATTGGGATTCGCCTTGCGAGGAGAAGCGATCGAACAGCGCCGAGGAGAGCACGGGCGCCGGAACGCCGGTGTCGATCGCCGCCTTCAGGGTCCAGCGGCCTTCGCCCGAGTCCGACACCCGACCGCCGAACTGCGTAAGCGCGGGGTCGTTTTTCAGCGCGCCGGCGGTGAGGTCGAGCAGCCAGGAGCCGATGACGCTGCCATGCCGCCAGACCTCCGCCACGGCCGGCAGGTCGATGTCGAACTGGTAATACTGCGGATTTTCGAGCGGGCTGGTTTCGGCGTCCGACGTCCGGTCGCGTTTGCCGGCGTTGGCCGATTTCAGGATGTTGATGCCCTCGGCATAGGCGGCCATCACGCCGTATTCGATGCCGTTGTGCACCATCTTGACGAAATGGCCGGCGCCGCTCGGTCCGCAATGCAGATAGCCGTAAGGCGCAGTCCCGACGTCCTTCGGCGGACTGGAACCCGGGTCGGCGCCCGGGGCCAGCGTGGCGAAGACCGTATCGAGGTGCTGCACGGCTTCATCGGGGCCGCCGATCATCAGGCAGTAGCCGCGCTCCAGTCCCCACACGCCGCCGCTGGTGCCGACATCGACAAAGCTGATGCCTTTGGTCGCCAGTTTCGCGGCCTGGTCGACGGCGTCATGGTAATAGGAATTGCCGCCGTCGATGATGATGTCGCCGGGCTCCATTAGCGCCGCCACCTGGTCGACGATCCTGCCGGTGATCGCGGCCGGCAGCATCAGCCACGCACAGCGCGGCTTGGCCAGCTTGGCCACGAACTCTTCCAGCGAGGCGGCGCCGATGGCGCCGTCCTTGACCATGCCGGCGACGCTTGCGGAGTTGATGTCGTAGACGACGCATTCGTGGCCGTCGCGCAGCAGGCGCCGCACCATATTGGCGCCCATCCTGCCCAGTCCCATCATTCCGATCTGCATGGTGTCATCCCGATTGCTTGAGGAAAGAAATGTCTACTGGCCGCGCTGTCTTGATCATGATCTTTTCCGAAAACCGCTATCACTTTTCGGGATCATGATTGAGGATCGATGCCGACGGTGAAGTCGACATTCTCCCAACGGCTGGCTTCGGGCCAGAAAAAAGTGAAGGCGACCGTCGATCCCGGCGGCAGGCCGGCAACGGACAGGTCGACCAGGTGGACGCCGAAGGCGTTCTCGGCCGTCTTGTCGTCGTGCACCGTCAGCCATTTGTCGCTGCTCCAGTGGACCACGCCGCGGGCCGAAAGCTCGACGCGCAGCACCTTGCCGGCGGGGATCGACCGGATCTTGTTGTTGAAGCGCCATGTGCGGAAGGGCGAGACGGTTTTTCGCTTGATGTAGCGCTCGACGCCTTGCGGCGGCATGTCGAACACCGCGCCGTCGCGCAGCGAGCGCAACAGCTTGACATGCTCGGCATGCGCCCAGACCAGCGGCATAGCGCTGCCGGACGGCGCGCCGAGCCGCAATTCGCGCTCCGGCATGTCGGGTTGGTCCCAGACCTGCTCAGGCAGAAGGCCACTGATACCTGCCGAACGCTCGAAGGTATCGAGCAGCTCGGCTGCCTTGTCGGGTCGCCCTGCGGCTAGCTCATAGTGGGCACGTTCGCCGGCGAGCAGGGGCCAGGGCCGGCCCTGGCCGGTGCCGTCGAAAGGCGAGCCGTCCTCGTGCTCGCCATAGCCGTCGCCGGTGTAGCGGTACCAGAGCGGACCTTGCGGCAATGCGCAGCGCAGCGTGGCGTCGACGGCTTTGATGGTGTTCAGGACCCGCGGATCGTCGGCGGCTCTCAGGCCAAAGCGGACCAGTGCCAGTACGTCCGGACTGATGATGGCTTCCGCCGGCCGGTCGGTGTCGGCCGGCGGGCGGTTCTTGATCGGCACGAAGCCGTCCTTCGGCGAAGCAGCGCCGGCACCGTCGGGCGGCGCGATGCGGACATAATAGCCGTCGACGCCTTCCTTGGCGCAGAGTTCGGTGCCGGTGACATAGGTCCAGCGCTCGATCTGGTCGTTCCAGCAGTCGGCCGTCTCGCGCAGATAGTTTGCCGGCTCATTTTTGCCGCAAGCGTCCAGCATGTCGGCCGCCGCGAGCAGCGCCGCGATCTCGACGGCCAGTGTGAAGGGACTGTAGCCGGCGTCCTCTTCCCAGCGATCCTCGCCGGTGACGGGGCCGTTGCGCACGACATAGGAGGCCGCGCTCTCGATCATGGCCAAGAACTCGGCGAGTTTCGCGCGCGGCAGATGGCCGGCGCGGCGCAAGGCATCGGCGAGCAGCAACGGAAAGGCGCACTCGTCCATCTGGATGCCTGGCCAATAGGGCGTTCCGCTGGACCAGCAATTCTGCGGCCAGTGTCCGTCCGGCAGCTGGATCGAGCGCAGATAGGTGAGGATCTGCAGCGCCTGCCTGGCGTCGCCTGCGGCGAGGAAGCCGCCCGCCGTCTCGACCAGGTCGCGCGGCCAGACCAGGTGGTAGCCGCCGAGATCGTCGTCGCCCTTGTTGAAACCCCAGGGGATCGAGAGACTGCCGACGGCGGCCCCGGGCCTGGTGATCGACAGATGCGAGGCAAGCACCGCGGTGCTGACGCGGTAGGTGTTCAGGCCGGGGGCAGGATGCCGGTCGAGCTTTTCCAGGCCGGCCTGGAATCTCCGCCATTTGGCGGCATAGGTTTCGGCGGCCGTCTCGAACCCGTCCTTGAGGCTGGCCAGCGCGATCTCCGCCGCCTCTTCTGGCAAGGTGCCGAAGCCGAGCGCGAGCAGGGCCGTGCCCTTGCCTGCCGAGAAGCCGATCTTGCCGGTCAGCGCCACATTGCCGTCCTCCGCGCGCTCAAAGGCAGGATCCAGCGCGCCGCCATCCCGGAGCTGCTGCCAGCCGTCGGAGAAGCCGACATAGCCGGCCGAGCAGTCGCCCCAAGGCAGCGAAGAGGCGAGCGCTAGCGAGACGCCGCGACCTGACGCAAAGAGGATGCGCTGCCCCTTATGCTCGCCGACCCAGGCGGTATTGCCCATGCCGGCATTGACCAGATGCGGCGCGAGCAACGCGTAGACGCGATAGTCCGAAGCCGGGCCTTTGAGAGCCGCGAAGGTGATTTCCTGCAGCAGGACAGGCTGTTTCGGATCCGTAACGATGCGCTTTTCTATCCGGTAGCAGCCATCGCTGGCACTGTTAGTCAACCTGTATCCGGGCACGCCGTCCTCGAACGGCTCGATAGCGTGGGCGGCGTCGCGTTTCTCCCCGGAGAAATAGCCACCGGGGCGGGTGACGAGGAGGCCCATGTCGCGCGTGCAGGCGCTGTCGAGGCGCGGATAATAGACCTCGTTCAATATGCCGTGGCTGATGGTGAACCAGAGCGGGCTTTTCGCTGAAAGCGCGGTGCCGACGCCGCTCTTGGCGCTTGATGTCCAGCGTGCGGGAATTCCCGGGGCGCCCTGAGCAACGGTCGGCGTCACTGCCATCAATTGGCCTCCTGCCGCCGTTCCTAGACCAGGAGCCGGCGGCTTTTCAATCGTCGCACCTGAAGTTGATCGGCCTGCCGCTGTGTAAGCCCTCGTTGACAGCTGTACCGTCAAGCGCCCACTATTTCGCTCGCAGGGAGGAATTCGGGAAACGGGAGCGAAGCCGCGCCATATGGTTGGCGCTGCGCGTCTTTCCCCGACATTCGTCCAGCGGCAAGGGAGGAGACATGTCGGAGGTATCTCCCCAGCTGATCGATCGGCTGCTCGCGATCTCGCGGGCCTTGGCCGGGCATATCGATCCCGGCTCCGCGTTCCGGGCGACGGCGATCGAAATCGGCACGCTCATCCCGCACGACCATATCGACCTGGCGGTGCTGTCGCTCGATGGACGCATGCATGCCTGCTACGAGGCCGGCTTCCACACCAGCTGGAGCGATCTGGCGCAGCATCCGGTCGAGGGCAGCCCGATCCGCCGCGTGCTGTGGGGCGAGACGCCTTATCTGTTGTCCGACAATGCGCTCGTCGACGACCGCTTCCATTTCGAGGGAGCCTTCGACGGTCCGATCTTCGCAGCCAAGCTGCGCAGCCGCATCATCGTACCGCTGCGAGCGCGCGGCAGCGTCATCGGCGCGCTCAACATCAGCCGGCACGAGGCCGGATGTTACACGCAGGCCGACGTCGACGTCGCCCAGCAATGCGCCGACCTCATCGGGCCCTATATCTTCGCGCTGATCCAGACAGAGGAAGCGCGCCGCGCCATGCTCGCCGAAAGCGAGGCGCGCAACCGGGCGGAACTGCTGAGGGTCGGCGCCTCGCAGCTGACCGAGGGCATGGAGCGCGAGCGCCGCCGCATGGCGATGGACCTGCACGACCAGACGCTCGCCGATCTCGCCCGCATCGCGCGTCAGGTCTCGGCCTTCCGCAGCCGGGGCGTGGCGCGGACGGCCCAGCTTGCCGATCTCGAGCAGGAGGTGGCGGGCTGCCTGGCGGAACTGCGCCACATCGTCGACGACATGCGGCCCAGCGTTTTGGAATTGTTCGGCCTGCGCGACGCCGTCGAGGCGCATCTCAACCGCAGCGTCGCCAGGGCCAAGCCGCCGATCGCGGTGCGCATCGCCGACATGAGCGACGGCAGTGCCGACAGCCTGTCGGAAACGCTGCGCACGGCGCTCTACCGGATCGTGCAGGAAGCAATCAACAATGCGGTGCGCCATGCCGGGCCAAGTCGCATCGAGGTGCAGCTGGCATCGACGCCAGGCACGTTCAGCGTGACCGTCACCGATGATGGGCACGGCTGCGGCGCCGTCGACCCCGCCGCCCAAGGCGGCATCGGCCACATGCATACGCGGGCGGCCCTTGTCGGGGCGCGGCTGCGTTTCGAGCCGG
>NZ_JHQR01000225.1 GCF_014843825.1 Mesorhizobium silamurunense
CGGTGCCGGCTGTCGGCCTCGCACGCAACGGCGCGTGGCTGGTCGAGCCGCCGGCCTCGGCCGCCGGCTGGTTCGTCAAGCCCAACCGTCTCGGCGCTAAGATCGGCATCTGGGCGGATTCGCGGATCACCGAACTCGGCCACGCGCTGGAGCTTAGCCGGCGTGTCTTTGCCGGCTATCGCGACGATGTCGTCGTCCAGCCCTATGTCGCCGGCCGCAATGTGCGGGCAAGCTTCCTCGGGCTGAAGCCGGAAACCGGCGTCGAGGCGCTCGGCATCGCCTTCGTCGATTCCGGCGGCGACTTCCAGACCATGGCCGACTCGATGGCGCTCTACGGCGATACCGGCCAGGCCGCCAGGGACGCTGGCATCTATGCCGAACCGGAACTCGAGCCGGTCGCCGCCAGCCAGCCAGCGGCCGATCGGGCAATCCGCGCCATCGCGCAAAAGCTGACCGCCGGGGTTGGCCTGAAGGACGTCTTCTCGGTCGATTTTCGAGTCGAGGCCGACGATACGGTCCACCTCATCGAGTTCGAAGTCTGCCCCGGCCTGCCCTGCTTCGATTTTCGCGATTATTGCCGCAGGCAGTGGGGCATGAGCCTCGCCGACGCGATGGCCGAAACGGCAGCGAATAGGCTACTTCGCTAGACGCCCTCGACCAGCACGATTTCGCCGTCGGCCACTTTCTGGCGGATGGCGACGGCGCGCTGATATTCCGGCGAATGGTAGCAGTCATGCGCCGCGGCAAACGATTCGAATTCGATGATCACGTTGCGCGCGCGGCCAGGGCCCTCGGCCTTTTCATGCTCGCCGCCGCGCGCCAGGAATTTCGCGCCAAAACGGTCGAAGGCGAGCTTGGCGGCGGCGACATAATCCTTGTAGCCCTCGGCGTCGCGCACGTCGACGCGAGCGATCCAGTATCCCTTTGGCATGATTTTCTCCTGTTTCGGTTCGTGCGCGAGGGTCGGCGCTATGCCGATTGCATCTCGGTCAGGATCGCTTCGGCCGCCGCCGGCCTGTCGGCAGCGGCGACAATGGGTCGGCCAACGACGAGGTGGCTGGAGCCGTTGCGGATCGCCTGCGCCGGCGTCACCACGCGCTTCTGGTCGCCATGGTCGCTGCCGCTCGGCCGTATACCCGGCGTGACGACAGCCATGTCGGGACCGACGATCCGGCGCGCGGCTTCAGCCTCCTCGGCCGAGCAGACGATGCCGCCCATGCCGGCATGCAGCGCCTGTTCGGCGCGTCGCAGCACCAGCGTGTGCGGATCATACTCGTAGCCGGCGTCGATCATGTCCTGCTCGTCCATCGAGGTGAGCACCGTCACCGCAAGCAGGCAGAGCTCGCTGCCCTTGGCCGCCTCGACCGCCGCCTTCATCGCCTTGGGGTAGGCATGCAGCGTCAGCATCGAGACGCCCATCCTGACGATGTTCTCGACGCCCTTGGCCACCGTGTTGTCGATGTCGAGCAGCTTCATGTCGAGGAAGACCTTGGTGCCGCCGCGGGCCAGCTCGCGCGCGAAATCCAGCCCGCCGGCAAAGGCGAGCTGATAGCCGATCTTGTAGAAGGAGACGGTGCCTTCGAGCTCGCGCACCGCCTTCTCGGCCTCTTTCAGCGTCGGCACGTCGAGGCCGACGATCAGCCTGTCGCGCATGGTCTCGACCGGATGCATCACGCTTCGATCCGGACGGACAGCATGCGCGAGGTTTCGATCAGTGTACTGCATAGGCGCTCCATCGATTGGTGCAGTCTGGCGTCACGAAATTGTCCGTCCTCGGCGAACGCTTCGTCGGCGCCGGACACCGAGCATTCCGGCGTGATCACTTCCATCTGGCAGCGCACCAGCACCGCGCGCAGATGGTTGATGCAGCGTATGCCGGCAAACTTGCCTTCGGAGGAGGAGCAAAGGCCGACGGGCTTGCCGTAAAGCGGCCTGAACGAGCGGCTGCCGTTGCGCCGGATCCGGCTCACCCAGTCGATCGAGTTCTTCAAGAGCGGCGGGATCGAGCCGTTATATTCGGGCGTCGCGATCAGCAAGCCGTCGTGAGCCGCGACCAGCCGGCCGAGCCTCACGGCGTTTTCGGGGAGTCCTCTTTCCTTCTCCAGGTCCTCGTCCATGATCGGTAGCGGATAGTCGCCGAGCGAGATGCGGGTCACCTCGGCGCCCTGCATGGCGAGTTCCTTCTGCGCCACATCGGCGGTCCGGCCGCTGAAAGCGCCGGTGCGGACCGAGCCGGCAAAGACGAGGATTCTTGGGATCACTGCCATTGGCCACCCTTGTTCCGGGACAGGTACAGCCAAGGGTCACTCAAATCAACGGAGTAAGGCAGTAGGGGAGTAGGGAATAGTCCGGTCATTCTCCTACTGCCCTACTGCCCTACTCCCTCTCATCTAATGCGGCTTGCGCCGGTAGATCCACAGCTGCGTCGGCGGGATGTTGCGGATGATGAAGTCGAAATGCTTGACCGTGTAGTCACCGCGGCCGGGCGGGATCGGCGACATCGGACCATAGGTCAGCTGCACGATCGGTCTGCCGACGGGGATGCGGTCGAGCAGGCTTTCGATATAGGCGATGCGCTGGGCGACCGGGAAATTGAGCAGCGGCACGCCGGAGACGACCGAATCGAACACCATGTCGCGCTTTTCGCCCAGCGTGGCATTGAGATTGAAGGCGTCGCCCTCGATGACGTTGACGCCCGGATAGAGCCGGCGCAGATGGCGCACGAAGTCGGTGGAATACTCGATTGCGTAGAGATTTTCCGGCTTCACGCCCTGGGCCAGGATGGCGCGGGTGATGACGCCGGTGCCGGGTCCGACCTCGAGCACCGGCAGGCCCGATTTCGGGTTGACGATCGAGGCCATCTTGCGGGCGGTGATGGAGCTGGTGGGAACGATCGAGCCGACCGCTTTCGGCTTGTCGATCCAGCCTTTGAAGAACTTCAGCTCGTCGTCGAATTTTTCCGCCAGCGCTTTGCGCAATCCGGGACCACGTGCCATGCGAGCTCTCCTCAATGCTCCGCCCCCGATCCGCTACTTAGCAGTTGGGTGGGACAAGGCAAGGCGTCAATCTGGCATAAGATGTTGATGACGCTTGGGGAGCGCGACTTCCGGCAGAAAACCTTAGTGCTCGCCAAAGGACTCGAAAAAGTCCTTCATGCGGGCGAAGAAGCCGCTCGACTGGGGCGAATTGTCCTTCGAGGAGAGCTGCTCGAACTCCTCCAGGAGCTCGCGCTGGCGGCGCGACAGGTTCTGCGGCGTCTCTACCGCCGTCTGGATGTAGAGGTCGCCGATATTGGGCTGTCGCAGCACTGGCATGCCCTTGCCCTTCAGCCGGAACTGGCGGCCGTTCTGGGTGCCTTCCGGCACTTTGACCTTGGTCTGCGTGCCGTCGAGCGTCGTGACCTCGAACGAGCCGCCGAGGGCGGCGGTCGTCATCGAGATCGGTACCTTGCAATAGAGGTCGGCACCGTCGCGCTGGAAGAATTCATGCGGCTTGACCGCGAGGAAGATGTAGAGATCGCCCGAAGGGCCGCCGCGCAGGCCGGCCTCACCTTCATTGGCAAGCCGGATGCGGGTGCCGTCCTCGATGCCGGCCGGGATGTTGACCGACAGCGACCGCTCCTCGGTGACGCGGCCCTGGCCGGCGCATTTCGGGCAGGGGTCCTTGATCGTCTGGCCGCGGCCCTGGCATTGCGGGCAGGTACGCTCGATCGAGAAGAAGCCTTGCGTGGCGCGCACCTTGCCGTGGCCGTGGCACATGGCGCAGGTGACAGGCTGCGTGCCGGGCTTGGCGCCGCTGCCCGAGCATTCCGAGCAGGAAATGGAGGCCGGCACGCGGATCTGCGCCGTCTTGCCGGAGAATGCCTCTTCCAGCGAGATCTCCATGTTGTAGCGCAGGTCGGCCCCGCGCTCGCGGCCGCCCGACGAGCGGCGCTGGCGGCCGCCCATCATGTCGCCGAAAATGTCCTCGAAGATGTCGGCAAAGCCGCCGGCGCCGAAGCCGTGCGCCGCGCCGTTCATGCCGCCCTGCTCGAAGGCGGCGTGGCCGAAACGGTCATAGGCCGCGCGCTTCTGCGGGTCTTTCAGCGTCTCGTAGGCTTCGTTGATTTCCTTGAACTTGTGCTCGCAGGCATGGTCGCCGGGATTGCGGTCGGGATGGAACTGCATGGCGAGCTTGCGGAAAGCGCTCTTCAGCTCCTTGTCGTCGGCACCTTTGTGCACGCCCAGCGTTTCGTAGAAATCAGCTTTCATTTTTTCCCGCTGTCCGGATGCTCAATGTCTTCAAGCATTGTTGCGTCGTCGCCGGCACGTTGTTCGATTTAGGAGCGATGCTGCCCGGATGCCAGAGCCGGCACATGCCTGGCCCGTGTTTTTCCGTCACTTTTTCGGTCAGACTCGCACTTTTTCGTTCAAGGTTGCAAAAAAGCCCGGCCTTGCGCCGGGCTTTTCGCATTATCTGCCGTCGGCGGTTCAGGCCGACTTCTTCTTGTCGCCGTCCTCGTCGATTTCCTCGAAGTCGGCGTCGACCACGTCCGAATCCTTGGCGGCGTCCGCCTTGGCGTCGGCTTCGGCTGCTTCCTTCTGCGAGGCCTCGTACATGGCCTGGCCAAGCTTCATCGAAGCTTCGGCAAGCGACTGCGACTTGGCCTCGATATCGGCCACGTCGTCGCCCTCGGCGGCGGTCTTCAGCGCGCTGATGGCGTCGGCGATCGCGGTGCGGTCGGCCTCCGAGACCTTGTCGCCATAATCCTTGAGCGACTTCTCGGACGAATGCACCAGGGATTCGGCCTGGTTGCGAGCCTCGACGAGGGCGCGGCGCTTCTTGTCGGCCTCGGCATTGGCCTCGGCATCCTTCACCATCTTCTCGATATCGGCGTCGGACAGTCCGCCCGAAGCCTGGATGCGGATCTGGTGCTCCTTGCCGGTGCCCTTATCCTTGGCCGAGACATTGACGATGCCGTTGGCGTCGATGTCGAAGGTGACCTCGATCTGCGGCACGCCGCGCGGAGCCGGCGGGATGCCGACCAGGTCGAACTGCCCGAGCAGCTTGTTGTCGGCCGCCATCTCGCGCTCGCCCTGGAAGACGCGGATCGTCACCGCCGACTGCGAATCCTCGGCCGTCGAGAACACCTGGCTCTTCTTGGTCGGGATCGTGGTGTTGCGCTCGATCAGCCGGGTGAACACGCCGCCCAGCGTCTCGATGCCGAGCGACAGCGGCGTCACGTCGAGGAGCAGCACGTCCTTGACGTCGCCCTGCAGCACGCCGGCCTGGATGGCAGCGCCAAGCGCCACGACCTCATCCGGGTTGACGCCCTTGTGCGGGTCCTTACCGAAGAACTGCTTCACGATTTCCTGGATCTTGGGCATGCGGGTCATGCCGCCGACCAGAACCACCTCGTCGATCTCGCCCGCCTTCAGGCCGGCGTCCTTGAGCGCCGCCTTGCACGGGTCGATGGTGCGCTGCACGAGATCCTCGACCAGGCTCTCGAACTTCGCCCGGGTGAGCTTCATCGTCAGGTGCTTCGGCCCGGTGGCGTCGGCGGTGATGAAGGGCAGGTTGATCTCGGTCTGCGTCGTCGACGACAGCTCGATCTTAGCCTTTTCTGCGGCTTCCTTCAGCCGCTGCAGGGCGAGCTTGTCGGCCTTGAGATCGATGCCCTGTTCCTTCTTGAACTCGGCCGCCAGGTACTCGACCAGGCGCATGTCGAAGTCCTCGCCGCCGAGGAAGGTGTCGCCATTGGTCGACTTCACCTCGAAGACGCCGTCGCCGATCTCGAGCACCGAAATGTCGAACGTGCCGCCGCCAAGGTCATAGACGGCGATGGTCTTGCCGTCCTTCTTCTCCAGGCCATAGGCGAGCGCGGCAGCCGTCGGCTCGTTGATGATGCGCAGCACTTCGAGGCCGGCGATCTTGCCGGCGTCCTTGGTCGCTTGGCGCTGGGCGTCGTTGAAATAGGCCGGAACGGTGATGACCGCCTTCTCGACCTTCTCGCCGAGATAGGCTTCCGCCGTTTCCTTCATCTTCTGCAGGATCATGGCCGAGATCTGGCTGGGCGACAGCTTCTTGCCGCCGGCCTCGACCCAGGCGTCGCCATTGTCGCCCTTGACGATCTTGTAGGGGACAAGCTTCTTGTCCTTCTCCGTCACCGGATCGTCATAGCGGCGGCCGATCAGGCGCTTGACCGCGAAGATGGTGTTTTCAGGGTTGGTGACCGCCTGCCGCTTGGCCGGCTGGCCGACGAGGCGTTCTCCGTCGCTGTTGATGGCGACGATGGAAGGGGTCGTGCGCGCGCCTTCCGCATTCTCGATCACCTTGGGCTCCTTGCCGTCCATGATGGCGATGCAGGAGTTTGTGGTTCCGAGGTCGATACCGATTACTTTTGCCATTGTTCTAGTCTCTCCTCTAAGCAGGCTCTCAGGACCCTGATAAGGCGTTCCGACGAAAGCCCCTGTTCACAAGAAATTCCGCCACGGTCCCCGGTTTTCAAGGCCGGACGGCTGGCGCGTATATAAGAACAGGCGGCACGGCGCGCAAGCATTCTGCGCAAGGTGGCTGCTGTCCGGCGGGGGTTCGGGAAACGGACCGGCGCGCTCCTCGCCGGGATCGATCCAGATTTGCTCTATCTAATTGTCCAGAGAGGATTTTTTCCGAACGGGGCATCATCATCAATGCGCCAGCTGCATGTCAGGCGGGGGAAGCTTTGCCCTGGGGGCGTGACTTTGGGTCGCGAATAAGTCTGAAAACATCTTTTCGCCATGTGCCGGCAATCCGCCAGCGGAGACGATGGAACGCTTGGCAATCGAGGCATGCGGGACTACGAATAAGGCAAGATGCGGCAGATTGCCGGCAAGAGCGCCGGCTTGGATCATGCGCGCGAAATCGATCCTGATCGGGATACTTGCCGGGATGGTCGCATTCTCCGGCTGCACCACCGGTGGCGCATTGCAGAGTTCTCCCTTAGCCTATGGCGGCCTCACCGACGCCGGTTTCCGCATCCCGCCGGTTCCGATCTACAAGGTCGACCAAAAGTTCCGTCGCCAGACAGTGGCTTATCCGACCGACGAGGCGCCCGGCACCATCATTGTCGATACAGGGGGGAAGTTCCTCTACTACGTGTTGGGAGATGGCCAGGCGATGCGCTACGGCATCGGCGTCGGCAAGGCGGGCTTCGAGTGGCATGGCACCGCTCACGTCGAGAGGAAGCGCGAGTGGCCGGATTGGAGCGCGCCTCCCCAGATGATGGTACGCGAGCGTAACCGGGGCCACATCATACCGGCCCATATGGAAGGCGGGCTGATGAATCCGCTCGGCGCCCGGGCGCTCTATCTCTTCAACGACAAAGGTGACACCGGATATCGCCTGCACGGCAGCCCTGAATGGTGGTCCATCGGCAAAGCCGTTTCGGCGGGCTGCATCCGCCTCATGAACCAGGACATCATCGATCTCTACGACCGCGCCCCAATCGGCACCAAGGTCATCGTCATTTAAGGCGTGTTGAGATTCAGGTGATGCCGGCCTGCAGATGCCGAAGGATTAGTGTCGGAACGCTTCCGTGCAAAGCGTGCGCAACTTCGGAAAGATCAGCTTTCCGGCGGCGATTACTTGCGTTCCCTGGCTGATAACGATCTTCGGGTCTGCCCTGAGCACCGTGCCGCCCGCCTCTTCAACCAGAAGCATGCCGGCCAGGCAGTCCCAGGCATTCATGTGCTCCTCGACATAGCCGAGCAGCCGGCCGGCCGCGGCATAGGCCAGCATCAGGGCGCCGGAAGCGTTGCGATAGAAGACGCCGCCCTCGGCCATGATCATGCTGATCAATGCTGCGACATGCTCGGTCGACGCCCGGTTCGAAAGCCCGGTTCCGACCGAACCCTCGGAAAGTGCTGCGGCGCTGCTCGCCCTGATCGGCCGGCCGTTGACGAAGGCGCCGCCGCCGAGGCGGCCGTGAAAAGTCTCGCCGGTCGAAGCCTCATGGATGACGCCGACGACGGTCTCGCCGTCCCTGGCGCAGGCGATCACCACGCACCAGGCGGGAATGCCGCGCACGAAATTGGCCGTGCCGTCGATCGGGTCGATCACCCAGATATGGCCGGTCTTGCCGGTCACCGGCGCATGCTCCTCGCCGACAATGCCATCGGCAGGATAGGCCTCGGCGATCCGCCGCGCGGATGAACAGCTCGACCTCGCGATCGCCATCGGAGACCAGGTCCTGATGGCCTTTACTCTCGATGGTGAGGTTGTCGAGATCGCGAAAATATTTCAGCCCGAGCTCGCCGGCGCGCCGCGCGAGGCCGATGGCGAAATGCATGCGCTGGTCGATGTCGTCGGTCACGGGAAGGCTCGCGCTTGAGGAAGGGCCTGCCCTTAGCAGACGAGTATGTCAGGCAAAAGCCATCGGGTTGCTCAGGCCGCTTGCGACATCGACTTGTGGACATTCGAAAGAATCTCGAAGGAGCGCACGCGCGCCGCGTGGTCGAACATTTGCGCCGTCACCATCAATTCGTCGGCGCCGGTGCGGCGCACGAAGGCGTCGATGCCCTGGCGAACCGTCTCCGGCGAACCGACGACGGCGCAGGACAGCGCCTGGGCAAGCATGGTCTTGGCGACCGGATCGAGATCGCGGTCATAGTTTTCGACCGGCGGCGGCAACTGGCCGGGCCGGCCGCTGCGCAGATTGACGAAGGCCTGCTGCAAGGAGGTGAACAGCAGCTTCGCCTCGGCGTCGGTGGGCGCGGCAAAGACATTGAGGCCGAGCATCACATAGGGTTTGTCGAGCTCGGCCGACGGCTGGAAGCGGGTGCGATAGACCTCCAGCGCGTGGTCGAGTTCGGCCGGCGCGAAATGCGAGGCGAAGGCATAGGGCAGGCCAAGCAGTGCCGCGAGCTGCGCGCCGTAGAGGCTGGAGCCCAGGATCCAGACCGGCACGTCCTGGCCTTCGCCCGGCACCGCGCGTATGCGCTGTCCCTCCTCGGCCGGCTGGAAGTAGCCCATCAGCTCGACCACGTCCTGGGGGAAGTTATCGCTTGCCTCCAGGTTGCGGCGAAGCGCCCGCGCCGTCATCATGTCGGTGCCCGGCGCGCGGCCGAGGCCGAGGTCGATGCGGCCCGGAAAAAGTGCAGCCAGCGTGCCGAACTGCTCGGCGATCACCAGCGGCGCGTGGTTGGGCAGCATGATGCCGCCGGCGCCGACGCGGATCGTCTTGGTGCCGCCCGCGATATGGGCGATGACAACGGAAGTCGCCGCGCTCGCGATCCCCGGCATGTTGTGGTGCTCGGCGAGCCAATAGCGCTTGTAGCCCAGCCGCTCAGCATGGCGGGCAAGGTCGAGCGAATTGGCGAGCGACTGCGAGGCATTGCTGCCTTGCGTGATCGGCGACAGGTCGAGAACCGAAAGGGCCGTCATTGATCAGGTCTCCACGATGTTCTTCTGCCGCAGCCTCGCCTCGAAGGCGGCGCGGTCGGGGATGACGATGGCGAGCTCACCCTCCAGCACGTCGGCGAGTTCGGCCGCCGAGGCGATTTCCCGCTGCTCGCTGCGGCCGCCAGGATGATGGGTCGACAAGCGGTTGTTGCGCAGCGCGTAGCGCCGGTCCGGCAGGGCGCGGGCGGCGACCAGGGTCGACAGGAAATGCGAGCTCGGATGCGTCGACAGGAAATGGCTGCTCACCTGATAATCGACCTCGTAGGTCCGCTGCATGTCGAAACGGTAGAGCGTGCGCCAATCGCCGCCGATATTGGTACCGCCGATATTGGCCTGCAGGCGAAAATGATCGCCGGCCTCGGCGATACGGAAGGCCTCGTGCGGGGTCTGCTGTTCGAGATCCGGCTCCAGCAGCAGCGGCGCCGTCAACGTCAGGCCGCCGAAGCCGACATCGGCAATGTATGTTTTTCCATCGAGCTCGACCCGCAACAGCATATGGCTGCGCGCCGTGATGGTATCGTCCGGCTGGCCCCAGAGCACCCGGGCGGCGAGCCCGCTGACGTTGAAACCCAGCTCTGCGAGCGCATGCATGAAAATCAGATTGTGCTCGAAGCAGTAGCCGCCGCGGCCTTGGCTGAAGACCTTGTCCTGCAGCGAAGCCGGATCGAGCCCGACCGAAACGCCCATCAGCGCGTCGATGTTCTCGAACGGGATCGCCTGCGGATGGGCCAGATGCAGCGACGCGAGCGTGGCGAGCGAAGAGTCCGTCGGCCCGCTGTAGCCGATGCGGGCGAAATAGGCATCGAGATCGACGTTGCTCATCAACAAGGGGGTCCGGCTTGACCGGACCGATATAGGCACTCGCCATGGGCGCCGCAAACAGCCGACCGGACATGGGATTGGGCCAGGCTTTACGCGGCGGGCTTGTGGTTGTTTTCGGCAGCCTCGTCGTCGATCGCCATGGTCTGCTGCGCGGCAAGGAAATTGCCGACATGGCTGAGGCCGTCGAAATGGTCGCAGAACACCTTGATGACCACCAGGAGCGGCACCGCCATCAATGCGCCGACGAAGCCCCACAGCCAGGACCAGAAGGCGATGGCGATGAAGATCGCCACGGCGTTTATCTCGAGCCGCCGGCCGACCACGGTCGGGGTCACGAACTGGCCCTCGACGATGTCGCACAACAAAACGAAGGCGGGCGCCAGCAGCGCGTAGGAGATCGTATCGAAGCTGATCAGCGCGATGCCCGTGACCAGCAGGATGGTTATCAGCGCGCCGACATAGGGCAGGAAATTGAGCAGCGCCGCGGCCGCGCCCCAGACCAGCGGGTTCGGCATGCCGAGTCCCCACAGGCCGAGCCCGATCACCGTGCCGAGGCCGGCATTGATGACAGTGACTGTGAGCAGGTAATGCGAGATCTCGCGCTCGACGTCATAGACGACGCGCAACGCCCGCTTCTTATGGCTGAGGCTGGCGAAGGACTGAACGATCTTCTCGTAGAACAGGGTGCCTGAGGCGAGCAGGAACAGCGACAGCACGAAGACGATGGTGATGCTGGTGCCGGCCCCCAGAATGTTGCTGGCGGCCGTGGAGAGCATGCCGGATGGCGCCACCGCCACCTTTTGCACGTTCGGCTCCTGTGTGGTCTCGGTCAGCGCTTCCAGCTGGTGCGAGATGTCCATGACCCTTTCCAGCGGTTGCTTGAACGGCGCCAGCCTGTCGGTCAGTTGGAGGCCAATGGACGAGCTGTTGTTGATGAGATCGATGACCGGGCCACTGAGCAGATAGCCGGCGCTGGCGACGAAGAAGACGGAGAGCAGCACCAGCAGCGTCGCGGACAGCACATCGGGAATGCCGCGCTTGCGCAGGAAGCGCACGATCGGCGTCAGCGTCAGCGCCAGCAGGAAGGCGAGGATGACGGGCATGAAGAAAGCGCGGGCGAAATAAAGCGCGGCGACCGTCATTAGGAGGAAGATGCCGATCAGCAGTGATCGCATCAGCCGCAATTCCGCGTTGGCTCCGTCGCCGGAATCAGGGCTTTCGCCAACGCTCGCGCCCGAAGCGGTCGTCTCGGCTTTCATCGTTCCCCTCGAGCACCGCTACCGGTGCGATCGTCGAGAAAACGTGTCCGCCGCGCCAAGGTTCCGTTAGCCGGCGGCGATGAGAGCGCCTTGCCGGGGCCGGTGTCCTCAGGCGGCAGGCGCCGGTGCGGCGGGCGCAGCTTTCGCCGCCTCGCGCCGTACGATCGGCGCCACCTTGGTGCCGTAGAGCTCGATCGCCTTCATGATCTTGGCATGCGGCATGGTGCCGATCGCCATCTGCAGGAGGAAGCGGTCGTTGCCGAAGATCCTGTGCTGGGCGACGATCTTTTCCGCTACAGCTTCAGGATTGCCGACGAACAGCGCGCCGCCGGGACCCCGCGCGTGGTCGAAATGCGCCCGCGAGGTCGGTCCCCAGCCGCGCTCGCGGCCGATGCGGTTCATCACCTCGGCCTGCGGTGCGTAGAAATCGTCGGCCGCCTTCTCCGTCGTCTCAGCGATGAAGCCGTGCACGTTGAGGCTGGTGGCGAGCGAGGCGGGATCGTTGCCGGCACGCCTTGCTGCCTCGCGATAGATGTCGAATAGCGGCGCAAAGCGGGCCGGCTCGCCGCCGATGATGGCAAGCGCGAGCGGTAGGCCGAGCACGCCGGCGCGGGCGGCGGACTGCGGCGTCCCGCCGATGGCGATCCAGATCGGCAGCTTGTCCTGGAAAGGCCGAGGATAGACGCCGCGGCCGTTGATTGGCGCGCGCAGCTTGCCTTGCCACGTCACCTTCACCTGGTCTCGGATGGCGAGCAACAGGTCGAGCTTCTCGGCGAAGAGCTCGTCATAGTCCTCGAGATTGTAGCCGAACAGCGGGAAGGATTCGATGAAGGAGCCGCGCCCGGCCATGATCTCGGCGCGGCCGCTGGACAGAAGGTCGAGCGTCGCGAACTGCTGGAAGACGCGCACCGGATCGTCGGAAGAGAGCACGGTGACCGCGCTGGTGAGCTTGATGCGCTTCGTCCGCTCCGCGGCCGCCGCGAGCGCCACGACGGGCGCCGAGGCCGCATAGTCGGGGCGGTGATGCTCGCCGAGGCCGAACACGTCGAGACCGACCTGGTCGGCCAGCTCGACCTCCTCGATCAGGTTGCGCAACCGTTCATGCGGGCCGATGGCGCCTGGACCCGGTTCCGGGCTGACATCCGCGAAAGTGTAGAGGCCGAGTTCCATTTCGATTGCATCCTGATGCGCTGCTTGGGCGTTGATTGTTGGCGCTAGAGGTAGCGATCTGCGACGCCGCCCGCCAGAGGCGCGATTTGTGAACAGTGCATCGCGCCACGGCGACGTATCCCGGCGGCAACAGCGCAGATTTTCATGGCTGGCATACCGTTTTGGCGCTTGAACTCGTGACTTTCGCGCGTATGTAAGCGTCGCGAATTGACTGCAGGGAAGTGGACTTGGCTATCTACAGGGAAAAAGACATATTCGAGCGGCGCAACGCCGCGAACGAGGCAAAGAAGGCGCTCCTGGAGCGCTTCAAGGCAAAGCCGGCGGCGGACGATCCAGCCGTCCTGGCGCGCCAGGCTGAACGCAAGGCGATCCTCGAGGCCCGTGCGATCCGCGAGGCCGAGAAGGCCAGGCTGAAGCAGGAAAAGCTTGCCCGCGAAGCGGCCGAGAAGGCCGAGCGGGAAGCTGCAGCCGAAGCAGCGCGGAAAGCCGCCGAAGAGGCTGCTGCCGCCGAGGCGAAAATCCGCGAAGCCGAAGAGACCGAACGCGTTGCCCGCTTGCTTGCCGACGAGGCCGAGCGCAAGGCCAAGCGCGATGCGCGCTACGCCGCCCGCAAGGCACGTGTCGGCCGGACGCCCCCGGGCTTCTCCGCTCGCTAGGTTCGAGTTCGTTCGAAAGATGAATCAGGGTCGCCAGTGGCGGCCCTGAAGGCGTTTGTGTCGGTCGCTGATACCTGGCCCGGACCCGTCAGGCGACGAGCTTCAGCCCGACGATGCCGCACACGATCAGGCCGATGCAGGCAAGCCGCGCCGCAGTCGCCGGCTCGCCGAGCAGCCAGATGCCGAGCAAGGCGGTGCCGACGGTGCCGATGCCCGTCCATACCGCATAGGCAGTGCCCACAGGCAGCGCCTTCAGCGCAAGCCCGAGCAGGCCAAGGCTGACCATCATCGAGGCGACGGTCAGCACGGTCGGCAGCGGCTTCGAGAAACCCTCGGTATATTTGAGGCCGATCGCCCAGCCGATCTCGAACAGGCCGGCGAAGAAGAGAAAAATCCAGGACATCGCGAACGCTCCATCGATCGAGCGTCGATCACTCGACGCTTGAGGTGGCGGGTCGTCCCGGCCGGTTTTCGGGGAAGCGAGGTCGTCCTCGCCGTATTGATATAGGGAGTCGTACCCCCGTTCAACAAAACACCGGCAGCATTCGGCATGCCGCCGGTTCAAATCGCATCGAGACGGATCGGCCGCGCTGGCGGCTTATTTCTCCTTGATGCGCATCGCCTTGACCGGCGGCGCTTTCGGGGCCGGGGCCGCGGCTGGTTTCTTCGCGTCCTTCTTCGGCTTGCGGGGTTCCTTGCCCGCCTTCATCGCACCTTTAGCCATGATTCGCTCCTCCGATTGTGGGCAGCCCAAGTGAAACAAGAGAAGCGCCCGACCGCAAGAGGCCGCTTGCCGCTTCGAAAGCCGGCTTCCCGGATGTCAACCGTTTTCCCTTGATCCGGCGGGCATCGAACAGGTTTCGAGCGGCGGCAACCGATGTCCGTCAGCACCCGTGAACCTCGCAACGGCTGGCGCATTGTCTGTAGAGCTTCGGCCGGCGGGTCGTTAAGCTCGGCACTCTGAAGAGGATCTGGAAGCGGATGGCAGGACATAGCGGTTCGAGACGGGTGATCTACGCCGCGCTCGCCGGTAATCTCGCGATCGCGCTGACCAAGTTCGCCGCGGCATTCTTCACCGGTTCTTCCGCCATGCTGTCGGAAGGCGTGCATTCGCTGGTCGATACCGGCAACGGCGCGCTTCTGCTTCACGGCATGCGCCGTGCCGCGCGCCCGCCCGACCGCACGCATCCGCTCGGCCACGGGCGCGAGCTCTATTTCTGGAGTTTTATCGTCGCCCTTCTGGTCTTCGCGCTGGGCGCCGGCGTTTCCTTCTACGAGGGCGTTATCCACATCATGGCCCCCGTGCCGGTCGTCAACGCCAGGGTCAATTACATCGTGCTTGGCCTGTCCTTCCTGTTCGAAGGCAGTTCCTGGCTGGTTGCGCTGAAGGAATTTCGAAAACAGAAGGGCGAGCAGGGTTGGTTCCAGGCGGTGCGCCGAAGCAAGGACCCAAGCGTCTACACCGTGCTGTTCGAGGACAGTGCCGCGCTGCTTGGCTTGATCGTTGCCTTCGCCGGCATCCTGTCTGCCGAGCTCCTGGAAATTCCCGAACTCGACGGCGTCGGCTCGATCGGCATCGCGATCATCCTGGGCGCGACCGCGATCTTCCTGGCGCGCGAGAGCAAGGGCCTGCTTATGGGCGAGCCCGCTTCGGCCGAGGTGCAGCGCAAGGTTCTGGCGATCGCTGAAGACGATCCGGCCGTGCAAAAGGCGAACGGCGTATTGAGCGTCCATATCGGTCCGGAGGAAATCGTCGCTGGCCTGAGCATCGAATTCGAGGACCATCTCACAGCACCGGAGATCGAAGCCTGCATCGAGCGCCTGGAGGCACGGCTGAAAAAGGACATGCCCGAAATCACCAGGCTGTTCGTCAAGCCACAGGCCGCTGGTACTTGGGAGGCGAGACGAAAGGCCATCGCCGAGGCCTCCGGCGAGGGCTAGATTTGAGCGAACTCTCATGGAGGAAAGCGAATGAAGATCGACGGCGGGTGCCATTGCGGCGCCATCACCTATGAGGCGGAGGTCGACCCCGAAAAGACCTCGATCTGCCACTGCACGGATTGCCAGCAGCTCAGCGGCACCGCGTTCCGCGTCACCGTGCGCGTGCCTGAGGAGGACTACCGCATCACCAAGGGCGAGCCCAAGGTCTACATCAAGACCGGGTCGAGCGGCGCCAAGCGGGCGCAGGGCTTTTGCGGCGAGTGCGGGTCGCATCTTTATGCCACGTCCGTCGGTGACGGGCCGAAGGTCTACGGCATCAGGACCGGCACGGCGCGCCAGCGCGACCAGCTCGTGCCGAGGACGCAATACTGGCATCGCTCGGCGCTGCACTGGCTGCCGGAATTCGAGGGCACCAGGGTCGTCGAGGAGCAGTAGGCTTCGAGCAATTCCAGGAAAACTGCGTGGCGGTTTTCCGTCCGGAATTGCGCAAAAACAAATGCTTAGAGCGGATCAGCGGTTCCGCTGAACCGCTCTAGTCGTCGCCTTCGACGACCCTCAGCCGCAATTGGCCCGTCTTGGAATCGGCCACGCGCGCGCCGGCCTCCACCTTGGCCGGACCGCGCGGCGGCTCGGCTTCCCCTTCGGCGAACTCCAGCGCTTCAATCTTCTGGCCGCGCTTGGTCACTTTCGACGTCGAAACGAGGATGTCGTCGATGTCCTTGGTCGCCTGGCCGAAATGCGTCTGCAACCGGCGCACGCGCTCGTCGACGCGCGCCACATCCTCCATCAGGCGGATGACCTCGCCCTGGATCAGGTGCGCCTGCTCGCGCATGCGCGCGTCCTTGAGAATCGCCTGGATGACCTGGATCGACAGCATCAGCAGCGACGGCGAGACGATGACGACGCGGGCGCGGTGCGCCTTCTGCACCACGGCTTCGAAATTTTCGTGGATCTCGGCGAACACCGATTCCGACGGCACGAACATGAAGGCGGTGTCCTGCGTCTCGCCCTGGATCAGGTATTTCTCGGCGATATCGCGGACATGCACCTCGATATCGCGCCGGAACGCCTGCGTGGCCACCTTCTGCAACTCGGCGCCTTCGGCGGCGCGAATGGCGTTCCAGGCTTCCAGCGGGAACTTGGCGTCGACGGCAAGCGAAGGCGCGCCGTTCGGCATCCTAACCAGGCAGTCCGGCCGGCTACCGTTCGACAAGGTCGCCTGGAACTCATAAGCGCCATGCGGCAGGCCGTCGGCGACGATCGCCTCCATGCGCGACTGGCCGAAGGCGCCGCGCGTCTGCTTGTTGGAGAGGATCGCCTGCAGCTGCACGACCTGGCCGGCGAGCGACTGGATGTTGCCTTGCGCCGTGTCGATCACCGCCAGCCGCTCCTGCAATTTCGCCAGGCTCTCATGCGTCGATTTGGTCTGCTCGGTCATGGTCTGGCCGAGACGGCCGGTCATGGCATCGAGCCGCTGGCCGAGCGATTGGGTAAGCTCGGCCTGCCGCGCCCCGAATACTTCGGCGATCGCGCCCATCCGTCCCTGCATCTCGGCCTGCGCCTGCATGATGTCGGCCATGCGCGCTTCGGCATCGCGGGCATGGTCGGCGGCTTCGGCCGCTGCCACCGCGCGTGCCCCGGCCGCGCGCCACAGCGCCACGACAAGCGCGAGGAACAAGGCTAGCAGCAGCACTGGACCGAAACCCAGCGCCTCGCCGAGCGTGATCGTGGTAGCGCCGAGCCGCGCGACCGGTTGCGAAAGGATGGAGGTCATGTCGTTCATGGAAGCAGCATAACCGATTCGGCCCGCCGGCACAGATCAAAACGTGAACAGGCGGAAGATGTCCCGGTTGACGCTTTTCCAGCGAGGTCTTAGGTGAGACGCCATGTCGATCAAGCCGCTCATCATTCTTCCCGATCCGATCCTGCGCCAGGTTTCCAAACCGGTGGAGCGGGTCGATGGCGATTTGCGCAAGCTCGCCGACGACATGCTGGAGACCATGTATGACGCGCCGGGCATCGGGCTGGCGGCGATCCAGGTCGGCGAGCCGCGGCGCTTGCTGGTCATCGACCTTGCCAAGGAAGGCGAGCCGCCGGCTCCGCATGTGTTCATCAATCCGGAAATCCTCGAAAGCTCCGACCAGCGCTCGGTCTATGAGGAAGGCTGCCTGTCGATCCCCGACTACTATGCCGAGGTCGAGCGTCCCGCCGCGGTGCGGGTGAAATATCTCGACCGCGACGGCAAGCTGCAGGAGATGCAGGCCGAAGGCCTGATGGCGACCTGCCTGCAGCACGAGATCGACCATCTCAACGGGGTGCTGTTCATCGACCACATCTCGAAGCTGAAGCGGGACATGGTGGTGAGGAAATTCAAGAAGCTCGCCAAGGACAAGGCGCCGGGCAAGATGGTGGGCTAGGGGCATGCCCCTGCGCGTCATCTTCATGGGTACGCCGGATTTTTCGGTGCCGACGCTCAGCGCCATCGCCGAAGCCGGCCACGACATCGCAGCCGTCTACACGCAGCCGCCGCGCGCCGCCGGCCGGCGCGGACTGGAGCTGACGCCCTC
>NZ_JHQR01000224.1 GCF_014843825.1 Mesorhizobium silamurunense
GAACGCGAGTTAAGTTGATAACGCCCGATGACCAGACCTTCGGTCTGCGGCCCGATCGACGCGGCCCAACGCCGAAAGCGCTCCGGTGTCCATTCGGCATAGCGTCGGTGGGAACTGGGTGCGTGTTTCAGCTGCGTGCCGCGCAGCGCCGCGACCTGGTCCACGCGCTGGGTGATCTCCTGCTGCACGGCGAGCGCGACATCGATCGCTGCCGGCGCCCTCACCTCCAGCAGTAGCGCGCTCACCGCCTCGTCGACCGGTGCGCCGCGCACCCATTGGCAGTGCTTGCCGGCGTGCCGCACGACGGCTTCGTTGCAGACGTAATAGGGGCGCAGCCGCCCCTACCCGCATGCGTGCACCGCAGCGGCCCACAGCAGCCGTCCCTGCAACAGACCGCTGCCCTGGCGGGGCATGCGTCCGCGTAGGCCAGGTGAAAAGCCGACGGCGTTCTGTTCCAGGGTTGTCTGATTGCGCTCATACTCGGCCCAGGAAATGTAGCCCTCATGGGCTTCGGGAATAAGCACCTGCCAGTCGGATCTCGCCTCGCGCAGCTGCACGACCTGAGCTTGGCATTGTAGGCGGTGCGCGTGCGCCCATAGGCGAACGCGCCGGCATATCGCGGGTCGTGCAGAATCTGGAGCACGCGGGAATGGTCGATCTCGCTCCACAGGACGTCGCCCTTGCCGATGCCGCGGCGGATACGCCGGGGAAGAGGAGCTTCTCGCCCCCGCATGCGGCGCACGACGGCGCAGTCCGAGCCGGTCTCGCGGAAGTATCGAACAGGAGCCGCACCGTGTCCTGGATCTGTCGGTCGGGATCGAGCACGACCCGTGCGTCAGGGGTGTAGACCAACCCGATCGGCAACGGCATCTCGAGCTCGCCGCGGCGCGCCTTGTTGAGAATGCCGCCTTGCAGCCGCGACTTCAGGATGTGCAGTTCGGCCTCGCTCATCGTGCCCTTCAGCCCGAGCAGCATGCGATCGTTGAAATAGGCCGGATCGTAGACGCCGTCCTCGTCCATGATGAGCATGCGCGACAGAACGGCCAGCACAAGGAGACGGTGCCAGTCGGCATTGTTGCGTGCCAGGCGCGACACTTCCAGCCCCAGCACGATCCCTACATGCCCTATCGCCACTTCGGTCACCAGGTGCTGGAAGCCGTCGCGGGCGACCGCGCGCCGGAGAGGCCCAAGTCGCTATCGATGACGTGGACACGCTCGATCGGCCAGCCCAGCGCCACTGCGCGATCGCGCAACGCGTATTGCCGCTTGGTGCTCTCGGTGTTCTCGAAGCGCTACCTGCGAAAGAACGATTTGCCGCTGCCTGTGCGTCCCGTCCTCGGCCCGGCGCCGCACGATGTGGTGTGGCGCGAGGCCGACAACTCGCGAGTGCTCAGCATCCTCCAAAATCCTGCCTATGCTGGAGCGTATGTCCCTGGTCTTGAACGAGCCGGATCGCGAGGCGCTGAAAAAGCTGGGCGAAGATCTGCCCGGCATCTGGCACTCCCCTTCGACAACGGCGGCCGAGCGCAAGGGCATCTTGCGCCTCATCATCTGCGAGGTCATCCTCGACCAGAAGCGCTTCCAGGGCCAGGTCTGGTTCAAGATCCTGTGGCAGACGGGAGCGACAAGCGAGCATTCTCTCCAAAGGTCCACACCCATGGCGACTACATCGATGTCGGCTGCGGAGCCGAGTGATCGAACTCAACGCCGCAGGCAAAATGGACAAGGAGATCGCGGCGGCCTTGAACGCGGAAGGCTTTGTCGCAGCACGCGGTTGCGCGTTCAAAGGTCAGAATGTCTGGCTTCTGCGGACACGTTGGGGCATCCCCACCGTCAAGATCAACGGGACGAGCGCCAATCCCGACCGATGGCCGGATGGCACCTACTCTGTTCAAGGGTCGGCCGCCGCCCTGGGCGTCACACCACAAACCGTCTTCGACTATCTCGCACGCGGCTGGCTCGAGGGACACCAGCTCACGAAGGGGCAGCCGTGGCAAATCGAACTCTCAGACGACCAGATCAACACGCTGCGGGCACGGATCGCACGCAACAGGCGATCAAGGAAGGAGGCGTCATGACAACTTCGGTGAGCCGACAATCGCCACGCCATTCTCGACCGGATCATCCACAACGCCCATCGCCTCACCCTCGAATGCGACAGCATGAGAAAGCAAAAAACACCGCCGCTCTTAACCGGCGCCGAAAACGGCGAAATCAATCGCAAATGACCTCAACCAAGCAACCGAGGGCCGACCCCATCCTGCTGTCCGCGATTTAAGCGGAACGACTGTCCCGTTTTTTGCGAAATGCGCAGTAGGTCTTCCTGTCGTCGGACACGTCCTACTTCTCCACCATCTGCGGCTGCGGCATGTAATTCGAGTTAAGCGAGAACAGCGTGTCGTAGATGGCCGCGCCGGTGTCGGCGGTGATATTCGTCGCCGTCCAAATCGGAACGAAGATGCGCAGGTCCGACGACTTCACCATGTGCACCGTCCGTGCGCCACTTGACGCCGTCTGCGCCCGCAGGACGAAGGGAAAGATATGGCCGTTCCGGCGGCCATGCTCATCTTAATGAGGTTGCGTCGAGAGATTGTCATTTTTCGTTCCCCTTATTTTGGCCAATGGCGCGGCTTACTGCGATATCTACAGGACTCATGCCGAGAGGGTCGGCATGTGGTTCTCTCGACACCCAGCAGCATGGTCGCGCGGCGCGCAACGAGCCGCCCCAGTCGCTCGGCGCAAGTTCGGCAGTGACTAAACACGCCCGGTAATTGGCGACACAGCAGCCGCATCACCGTCCGTGCTCGGGGTTGCTCCAATCAGGCCTCAACTTTGAACATTGATCAAAAGCCCTTGTCATTACATCCCCGTTCCAAAGTGCCTCGCACCTTGCCCGGCGTTACGCAGGCTCACTCCGCCTATGGCAGGCGAGGATAACGTTGCGAGTAATCTGCTCGACCGCGGGATCGGGCGGCAAGAGCGGAGGCTCGAGGCTACGAGTGGCAGTCCAGTCGATGGACGGTACAAGGCCAAAGACCCAATCCGTGGTCGGTGCGCTGAACAACATGCCTTTGCCAGCCTCTTCGTGAAGCACCATGGTGACAAATCCACCGGTGCCCCCAAGATGCTCCCGCTGACCAGGAGTGAAGGTGGGTGGCCAAGCGCGGAAGTCCCACTCACCCCAACGACGGCAGTCGGCGACGGCGAGGAGTTTAGTGCCCGGGAGTGCTCCATCGGCGAATGTGAGTTCGGGACGCGTGCCGAACATCTTGACTTCCAGACCATCTCCCTCATGCCCTATGAGCTTTGTCTCTGCGCCAAAGGTGTCTCCCTCCTTCACCTGCAAGCCATCGAAAACCCAATGGTCGGGGTCACATATGGTGAAGCCGCAAGGAGGACGCGAAGGGCCGCCGAACATCTCCCACCACCACTGCGCGCCACCGGTCAGTAGCTCCCGTGACGCTCCCGGACGCCAGGCGCTGTTGTAAACACCGGTCGTAGGGATGGTTGATCCTTCGCGCAGGTTCCAAATATCTCCCGTAAGGAGGCGATCAGGCGTCGGCGATGCGGTGTGTAGTGGATCAAGCGACTCTTTGCTGTCGCCATACTCATTGTCGTGAGGATCCGATGAGTAAAAGCTGCCTGCGAGTTTGTAGCACTCGATCGCCGTTCTGTCTTGCGTTTCGCGGACCACGTAACCAACAAGGTTGCCGCCGAGGAAGATCGTGTGGCCGCCGGAGTTCCGAAAGTCGCGGACGGCGTCAAGTTGGTCCGCCGTCCAGTACTCGTCATGGCCGATCGTCACCAAGGCATCGTAGTTGGCAAGCTTTACATGTCCGGCAGATATGTCGAGGCCAGAGCAGAAGTCTACGGTTATACCCTCGCGTTCCAACCAGTCGACAAATGCGAAGGTATAGGCCGCTTTAAAAGGATTTGGACTTAGAATGCCTTCGTTCGGATAGCAAAGGCCAATTCCAGGCCGATGGATCGAGGCTTTAAAAGAGCGAAGTTCTTCCAGACGCTGACCATCTTCAGTACGCCCCACGTAAAGGCTCCGATTGTGCCAAATGTGGTAGGCGAGCCAGGTTGCAACATTCACCTGGCAGAGGATTCGTGCACCCGGGCGATTACCGCCCCCTCTCACGATGAACAGCGCATCCTCGCCGGCTCGGTCCGAGGTGCGGCCTTGTGGCTCGTCGGCGGAGCAGAACTGGGCGAGGTAAACGCCGCTGGCCCAATCTGCGGGGATTTCCTTGAGGAGGTCTACCTTCGGCCATCGGCATCCTTCGGAGTCCGCGTCGCCGGGGCTGAGGCGACGACCTGCTGCTGACGGTGGCAGCCGGTGTGGTTGGACTGGGCCGAAGCGTCGGACAAAGGAGAGCTTTGGGACAAGGCGGGCATCCTCGCATCCAGTTACGCGATAAATGTCCACGTAGCAGTGTTCGTCGGACCGTGTTGCCACGTGTGCCGACAACTCCTGCCCCGGTCGGACGCTGATCTCAGTCAAATATCCGGCGAAATACGGCACTTCTTCTCGGCCGGTGGCCGGGAATGGAAGGAAGCGATGATCGGTCGCCAGTGAAGGATGAGGGTTGACGCCAGGTAGGAACGTCTCCGTCTGAACGGGAACCTTCCGACGCATCGCCATTGGCGGTTCTTGTAGCAGTTTGGGCACTGCGTACCTCCTTCGAGTAGAGAAGACGATGCGAATCGTTCGGCTTAGCGCGTCGCGCTCGCAGACCCCGAGCGACATCAAAGAATTGTCGTCAGGATCGAAAGTGAAATGGTTCGTTCCAGCCGCTGCGAGATGAGTTCGAGAACGGGTCGCCCACGCACCTACCGTAGGAGCTGGATCGGCAACGGATCGTTGAGCCCCAGCCGTTCGCAGATGCTGTCGATCATTTCTTCCGTTGCCCGTCGCCCGCGATGGTCGCAGCCGGGGCGCCAGGCCTGAGAAGCGGGAAGACGAACATCCCGACCATTGCCTATGACGGCGATGGTCGAGAACAACCCTGAAAGGGCCCTCAACCCTTCTGCATGTTCCACAGAGGGACAAGCCCCATGGAGCCGATAAGGCCAGTAAGTGAATTGCGGCGCGCGATTGGCGAAACAAACTGACCCAACCTAATGTCGCCGACGAAGTCCCACCAAATCCGTTGCATCTCGCGGGCCAGTGCCTTGCGCTCGTCGAGCTGTTCGACGTCCGCCCATTTGGCCCGAAGAGCCTCAAATTCGTCGCTCTTCGGCCAGCCGTACCAAGCTTTGTCGCCACTCGCGTTTGGTGCAAGTGCGGTGGTCGGATCGCCTTGAGCGTAGTCGACATCGCTCGTAATGAAGATGCTCCATCCGCCGCTTTCAACCGGGCCCCTGTTCGCCCGGCGTGCGACAACACCGGCCCAGTCGCTCGGCGCAAGCTCTGCATTTACCCCAATCTTCTGCAGCGTGGCCGCCAACAGCTGCGCGGCATTGTTGAACACCGGATAGTTCGTTGGCTGAAGGATGACGACTTGCTCGCCTGCGTAGCCCGCCTCTTGGAGGAGTTGCTTGGCCTTTTCTGGGTCGCCGCCCTGCTTGTACCAGCCCGTATTCTCGTCGTTTGAATATAGTGTACTGTTCCCAAATATCGAAGTGACGTGGTGGCTGTATCTTGGATCGGGGGATATGATGCGCAGAAAGGCCTCCTGGTCAATCAGGTGAAGCATCGCTTGGCGCGCCTTGACGTTGTTGAACGGCTTCTGCAGATGGTTCATGCGCAGGATCATGTCCTCGCCAGACTCGTTCAGAACTTGGAGTGTAAGGTTGGGATCGCTCTCGATCGCTGAGTAAAAATCGGTGGAAGGAGTTTCAAGGAAATCAATTTCACCCACCTGCAAGGCCGACAAAGCAGTCTGCTGATCGGCGATATTATTCCAGATGACGCGATCGACATTGACGACCTCCCCGCCGGCCCTTCCGTTAGCTGGCTCCTTGCGTGGTGCGTATTGTTCATTGCGGTCGTAGGTGAAGCTCGCGCCTGGCTTTGCAAGAGCGTGATTGAACTTGAACGGTCCCGATCCGATATTCGCGGTCACCTGTTCGGTTGCGGGGCGATTCGCGTCCTTTTCGCGCATCATGAAAGGGAGTGGCGTCGTTGATTTCGCCAGCATTTCAATCAAGAGCCCCAACGGTTCCTTGAGAACGATCTTGAAGGTCTTGTCGTCCTTCTTTGAGATATCACTGGCCCGCGCCATGAGCAGTTGTCCGCCGCCGACTACCTGCCCCCAGCGACGGATCGATGCGACACAGTCCGCTGCGGTGACGGGGGTGCCATCGTGCCAGCCTAGGCCGTCCCGAAGCTCGAATGTATACGTCTTCTTATCCTCGGAAACATCCCACTTCCCCACCATTTGTGGCTGCGGCATCAATTTGGAATCTAGCGCGAAGAGCGTGTCGTAGATCGCTAGGCCATGGTTAGCTGTTACGCCAGCCGTCGAAAAAATCGGATCGAAGACGCTCAGGCTATCGCTCATCACCATGCGCACCGTCCGCGCGTCGGTTGGTTCCGCCTGCGCCCGCAGGACTGAAGGGAAAGATATGGCCGTTCCGGCGGCCATGCTCATCTTTATAAGGTTGCGTCGAGAAATCGTCATGTTCAGTTCCCCTTTCTTGGATGGTGCTAGACTTGCCACGGCAAAGCTGGTCAGGGCTGCAGGTGCTTTTCTGCTGCGGGATCCTCCATTGCATCTCATGCGTCCTGCCTTCCGTTGCCTCAAGTGGCGACGGATCCAGCCCACGCGATCCAAAGCCGTCGAGCACGTGGTGGTGAAACATGGTGGCCAGCGAACTAATCTCGGCCGGCCCCGCCTCGTCAAATGCAGTTTGTATATGTTCGTCATCTAGCAGCGAGATGGATCTAACACTACAGTCGTAATTTCCTTGCCTGATTGAATGATTTCTGAATCACTGGCCCACCATGATTCGGGGGGTCATGGATGGCGCAGGCACCGATTGAGGCGACGTTGGAGCTTTGGGCCGGATCGCTGCGAGTTGCGAAGGAACGGTTGAGGCCGTTGTTTCGCAGCAAGGCGACGGCCGCCTCGGCGGAGGTGACGTTGCCCCCAGTTTCTATCCAGT
>NZ_JHQR01000235.1 GCF_014843825.1 Mesorhizobium silamurunense
TTTATGTCGATCCACCGGCCCACGCCATCGTGCTGTCGGTCGACGAAAAGAGCCAGATCCAGGCGCTCGACCGCACCCAGCCCGGCCTGCCGATGAAAAAGGGAAGGCTCGGCACCATGACACATGACTACAAGCGCAACGGCACGACCACCCTGTTTGCCGCCCTCAACGTGCTCGACGGCACCGTTATCGGCAAGAATGTCGGCAAGAACATGCAGCGGCATCGCCATCAGGAGTTCATCCGCTTCCTCAACGCCATCGAGGCGCAAGTTCCGGTCAGCAAGGCCGTCCACGTCGTGCTCGACAACTACGCCGCCCACAAGCACCCGAAGGTGCGTGCCTGGCTCAATCGCCATCAGCGCTTCACCTTCCACTTCACGCCGACCTCGTGCTCGTGGCTCAACGCAGTCGAGGGCTTCTTCGCCAAGCTGTCGAAGCGACGCCTCAGGCGCGGCGTCTTTCATTCTGTCGTCGACTTGCAGGCGGCCATCAACCGCTTCCTCGAAGAACACAACCAGCAACCAAAGCCCTTCCATTGGACCGCCGACCCCGACAAGATCATTGCCGCCGTCAGGCCCCGGACATGCCTTTAGACGTAAGACTTCTCTGATCCGGCGCATCGACAATCTCTGGGTTGGCATCAGGCTTCCTCGCTTGAACGAGGCACCCCGTAGCTGAGTTGTCGGCGTCCCGCACCTCCGAAAAGGTGCTCACGATCGTCGTACGCCTCCGGCGAAGGCCGCCTTGCGCGAGCATGGCACGGTAGCGAAGTTGCGCTCTTAAGGTCGCCCTTACGAGCGTAGTTAGCAGCACAGCATGAGCCATGTGACGTTATTGACCGGACCGGAGCGTCGTCGTCGTTGGCGTGAAGAGGATCAGTGCCGGATACTGGCCGCGGCATTCGCGCCCGGGGCCACAGTGGCGGCGGTGGCGCGTCAGTACGATGTCGCGACCAGTCTGATCTATAAGTGGCGCCGCACGCTGAGAGCCCGCGAGACAGGCTTTGCCGAAGTTGTCGTGGTTCCCGATGAGCCTGTCGCCGCTTCGGTGCCGGCGGCGCCCCCAGCGGTGATCGAGCTGGAGATCGCCGGCAAGGTGCGGCTGCGGATTCCGCTGACCACACCGCCGACACTGGCGGCGGCGATGGTGAAGGCGCTGGGCGTTTCATGATCCCGGTTCCGAGCCAGGTGCGGATCTGGTTGGCGGTCGGCCGGACCGATATGCGTCGCGGAATGCAAGGCCTCGCTCTGCAGGTTCAGGAGACGTTGGGCCGCGATCCGCATGCCGGCGATCTTTATGTCTTCCGCGGCCGCAGCGGCAATCTGATCAAGATTATCTGGCATGATGGGCTCGGCATGTCGCTGTATGCAAAACGGCTCGAGAAGGGCCGGTTTCTATGGCCGTCGCCGGCGGATGGTACGGTTTCCATATCACCGGCGCAGCTCGCCTACATGCTCGACGGGATCGATTGGCGCAACCCGCGTCACACGTTCCGCCCCCAGCGCGCGGGCTGAGTTTTTCTTTGAGTTGCGGCATTTTCCGCGAGTCAGCGGACGCGTTTTATGATTCACTCCAGAGCATGGTTGCCACCGCCCTGGATGCTGTTCCGGACGATATCGGTGCGCTGAGAGCAGCGCTGACCGCGGCACTGGCCAGAGCCGAAGACGAGGCCGCGCGCGCTGCGTTGGTCGAGGCCGAACTGGCGGTCGCCAGGGCCAAGGCATCGGATGATGCGGCGCTGATCGCACATCAGGATCTGACGATCCGGAAGCTGCAGCGGGCGCTGCATGGTCAGAGTTCTGAACGCTCAGCCCGCCTGCACGACCAGATGGAGCTCACCTTCGAGGAACTCAAGAGCACGGCAACGGAAGACGAGATCGCCGCCGAACAGGCGGCGGCCCGGACCACCGAGGTGGCACCTTATGTGCGCAAACGACCGGCGCGCCAGCCATTTCCAGAGCATCTGCCGCGCGAACGCGTGGTCGAGCCGGCGCCGACCGCTTGCCATTGCTGCGGCGGTCATCGGCTGCGCAGGCTAGGTGAGGATATCACCGAGACGCTGGAGGTGGTGCCGCGGCAATGGAAGGTGATCCAACACGTGCGGGAGAAGTTCACCTGCCGCGACTGCGAGGCGATCAGCCAGGCTCCGGCGCCGTTCCACGCCACCCCGCGCGGCTGGGCCGGTCCCGGCCTGCTGGCGATGATCCTGTTCGAGAAGTTCGGCCAGCATCAGCCGCTCAACCGCCAGGCTGAACGCTATGCCCGCGAAGGCGTGCCGCTCAGCCTGTCGACCCTGGCCGACCAGGTCGGCGCCGGCGCCGCGGTGCTGATGCCGCTATTCAAGCGGCTCGAAGCCCATGTGCTGTCCGCTTCACGTCTGCACGGCGACGATACGACGGTTCCGGTCCTGGCCAAGGGCAAGACCGATACCGGCCGATTATGGACCTATGTGCGCGATGACCGACCGTTCGGCGGCGCCGATCCGCCGGCGGTGGTGTTCTACTATTCCCGCGATCGCCAAGGCGAACATCCCGCGGCGCATCTCGCCGGCTGGAGCGGCATTCTGCAGGCCGATGCCTATGGCGGTTATGGCGATCTCTATGCGGCGGGCCGTCAGCCGGCGCCTATTCTGGAAGCCAGCTGCTGGGCCCACAGCCGGCGCAAAGTGTTCGAGCTGGCCGATATCGAAGCGGCGGCGCGCAAGAAGGCGCACGGCGAGAAGCCCAACCTGGTCTATCCGCTAGCGGTTGAAGCCGTGAAGCGCATCGATGCCCTGTTCGATATCGAACGCGAGATCAACGGCCTGTCGCCAGGCCAACGCCACGCCGTGCGCCAAGAGCGGAGCGCGCCGCTGGTCACCGGGCTCGAGCGCTGGATGATCGAGACGCGCGACAAGCTCTCTCGCGGACACGATCTGACCAAGGCCTTCAACTACATGCTGCGCCGCTGGTCATCCTTCACCCGGTTCCTCGACGATGGGCGGATCTGCCTATCGAACAATGCAGCCGAGCGAGCCCTGCGCGGCGTCGCTCTCGGAAGAAAGTCCTGGCTGTTCTGCGGTTCCGATCGCGGCGGACAGCGCGCTGCCGTTCTCTACAGCCTGATCGTCAGCGCCAAGTTGAATGACGTCGACCCTCAGGCCTGGCTCGCCGATATCCTGGCGCGCATCGCAGCCCACCCAGCACAGCGGATCGATGATTTGCTGCCGTGGAATTGGAGATCCGCAAAACTGCAGACCCAACCAGCGGCGGCCTGATCATGCAGCGCAATAAGGTGCATCACGTCTACACCGTCGAACGTGTCGCCAGGGACCTCGGCGTCAGCGAAGCGCTCATCCAGGACCTGACCCTCGGTCTCGAGCCCGAGGACGGCGTCATCTGGGTGTACGGCGCCAACGATGACGACGGGATCTTGGCCTTCACCGATGAAGGCATCGAGGAAGTCAAACTCCTCCTCGAAGAATATCATCGCGTCTCCCCATCGAAAGCTTGACCCCAGCACCGCGGTGCTCAGGTGCTCATGGCCGCCGGATACGCACGCCTGCGGTCTTCACCGGATGGGTACCGATCGTCTGAAATCGTTGCTCATGATCTCGTAAAATCCGTGCTCACGATCGCCTGCAATACGCACTTCACTTATTTATTTCGTTCGAGATTGCGGACGACATTCTACACTGATTTTGGCTGATACCGATCCGGGGTCGTCCTTCGTCGAAGTCACTGACAGTCGGATCGAAGCCGCCAGGTATGAGTGTCTCGTCCGGTGCCGTCACAAGGTCACAAAGCTCGCGTAGGCTGCTGTTGGGTGAACCACCGAGAACAATCGCTGCAATTCGGTCTGCTCTGTCGCGGCCGAGCGTACCGCCGCAGTTTTCGAAAAATTTGCTCATAAGGGCGTCGTCACTCAAAGGCTCAGCTGCATCGCCAATGGTTGTATGTGCTCCACTGTCGAGTACAGTGCCATTCTTTAGCATCAATCGGACATTTGCCCATCGTTCCGCTGGAAAGAGCGCGTTGTACGTATCCATTTCGATCAGTTGAGCGTTACGGCTGACTGAAAGCACGTCAGGGTCGAGAAGCCCAACACCAGCGATCTCTGATGGGGTTAGACGACCATGGACTAAGGCCGCCCCCACAGCAAATGGTAGGCTGTACTGTGCTGCGTCCGTCTCGGATGGCTCCCTGCAGCTCAACGAAACGGCTTCATGGAAGGTTTCTATCGCAACGGACTGCACATGCTCGTGAGTCAACTCTGGATGGCGGCTTCTTAGAGAAAGAACTGCTTGGACGGCAGGCTGGGTCCACCGGCAAACTGGTACTGGCTTTACATATTGTTCCAAGATCCGCCAACGTTGACCAAGATCAGACCATAAGTCTTTAGCCTCCAACTCAAGATCGATTGTCTCTACAGGTGCCCCGGTGAATCCCTCCGCAGCTAAATATGCGGCCGAGGTGCCTGCGAAGGCTCCCATCGTAGAACCATCCTTCAGCATAGTTGGGTAGGTCACAACGCGCATGAGTGATGAGCGTGGGCCATAGTACTCTGCAATGCCAAGAGCGTGGCACGTTTCTAGTGCCGAAAGTCGCAACATCCTGGCTCCAATGGCGGCAGGTCCAAAAGAGTTCCATGCGCCCGACGAGTGGAAAACTGGAGATGTCGCGTGAAGCGCTATTCCTGCTCGTGTGCTGACCTCATAGCCAATCAGAAGGAGGTTTAGCAACTCATCAAGGTCATCAAGCTTCAGACTATCAGAAAAGGCAAGTGCAGCGGGCAATGCCGTCACACCGACATGTCCTTTACAGAGAACGTGACCATCGTGGGCATCAAACCCGTCGATAATAGCGGCACCGGCCATGGCAGCTCCCGGAACGCTAACTCGGCGACCGTCGAGAAGGAGCCTTGCACCGTCGGCATCCGAAGTTCCAAGGTGCCGAGCTACGAAGCGATTCACGATTTTGGCGATTGGTAGGCGGGTTCCGGCGATCGCGACTCCCAAAGTGTCAATAAGGCAGCGTCGAGCTTGATGACGCACAACAGTCGGCACTTGGGCAGAATTCAAGTCGTGAATGAAGGAGGCTACCTGCGTAGCTTGCTGAACATTTTTTCCCACAGTTATCTCCTAGGCAGCGCCTGATTGCACCTTCCGTCAGGGGCTCTATAATCTCAGGGGTGCTGCAAACCGCATGTAAGGCCTGGCGCCCAAGCCATGACGGTCTCCGTGTTGTCTTCGCTCATTGCACTTGACCCATCCCATGCGCCGAAGGCACGAAATTCGCTACAAACCAAATCATCAAGCCTCCTTCAGCCCGCAAAGGACGCGTCCGAGCTCTGTTGCCACGAGATGAGGCGTCGAATCGCGAACAGTGGGCAAAAGCTTTCTCGCCAGCGTCGCATCTCCCGTTTCAATAGTTGCGTGCACGAGTTCTTCACCCTCGCCCGCCCGAACTAGTTCATGTCCATAAGCGTCGAGAATCCGGGATCCGCCCCAGAAATCAAGGGCACCGCGAGTGCCGCAATGGTTGGTCATCACTATCGGCAGGCCGTATATCATTGCTATGTAGCGCAAATTCGTTTCCCAACTCCCCGGATTGTCAAAATCGCCTCCGACAGCACTGCGAGCCGATGCAATGGGGTGCAACAGGAGATCCGCCCCTTGGAGAGCGGCAAGCCAAGTGAGCGCAGGATCATAGCTGTCAGCGCAGATTAGAGTAGCGGCTTGCGTGGTCTCCACCAGTGCGAGTTCGACGCGGGTTCCGGCTGCATAACACAGCCCTTCACGCAAATTGCCATAGGTGGGAAGGTTAATCTTCCGATGCACATGTATTACCTTGCCGTCATAGATCAAAGCCTGTGCGTTGTAGCTTTCACCATCTTCGCCGGCCTCAATGAACCCGAAGGAAACAGCCATTGATCCGGCCGCGTTCATTATGGCAGCAATCTCAGTTGAAACGATCGAGCGCTTCAGCGATCTTAAGTCCGGTGCCGAGAGATAGTCGGTAAGAGAAAGCTCTGGAAAAACAAGAATGTCGACTGCTTTTAAACGCGCTTCCATGATGAAGCGCAGGTGCTTGTCGAGATTACTCCCGATATTGCCAGGCATACACGAAATTTGTGCGCAGGCGAGATTTAACCTACCCATTGGCTTGCTCTTGTGCGTTCATTGGCTACTCTGGATACTGAGATAACGAGATGCCAGTCGACTCGGAACGCAGCGTCATAGTCGACGGCCAGTCGATGTGATGTAGGAAGGGATCGCCAGGTGAGTACGAAGCCGCTTCCCCCGCCACGGTTCAAGAGCCGTGGCGGGAGATGCCTCGTGCATCACGTTCAGGCTCGCGGCACGGGTCATGCGCATCATGTGCTCCAAAACAACAAGCACCGGAGCGGCTGCCGCCAGTACGATCGCATGCAGCTTCTCTAAGAAGGGCATTCGATCGTAAACGGTCCAGATCGACTGGCGATCCAGCGTCGCCGATTGCTATATCCGGCTTCGGGCACAGCGCCATCGCCCGTTGCAGCTGCCCGACCGACCAATCTCCTCAGGCCTGCCAGCATAGGACGGCCGCCCTGCCGTTCATCATCTCCGAGGATGGGTTGGGGATCCAGCCAGCCACTCTGTCCTCCCGGTAGGCGTCAATATAGTTGTTGAACATCGGAGTTATAAGCCCGCCCTCATCGCGTATCAGCTTGCCAGCTTCGCTGTAAAGCTCCTTGCGCTTGGTCTTGTCGAGTTGGCCTTGTGCGTCCGAGATCAGCCCGTCGAATTTCGGGTTTTTGAACCGTGTGTCGTTCATATCAGACGACGAGATATAAGCTTGGGAATACACCAAGCCCTGAGTTGGCTGGCCATGCCACGAGCAGGCGGAAAGCGGCTGCTTGTTCCAAACCGAATTCCAGTAGCCGTCGCTCGGCTCGCGCCTGATGGTGATGTTGATCCCGGCCTTCTCGGCCGATTGCTGGAAAAGCGAGGCCGCGTCCACCGCGCCCGGGAAGGCGACCTCCGATGTTATCAGCAAGATCTCCCCGGTATAGCCTGATTTCTTCATGTAAAATTTTGCCTTTTCGGGATCGTACTGTCGCTGCGGGATGCTTTCGTCGAACAGCGGATAAGACTTGTTGACCGGCATATCATTTCCGACTGATCCATAACCGGCGAGGACCTTCTGAACAAGTTCTTCGCGATCGATAGCTAGCTTCAACGCCATGCGCACGTTGTTGTCGTCGAACGGCTTCGCGTCGGAGAGCATGTTGAAGCAGTTGAAGCCATGACCGGCGGAAGTTGCGATGACGACATTCGGCACCTTACTCAGAAGCCCGGCGACGCGCGGCTCCACCATGTTCACCATGTCCACCTGGCCGGACTGCAGCGCCGCGCTCCGCGCTGTCCAATCGTTGATTACCGTGATGTCTACGGTGTCGAAATGGCCGACGCTCGGATCCCAGTAGTTCTTAAACTTCTCCATCGCCACGCGAATGCCCGGTTCGAAGGTCTTCAGCTTGTAAGCGCCGGTGAAGATGCCCGCATCAGGCTTGTCGAAGCCGCCATTTGGCTGGATAACGAGCGCCCAGTGGGCCATCAAATATGGCAGGTCGGCGTTGGCGGACTTCAGGGTCACAACGAAGTTGTCACCGTCCGCCTTCGTCTCCTTGATGCCCTGGACGAGGCCGTAGGCGCCCGAGCTGGACTTCTTGTCGGAGTGACGCTGGATCGTCTTCACCACGTCGTCCACCGTCACCGTCTTTCCGTTGTGGAATTGTACACCCTTCCGGAGTTTGAAGATCCAAGTCACGGCATCGGGTGAGCTGTCCCAGCTCTCGGCCAGAGACGGCAGCACTTCTCCGTCAGGAGAAACGGTCGTGAGCTTATCACCCAGTGTGGACATGTACATAAACGGAACTTGGCCGCTTTGCAGCGCCGGGTCGAGCGAGTTGGTGCTGGCGCCCCCATTGACGCCCATCTTCAGCGCGCCACCATTCTTGGGCCCTGCGGCCCGTACAGCCGTGCCAAGCACTGTGTTTGCGATAGTGGCACCAACGCCGAGCGCGGCGGCGCGGCCCATGAAGGCGCGGCGGCTCATCAGACCACGCGCTGCGCGGGCGGCAAGGTATTCGAGTTCGACGGTCATTCAAGTTCTCCCTGTTTACATTGTTATTATCTAAGTTGCATTGATGGCATAGTACATCCGAGCGTTTGACGGCATGTACTCGCGCACGTAGTTGACACCCATATTCTTCAACTCTACTGCGTCGAGCGCATTGCGCCCCAAATGTGAATCCGCCGCCGCGTGCGCCCCGCGAGAAAGCTGGGCAGTCGTGATAGCGCATTCTGCCTTCAATACGTTCAGCGGAAAGCGCATCCTTTAAGCGGCGGCTGATTTCCCGCTGTTCGCGTTACAGGATCCGGTAAACTTCTCTGGCGTTCTCCCGAAAGAGCAGCGCCCTATGTTCCTCGGATATTCGTGCCTTGAAGGCATAGCGCGGGTCGTCGAAGTCCCAGTGAGGATAATCGCTCGCGTACAGTAGCCTGTTCCAGCCGATTTGCTCAAACAGATAGTTGAGATCCTCGGGATTGTCCGGCTCTTCCACCGGCTGTGTGGAAAAGTAGAAATGCTCGCGAAGATAATGGGAAGGCGGATGTTTCAGGCTTGCGACTTCCGAGGCCATACGCCGCCACATCATGTCGAGCCGGTGTCCAAGTCCGATCGACCAGGCACAGCCGCACTCGACGATGATCACCTTGAGAGACGGCAACTGGTCGAACACGCCATCAAGAATGAGACTCATAACCTGCGACTGAGCAGGCAAGGTGTAGTCCAAATGGCTCTCACAGTAATAGGACGGCCAACCGCTGGCAGTGTGTGCGCCGGCTCGGCCTCCGACGTGCATTCCGATCGGAAAGCCATGACGAGCCGCGGCTTCCAGGATAGGCCTGTAGCGCCGGTGACCCAACAGCTCCGTTGTCCCGATTGGGATCTGCACCTGGACAAATCGCGCATCCAGCGCACGCTTTTCGATTTCTGCGACCGCGGAAACGGCATCGTCCGGAACGACCAGAACGGACGCCTTCAGCCGATCCTCCAACTCGACGAACTCGGCGATCTGCCAATCGTTGATCGCAACGGCCAACGCGTTGCTGAGATCGAGATTGCGACCGCCATTGCCCTGCGCTACCAGGGGTTGGAGCACGCCGAAGACGACATTGTTCGGATCCAGGTGCTGCTTCCTCAGGAAGGCCAAGTCCGAGCCATACGGCCCGCCATCTGGCGGCAAGGCATCGTGACGGTATCCGTTGTAAGTGTACCCGTTATAGGTGATGCTGTCGGCAAACACCTCGAATCCCAACTCGCCATACTGATCG
>NZ_JHQR01000223.1 GCF_014843825.1 Mesorhizobium silamurunense
CAATGCCGACCGGGAGGGCAGCCCCGCCGATCGCGGCGACACCGCGGACATCGGCAACGAAGCAGTCGTCGCTGCCGCCGAAGAGGCAAGTGCGGCGCCGAGCGACAGTGGCGCCGAGCCGGCAGGCGGCACCAGCGAACCGGCGGTCGCCGACATAAATGACTGATCCCGGCAACTGATCCGGGTCCATTTTCAGGCATTCGAACGGCGGAGAGAAATCTCCGCCGTTTTCGTTTGCGCGCGTCGCGGGGAAGCGGATTCAGGCGATGCGCTTCAAGTCTTTGTTTTGATGCATGTCGTTCTCCCAAAACCGCTGCGCGCTTTTGGGCGATATGCGTTTAGAATATTCTGCGTTGACCGACATCAAGGCGTCTTGAGAGACCTGGGCCTATATACCATATCTCGGCTGAACAGGGCCTGGCTCGAATGAGCGGGTCCGTCACCGCAATCTGATCCGGTGCCGCAAAGCGGGCCGGTGATGGAAGGAGACAGATATGAATCTTGAGAAATACTCGGAGCGCGTGCGCGGCTTCATCCAGTCCGCGCAAACCATGGCGCTCTCGCGCAACCACCAGCAATTCACCCCCGAACATATGCTGAAGGTGCTCGTCGACGATGATGAGGGCCTTGCCGCGTCCTTGATCGAGCGCGCCGGCGGCCGTGTCCGCGACGTCAAGCTCGGCGTCGAGGCGGCGCTCGAGGCAATGCCCAAGGTCGAAGGCGGCAACGGCCAGCTTTACCTCGCCCAGCCGCTCGCCAAGGTGTTCTCGACCGCCGAGGAACTGGCCAGGAAGGCCGGCGACAGCTTCGTCACCGTCGAGCGGCTGCTGCAGGCGCTCGCCATGGAGAAGTCGGCCAAGACAGCCGACATCCTGGCCAAGGCCGGCGTCACCGCGCAGGCGCTGAACCAGGTCATCAACGACGTCCGCAAGGGCCGCACCGCTGATTCGGCCAATGCCGAGCAGGGCTATGACGCGCTGAAGAAATACGCGCGGGATCTCACCGCCGACGCCCGCTCCGGCAAGCTTGATCCGGTCATCGGCCGTGACGACGAGATCCGCCGCACCATCCAGGTGCTGTCGCGGCGCACCAAGAACAATCCCGTGCTGATCGGCGAGCCGGGCGTCGGCAAGACGGCGATCGCCGAAGGCCTGGCGCTGCGCATCGTCAATGGCGACGTACCGGAATCGCTGAAGGACAAGCAGTTGATGGCGCTCGACATGGGCGCGCTGATTGCCGGCGCCAAGTATCGCGGCGAGTTCGAGGAACGGCTGAAGGCCGTGCTCAACGAAGTCACCGCCGCCAGCGGCAACATCATCCTGTTCATCGACGAGATGCACACGCTGGTCGGCGCCGGCAAGGCGGAGGGCGCGATGGACGCGTCGAATCTTTTGAAGCCGGCGCTGGCGCGCGGCGAGCTGCACTGCGTCGGCGCGACCACGCTCGACGAATACCGCAAGCATGTCGAAAAGGACGCCGCCCTTGCCCGCCGCTTCCAGCCCGTCTTCGTCGACGAGCCGACGGTCGAGGACACCGTCTCGATCCTGCGCGGCCTGAAGGAGAAATACGAGCAGCACCACAAGGTGCGCATATCCGATTCGGCGCTTGTCTCGGCCGCGACGCTGTCCAACCGCTACATCGCCGACCGATTCCTGCCGGACAAGGCGATCGACCTGGTCGACGAGGCCGCGTCGCGGCTGAGGATGCAGGTCGATTCCAAGCCCGAGGCGCTGGACGAGATCGATCGGCGCATCATGCAGCTCAAGATCGAGCGCGAGGCGCTGAAGGTCGAGAAGGACGACGCCTCGAAGGATCGGCTGGCAAAGCTGGAGAAGGAGCTGGCCGACCTCGAAGAGCAGTCGACCGAGCTGACGGCCAAGTGGCAGGCCGAAAAGCAGAAGCTTGGCCTTGCCGCCGACCTCAAGAAGCAACTCGACGAGATGCGCAACGAGCTGGCGATTGCCCAGCGCAAGGGCGAGTTCCAGCGCGCCGGCGAGCTTGCCTATGGTAAGATCCCGGAGCTGGAGAAGAAGCTCAAGGAAGCCGAAGCCCAGGACGGCAAGGCCGGTATGGTGGAAGAGGTGGTCACGCCCGACCATGTCGCCCATGTCGTGTCGCGCTGGACCGGCATTCCGGTCGACAAGATGCTGGAGGGCCAGCGCGAGAAGCTCTTGCGCATGGAAGACGAGATCGGCAAGCGCGTCGTCGGCCAGGGCGAGGCGGTGCAGGCGGTTTCCAAGGCCGTGCGGCGCGCCCGCGCCGGTCTGCAGGATCCGAACCGGCCGATCGGCTCGTTCATGTTCCTCGGCCCCACCGGCGTCGGCAAGACGGAGCTCACCAAGGCGCTCGCCAGCTTCCTGTTCGACGACGAGAGCGCCATGGTGCGCATCGACATGTCGGAGTTCATGGAGAAGCACTCCGTCGCCCGACTGATCGGCGCGCCTCCCGGCTATGTCGGCTATGAGGAGGGCGGCGCGCTCACCGAAGCGGTGCGGCGCCGGCCATACCAGGTCGTGCTGTTCGACGAGATCGAGAAGGCGCATCCGGACGTGTTCAACGTGCTCCTGCAGGTGCTCGACGACGGCCGGCTCACCGACGGCCAGGGCCGCACGGTCGACTTCCGCAACACGCTGATCATCATGACGTCGAACCTTGGCGCCGAATATCTGGTCAATCTACGCGACGACCAGGACGTCGATGCCGTGCGCGACGAGGTGATGAGCGCGGTGAGAGCCTCGTTCCGTCCGGAGTTCCTCAACCGCGTCGACGAGGTGATCCTGTTCCACCGGCTGCGCCGCCAGGACATGGACCGCATCGTCGAGATCCAGCTCAAGCGCCTGGAGAACCTGCTTGTCGATCGCAAGATCACGCTGTCGCTCGATCACGATGCGATCGAGTGGCTGGCCGCCAAGGGTTATGATCCGGCCTATGGTGCGAGGCCGCTGAAGCGGGTGATGCAGAAGGAACTGCAGGACCTGCTGGCGGAGAAGATCCTGCTCGGCGAAATCCTCGACGGCTCGACCGTCAAGGTCACCGCCGGCTCCGATCGCCTGAACTTCCGCTCGAAGCCGACCGTGGTGGCGGCCGAAGCCGCCGCCTGATTCGAGCCGGAGCGGAGCAATTCCAGGAAAAGTGCTTAGCGATTTTCCGTCCGGAATTGCGTAAAACAAATACCAGGAGCGCGTCGCACCCGGCCGGTGCGGCGCGCTCTTGCATTTCGACAGGGCCTTACTGCAAAACCGACCTTGGTCGCGGTTCCAGGAGGGCTGATTCCAATGAAGCTCGAGGACTATAACGGCTTTTGCGCCTCGCTTCCCGCCGCGACGCATGTCGTGCAGTGGGGCGGCGCTCATGTCTGGAAGGTCGGCGGCAAGGTGTTCGCGATCGGCGGCCACAACCGGGAGGGCCAAGTCTTGGTCACCTTCAAATGCTCCGACATGGCCTTTGACGTGCTGAAGGAACAGCCGGGCTGCCGGCCCGCGCCCTATCTAGCCTCGCGCGGCATCAAATGGATCCAGCGCCAGACAAGCCAGAGCGTGGATGATGCTGCGCTGAAGGACTATCTGCGCGAAAGTCACCGCCTGGTCGTGCTGAAGCTGACTAAACTGGCACGCAGCGAACTGGGGCTACGCTGACATTCGTTCGGGATCATGGTGAAACGCCGGAAATCCGCCATCTTCATGCCCGGTTCATGTTGGAACCTTAATTTTGGTAACTGGTTTGCTGGCGAAAGCTTCGCCTGCCAAGACCGAGCCGACCGGAGAGCCTGACCCACATGCTGCGCACGATTTTTTCCCTTTCGGCACTCGCGGCCGGGCTGGTCTCTTCTGGCGCGCTCGCGGCGCCGAGCGGGGATGACGCGCAGAAGGCGGTTCGGCCGGCTCAGCACGGCGCACTCCTGCTCGCCCAGGACGGCAATGTCGACATCTATTATGATGCCAGGGGCAACCGGGTTCTTGTCGATGCCGACACCGGCAAGGTCATCGCCATCCAGCCGCCGCAGACCAGGCTCGATCGCCGGGCGCTGCGCCGCCAGTTGCGGATGCAGGAACTTGGGCGCGCGCCGGCCGAGGACGACGACCGCTACTATCTCGACAATCCCGACGACATGGCCCGCTTCCGCCGTCGCCAACTTGAAGAAGAGGGCAGGGTCATTCCGCCGCCGGTCGACGAGAACGACCCCTATAACGACAATTCCGTCGACGCCTATCCGCCGGCGCCGAGCGATGAGGGTTATGCCACCACCTATCCGGAGGCGCCAAAGTCGGACACCATCAAGCGCCAGCCGCTGAACGAGGCGTCGATCGATCCGGCGCAGCCAGGTCAGGGGGAAGTGCTGCAGACCAACCCGGACACCCATGCCGCGCTGCCGCCGGACACAGGCGGCAAGGCAACCGTCGATCCGTCACTGTCGCTCGGCGTGCGCCAGGACGTGGCCGAACTTCAGGTGCTGCTCGACCGCGGCGGTGCCTCGCCGGGTGTCATCGACGGCCGTTTCGGCTCGAATGTCGATAAGGCTTTGGCCGCCTATAACCAGATCACGGGCAGCAATCTGAAATCGACCGACGCGGTCGGCATCAAGACGGCGCTTGCTCAGTCTGGCGGCGACGCCTTCGCTTCCTATACGATCACGCCCGAAGACGCGGCCGGTCCCTATGTCGCTTCGATCCCGGAAGATTACAGCCAGAAGGCCAGGCTCGACCGCATGGGCTACACCTCGGTGACCGAGGCGCTGGCCGAACGCTTCCACATGGACGAAGGCTATCTGAAGTCGATCAACAAGGGGCTCGACTTCAATCGGCCCGGCACGATCGTCAAGGTCGCCAATTTCGGCAAGCTGGTGTCGACGCCGGTTGCCCGCATCGTCGCCGACAAGGACAAGAAGGAAGTCTTCGCCTATGACGCGGGCGGCAAGCTGGTCGCGGCCTATCCGGCCACCATCGGCTCGGCCGACACGCCGTCGCCGACTGGCATCCACACAGTGTCGCGCATCGCGCTCGACCCGAATTACACCTACAATCCCAGCATCAATTTCAAGCAGGGCCAGAACGACAAGATCCTGACCATCCCGCCCGGGCCGAACGGTCCGGTGGGCTCGGTCTGGATCGCGCTGGACAAACCGACCTACGGCATCCACGGCACGCCCGATCCATCCAAGATCGGCAAGACCGAGAGCCATGGCTGCGTGCGCCTGACCAATTGGGACGCGCGCGAACTCGCCAAGCTGGTCTCGCCGGGCGTCACGGTGGAGTTTGTCGGCGGATCGTCAGCCGATGATTTTGCGCAGCAATGAGCCGCGCAGCGCGGCGGCATAGATCAGCTGCACGAGCAGGATGAAGGCGATGCTCGCCAGCGGGGTGATGAGGCAAAGCGCTGTGCCGATCGCCCAAAGGATCTGCGCCTTGACGATGCGCTGATAGACGGTACGCCTCGTTTGCGCGTCGACCTCCTCCGCCAGCATGCCGTTCCTGTCGGCGTACCACCAGCTCGCGAAAAGTGTCACGCCAAGCATCAGAAGGTTCAGCCAGTAGACGAGCACCGCGACCCTGAACTCGAGGAAATCGGCCAGCAGGTCGGTGGAGAACGGCAGCAGCGCGATGAAGGCGAGAAAGCAGAGATTGAGCGTTGCGAGCCGCCGATCCGATTTCGCGATCAGGCCATGCTGCGCCTGCTGGCCGAACCAGAAGATGGTCAACGTCAGGAAGCTCAGCGCATAGGTCAGGAAACGCGGCGCAAGCGCCAGGACAGCCGCAAGCAGCTCGCCCTCCGAATGCACCACTTCATGCGCCGGCACCCTAATCTCCAGCACGATCAAGGTGAGCGCGATGGCAAAGACGCCGTCGGTTATGCCGACGATGCGTCCGCGCCCTTCGGCTGATGGTTCCAGCGGCCGCTTCATGGCTTCCCCCTTTGGCAATGACCGGCCGGAACCTAGCACGCGACGGCCCGTTTGCGTTGCGATTGCTACTTTCCTGGCCATGCGGTGAGTGCAAACTGGTTTCAAGGACTGCAATCTTCTGGCTCGTTGTTATGAATGCGCCGGAGAGCTAAGCAGGCTTTCATGCCTTCCTCGAGTGAAGCCACCGCCGATTCGATTTCGACCGCGACGCGCGCGAACGGAACGTTCTGCCCGCAAACGCAGCGCAAGTTCGTGCTGGTGGCTGCGATCCTGGCTTCAGCGCTCGGCTTCATCGACGGTTCTGTCCTGGCGATCGCCATACCGGCGCTGCGCGTCAATCTCGGCGCCAGCCTTGCGGAAGCGCAGTGGATCTCCAACGCTTACGCGCTGACGTTGTCGGCACTGATCCTGGCTGGTGGTGCCGCCGGCGACCGATTCGGCCTCAGGCGCGCCTTCGTCAACGGCATTGCGCTTTTCATCGCCGCCTCGCTCGCCTGCGCGCTGGCCCCCGATCCGGCAGTGCTGATCGGCTTCCGCGCCATCCAAGGCATCGGCGCCGCCATCATGGTGCCGGGCAGCCTCGCCATCATCGCCAAGGCCTATCCGAAAAAGGAGCGCGGCCGGGCGATCGGCATCTGGGCGGCCGCTTCGGCGCTGACGACGGCGCTTGGGCCGGTGCTGGGCGGCTTCGTGCTGTCGACCTTCGGCAACGGCGTCTGGCGCGCGATCTTTGCCGTCAACCTGCCGCTCGGACTGGTTTCGATCTATCTGCTGCTCGCCAAGATCCCGGCCGACCAGCCGACCGAAAAGCGCAGCCTCGATCTCGGGGGTGCGGCGCTCGCCACACTTGCCTTCGGATGGCTGGCCTACGGGCTGACGGCGATGAACGCCGAGGGCGGCGGGATGATGGCCGGGCCGGCGATCGTCGCCGGCGTGGTCCTGCTCTTCGTCTTCATCCTCTACGAGCGCTGGCAGCGCGAGCCGATGATCGATCTCGGCCTGTTCCGCATCGGCGCTTTTGCCGGCGCCAATCTGGCGACCTTCTTCCTCTACTTCGCGCTGTCGGCGAACCTCTTCTACCTGCCGATGGTTCTGATCGCGGGTTGGGGACTGAGCTCGGCCGAGGTCGGCTTCATCTTCCTGCCGTTGTCGGCATCGATCGCGCTGCTGTCGGGGCCGGTCGGCCAGTGGTCCGACAAGATCGGCCCGCGCCTGCCGATCGCCGCCGGCAGCTTCGTCGTTGCCATCGCCTTTGCCGGCATGGCCCTGCTCGCCCATACCGGCGTCCATAATTTCTGGACCGGAACCTTTCCGCTGATGGCTTTGATGGGGCTCGGCATGTCGCTCGTGGTGTCGCCGCTGTCGACGGCGGTAATGACCTCGGTCGACGACAAGGACACTGGCGCCGCATCCGGCATCAACAACGCCGTCTCGCGCGTCGGCGGGCTGATCGCGGTGGCGGCTATGGGTTCGCTCGCGGCTTTCGTCTATGCGCGATTGACCGGCAACCCCGCCGGCATCCCCGGTTTCGGCGAACCGCCCCAGTCCGGACTCGCGGCCAATCTCGATGCGTTGAGGATTGCGGCAAGCGATTCGGCTTTTGCCGCGGTTGCCGCGGTCACGGCGCTGCTTTGCCTGCTGTCGTCGATCATCGCCTGGTTCACCGTGCCCGGCCAGGCGCTGCCCTGGCCGCAGCAGACGGGCGATTCGCGTGATTAAAGCAGTTTGACGCAATTCCCGGACGGAAGGCTAAGGCGAAGTCGCCGAGCCCAACCGCTACGCACTTTCCTGGAATTGCTCAGTTGGGAACCTGCGAATCGGTCTTGGCGCTGGCGACCTTCAGCGAATTTCCGTCTTCCTGCTTGAGCAGGTCGTCGATGCGCTCGCGCTCTTTCTTGAAAGCGACGAGGTCGTCGCCCTTCAGCACCTTGCCGACCGGCAGGCGGACACGCATCGAATCGACCTTGGTGCCGTTGACGATCAACTCGTAGTGGAGATGCGGGCCGGTCGACAGACCCGTCTGGCCGAGATAGCCGATGACCTGGCCCTGGCGGACGTGAACACCCGGCTCGATGCCTTTGGCAAAAGCGCTCTGGTGATTGTAGGACGTCTCGTAGCCGTTGGCGTGACGGATGATGATCTGCTTGCCGTAGCCGCCGGCCCAGCCGGCTTTTTCGACCACGCCATTGCCAGCGGCGATGATCGGCGATCCTATTGGAGCGGCCCAGTCTGTGCCCGTGTGCATGCGCACATAGCCGAGAATCGGATGCCGACGGGCACCGAAGCCGGAGGTGAAGCGACCATTCGGCAGTGGGTTGCGCAGCAGGAACTGCTTGGCGCTGCTGCCGTTCTCGTCGAAATAGTCGACGCTGCCGTCCTGCATCTGGAAGCGGTAGAAATTCCGCATCTGTCCGCCGAAGGTGGCCGAAACATAGAGAAGCTCGGAACTGTCGGAGGTCTGGTCGTCGCCGTCAGGCTGCGAGAACAGGACCTCGAGACGATCGGAGGGCGAAAGACGCGACTGGAAATCGACGTCCGAGGCAAGAAGCTTGATCAGCTTCTGCGTCATTGATTTCGACATGCCGTAGGAATAGGCGGCACGATAGATGCCGTCATAGACATTGGGCAGGTTGCCGCGAACCACCACCGGCGGCGAATCGTCGAATGCGGTCAGCAATTCGGGATTGGGCTCCGGCTCCTGTGCCGGCACGAACTGCCCGCGATCGTCGAGCGCGATGGTGACGATATGCGTGGTGCGGTCATAGACGCTGGTGCGGACGACCTTGGCGATATCGCCGCGCACCTCGAGGCCGACGCGCAGCACGGTTCCTGCCTTCAGTGCCGTCGCGTTCAAGAGCTTGCCGATCGCTTCCGCCATCCCGGTGGCGTCATCGCCGGTGTAGCCGGAATCGGCGAAAGCTTCGGCGATGTCCGTATCCTGGGTGAAAGGGATGATCTCTTCGGCAAAGGCCGGCGCCTGGTCGTCCGGCGTGGCGCGCGTTGTCACCGAGACGTTTTCCGGCGTGATCTTGACGTCGTAGGAACCGGCCATGCTCTCGGCGAAGGCGTCGCCGAATCGTTGTGGGTCGACATAATGAAGCGCCGCGACCTGGACGGCGCCGTCGCTGAGGCCATTGCCGGCTTCGCGCACGACCTTTTCCACTTCGTCGGCGGAGAGATCACTCTTTTCGTCGAAGGATGCCGTCTCGATCGGGAAATCGACCGTCTTCAGGCTCATCTCGCTCTCGACCTTGGCGCCGTAGATCTGGCCGGCGACCGCGGCGGCGGTGGCCGGCTGGGCGTTGTCGTCGCCGTCGTCGCCGAAGACTTGTAGCGGGTCGAATGGCGGGTAGGGGCGGCTGGTGGTGTGGCCGGCCGCAAGCGCCATCTTGATCTGCACGAACGGCATGGTGTGGATAACGTCGCGGTCGCCGACCTTGGTGACCATCGACACTTCCATGCGCCGGCGGTCCTTGGCTCTGGCGATCTGGCGCGGCGCGACCAGCCTGGTCGTCTTGGCCTGCTCGCCGGAATCATCGCCGCCGCTGGCGAGGTTGATGAGCTCGGCGATTTCCGGCGGCGTCGCCAGCTGCTGGCGCCCGTCAAGCGCCGCGAACAGGGCCACGCCCATCAGCACGCTCGAGGTCACGCCGGTCAGGAAAGTGCCCGAAAGCCACCGCGCCGAGACTTCGCGGCGGTCAGGCGGACCGCTGCGGCCGTCCGCGATCAGCGGCGGCTCGTTGCCGAGTTCGGCTATGACATCTTCCGTGTCTGGCATCCAGAAAGGCTGCTTCTTCCCCGGGCGAAACGGCTTGTCGTTGTCGTTGCGGCCATGACATTTGCCTGTCGCGGCCATTGAAGTCAAACGAAGCGGCAAGCCGGGGCCGATATCCCCAATCACGCGTCTCTTACGAACGGTGCTCTTGTCGTCTGTTGTCGAGGCTCTCACGCATACGCGCGCGCTTCCTTACTATGTGCCGGTGTCGAACCTCAATGCGGCGGCAATAGGGCTCGATGCGGGCGACTATGGAGCTGCCGCAAGGGCAGTCGGCTATGAAAAGTAGCTTCCGAAAAATTTGTCGCAAAAAATTCAAGAAAGTTCGAAATCGGTGTTGACGCGTCGAGGGAGCTCCGACTATATACGCCCCACCAACGAGGGCG
>NZ_JHQR01000227.1 GCF_014843825.1 Mesorhizobium silamurunense
CAGGGTGGCTGGGTGCGTGATCTCCTGACCAACGCCTCGCGCGAGGAAGAGCTGAAGCCGGCGGCGCCCGCGGAAGCGCCGCGCGCGACCCCTGCCCAGCGCTCGCCGCTGCATGTCATGGAATCGCTCAACTCGCTGTCCGTCGACATCGCGCGCGCCATCGACCATGACGCCTCGATCGAGCTGTGGAACCGCTATCGCCGCGGCGAACGCGACGTGTTCACGCGCCGGCTCTACACGCTGAAGGGCCAGCAGACCTTCGACGAGATACGCCGCAAGTATCAGGCCGAGGCCGAGTTCCGCGCCGCCGTCGACCGCTATTGCGACGATTTCGAGAAGCTGCTCAAGGATGTCTCGCGCAACGACCGCGACAACATCATGGCGCAGACCTATCTGACGTCGGACACCGGCAAGGTCTACACGATGCTTGCCCACGCCAGCGGCCGCCTGCACTGAGCGGTCGTTAGGCGAGTAACAAAATGGCGGGACACGTTCCCGCCTTTTGTTTTATCCGAGCGGGCCGGCGCCGACGTTTGTTAGTCCAGCTTGTTGCCCAGCATCCTGTTCCGGCTTGGCGCGGAGATCGCTGTGGTTCGGGCAACGTGCCCCCAGCGGGCGACAATCAGATCACCGAGTCCGTCCAGCGGACGATGTCCTTAGCTGCCTGGCCAAACGCGTTGTCCAGCGCGCCGACATAGGCGGCGTTGCCGCTGCCCGAGACCGGCGCGCTCGCCGTGAAGCTCTTCGAGGCGCGCACCTCGCCGTTGCGGTCGTTGAGGATGCGCACGAACAGGTCGACGTCGGCATGCGCGCCGCCATTCACCCGGACTTCGAAGGACCGCACCTCGACGATGATCTGGTAATCGATCGCCAGCCCCTCGCCCGGCTTGCCGACGCCGGCAAAGCTGCCCGAGCGCTGGAAGGTCTCGGCGAGCCTTGCCTGCACGATCAGCGGCAGGCGGTCCGCCCATTGCGCGCCCTTGAGGAACTGGATCGACTGGTCTGACGGCCTGATGACGATGTTCTGGCTGTCCAGCGCCTTCAGCGCCGAAGGCTGGGCGATCAGGATCTGGCGGCGGCTATGGCCGTGCATGTCGACCGAAGGCGCGGAAAGCTCGAACGTATCGAGCGGCGCCGGCTTGCCTCCCAGCGCCGCGCAGCCAGCGAGCGTCAACACGAGCGCCGCGGCAGCGACCGACTTCAACCCTCTCACTGACTTCACGCGCGATCCCCGTTGTCCCCGGACCTTACGATCAACCTACAGCTGCAACCCATCTTCTTGGCGTTCGCGGCAGCCGAAGTCAACGCCGCGCCCTGCCGTCAAACTGACGGACCTCTCCCTCGCCGCCCGTCAGTATGCGTTGCGGGTTGCGGCTGAGATCGGTCACCGCCTCCTCGATGCGGTTGATCGAGCGCCGGCTGTCCTGCACCAGCGCCTCCACATTCTGCAGCCCCGAACCGGAGAAGCGCGCCAGATTGTCGGTGATGGTGCCGAGGCGGGCGTTCAGCGTATCGGCGACCTGCTTGAAGGATTTCAGCGTCGCTCTCGCATCGGCTATCACGCCGTTGGCCTCGCCGGATCCGAGCAAATGGTCGACCTTTTCGAGGATGTCATCGACGCGCACCGAGGCATCGTTGAGGCGCTGCGCGAGCTGGCGGGCATTCTTGATGGTGTCGTTGATGTCGTCGGAGCGGTTGGCGATCTTGTCGGTGACCTTGGCGATGTCGGCGGCCGCCTTGTTGGCGCTGTCGCTGGCCTTCTGGATGTTGGCCAGCGCCGTGCGCACTTCAGCCGGATCGATGCCGTCGAGCACGCCATTAACCTTGGCCAGCGTGCCTTGCGTCTGCTTGGCGAAATCGTTGATCGAGTTGACCGCCGTGTTGACGTTGTCGATGGTGGTATCAAATTGCTTGCTGGTTTCCTTAAGGTTCGCCGTAACCGTGTCTACATTGGCGACGATGCTCTTGATCCGGTCTTTGTCGACGGAGTTCAGCAAGCCCTCGGCCGCCGCTAACGTGCTGTCCAGCCTGCCGGAAACGGCCTTCAACTGGTCCGAAAGCGAACTTACGGCGGACAGGAACTTGTCGATGCCATCCGAATTCTTGGCCAGCGCGTCGGAGAAGGTCTCGACGTTCTTGACGGTCTGCGTCAGCGGACCGCGAACGTCCTTGGTGAAGCCCTCGAGCTCTGAAAGCACCTTGTCGGCACGGGTGAAGATGTTCTGCGCCGTCTGCAACAGGTTGGTCACGGCCGACGGATTGGCGACGATCTCCGGCACCCTGCCTTCTTTCTCGGCCTGGTCGAGCAGCTTCACTTCCTTGGGATCGGCGCCTTTCAGCTCGATATTGGCCTGGCCGGTAAGGCCGGCAAGCCCGATATCGGCCTGCGTCGATTTGGTGATCGGCGTCATACGGTCGATCTCGGTGTCGGCGATGGCGACGGTCGGATTGTCGACGTCGATATAGACCCGTTTGACGTCGCCCACCTTGACGCCGTTGAAGAGCACGAAGCTGCCTCGGCCGAGGCCGGAAGCCGAGCCCGGGATGCGCACACGCAGAAGAGTCGTCTCGCCCCGCTCGCCGATTGCGGCCGTCCAATAGACGAAGGCGAAGGCCGCGAGGATCGCGGCCAGCGTGAAGATGCCGACAATTACATAGTTGGCTCTGGTTTCCATTGCCCCACTTATGGCTATGCGCGCGCCGCAAGATCAAGTTGGCGGGCGCGTTTTCCGCGGAAATAGGATTTGACCCACGGCTCTTCGCTCTTCAGCATGTCGTCGATCGTGCCTTCGACCAGCACCCTCTTCTTGCCGAGCACCGCCACGTGGTCGCAGGCGGTGAACAGCGTGTCGAGGTCGTGCGTGACCATGTAAACCGTCAAATCCATCGTATCGCGCAGCTTGACGACCAGCTCGTCGAACTCGGCGGCACTGATCGGATCGAGGCCGGAGGTCGGCTCGTCGAGAAAGACGATGTCCGGATCTAGCGCCAGCGCGCGCGCCAGCGCCGCGCGTTTGATCATGCCGCCAGAAAGCTCGGAGGGGAATTTCTGCGCCGCGTCCGGCGGCAGCCCGACCAGCTCGACCTTCAGCATGGCGAGCTCGTCCATCAGCGCCTTCGGCAGGTCCAGATATTCGCGCATCGGCACCTGCACGTTCTCCAGCACCGTCAGCGCCGAAAACAGCGCGCCGTGCTGGAACAGGACGCCAAGCCGCATATCGATGCGCAGGCGCTCGACCTCGCTTGCCTTGTCGACGTCGACGCCGAACAGTCTGATGGTTCCGGATTGCTTAGGCATCAGCCCGAGGATGGTGCGCAGCAAGACCGACTTGCCGGCGCCCGAGGCGCCGACGAAACCCAGGATCTCGCCACGCTTGATGTCGAGCGAAAGCTTGTCGAGGATCAGCTTGTCTTCGATGGCGACGGTGACGTCCCGGACCGAAAGCACGATTTCGCTTTCATCCGCGTTTTGCGTCGTCTCGACCCCATTGCCGCTTGCGACTGCCATCTCAGAACTCGATCGCTGCGTAGAACATGGCGAAAAGCCCGTCGAGGATGATGACGACGAAGATCGACTTCACCACCGAGGCGGTCACATGGCGGCCGAGCGATTCGGCGCTGCCGCCGACCTTCATGCCTTCGACCGACGCGATGGTGCCGATGATCATGGCCATGAACGGCGCCTTGATCAGCCCGGCAAAGATAGTGCTGAGGTCGATGGCGACACGCAGCCGGTCGATGAACGCAGCCGGCGGAATGTCGGAATAGAGCCATGCGGCGATGATGCCGCCGCCAAGCGCGGCGAAATTGGCGATGATCGTCAGGCATGGCAGCGCAATCACCAGCGCGACGAGCCGCGGAAATACCAGCACGCCGATCGGGTTGAGCCCGATCACCTTCAGCGCATCGACCTCCTCGCGCATCTTCATCGAGCCGATCTCGGCGGTGATGGCGCTTCCCGAGCGGCCGGCGAGCATGATCGCCGTCATCAGCACGCCGAGCTCGCGCAGGATCAGCACGCCGACGAGGTCGACGACGAAGATGTCGGCGCCGAAATAGCTGAGCTGATAGGCGCCCTGCTGGGCGACGATGGCGCCGACGATGGCCGACATCAGCACCACCACGGGAATGGCGCCGACGCCCATGCGGTCGATCTGGTTGAAGATCGCGGCCGGATTGACCGCATGGCCGCGGCCAAGCTTCATCTGCGCGCCGCGGATGGTGGCGCCGAGGATGTTCATCGAGGCGAGGAAGTCGTCGCGCATCTCGTAGACGCGGCGGCCGACCAGCTCCAGCGCGCGCAGGATGATGTTGGGCGGGCCGGCCGGTCCCGATTCGGGCTCGCGCCGCACCGCCTCGCCGACGGCGCCGAGCAGGATCGAGGCGATCTCGCTCTGCCCCTGCACATGGACCTCGACGCCCTTCTTCTCGAAGGCGCTGGCCAGCCGATCGATCAGCCAGGCGCCGGCCGTATCCAACTTCTCGATCTTGGAAAGATCGAGCATCAGTGTCTTGGCGCCGTTGCGCTTTTCGATCTTGCGCATCTCGGCGTCGACCGATGCCACGGTCCGCGTCGTCCAGACACCGGAAAAGGCGCAAGCCAGCACGTCGCCTTCCTCGCCGACGGCGATGCGCGGCTGGTGATTGGCCTCACCGGCGGGCGTGCGGCTTGCGTCGCGTTTGCGGATGGTCAACATGGCGTCCTGTTTAGCGTGACGGGACTGGCGTGTCGATTTGCCGGCAGACCGGTGTCGCACAGCCGGAGAAGAAAAATATGGCGCGTGTCATTTCGGTCGAGGCCGAGCGATTCCCGATCGCGGGCACCTTCACCATCTCACGCGGATCGAAAACCGAGGCCGAGGTCATCACCGTGACGATCGGCGAGAATGGTCATGCCGGGCGCGGCGAATGCGTTCCCTACAAGCGCTACGGCGAGACCATGGAGGGCGTGCGTGCCGCAATCGAGGCGATGCGCGGCCAGATCATCGGCGGCATCGGTCGCGCCGCCCTGCTCGCGGCCATGCCGGCCGGCGCGG
>NZ_JHQR01000226.1 GCF_014843825.1 Mesorhizobium silamurunense
GGGCGGGGCGGCGACGGTTGCGGGCCAGGTGATCTGCGACCTCGGCGCTCTCAACAAAATCGAGGAGATCGACCCGTTCGCGCGCGTGGCGATCGTCCAGGCGGGTGCGACGCTTGGGCTCCTGCAAGAAGCGGCGGCGGTGCATGGGCTCGACCCGGGCATCGACCTTGCCGCGCGCGGCAGCGCCACCATCGGCGGCATGGTTTCCACCAATGCCGGCGGCATCATGGCCTTTCGCAACGGCACGATGCGCCACCGCGTGCTCGGCCTGGAAGCCGTGCTGCCGGACGGGCGCATCTTTTCCGACCTCACCCGGGTGCTGAAGACCAGCGCCGGCTATGACCTGAAGCATCTGTTCATCGGCGCGGAGGGCACGCTCGGCATCGTCACCCGCGTGGCGCTGCGGCTCGATCCGGTCGCGGGCGCAAGCGCCACCGCAATAGTCGGCGTGCCGGATGCGGCGAGCGCGCAGCGCATCGTGCGGCATTTCCTCGGTCAGACCGGCACGCGGC
>NZ_JHQR01000230.1 GCF_014843825.1 Mesorhizobium silamurunense
GGCGGGGGCCGCAGCCGGTGCCGCGGCAGCGGCTTCCCTGGCCGCCTTCGCCGCCGCCTTTGCTTCCCTGTCGCGGGTCGCCTTTAGGATCGCCTTCTCGCTCTTGAGCGTCGTAAGGCCAGAGGCGGGCTCCGAGCCGGTGCGGCCGTTCTGCGGACCCGGCTTAACGTCTGCACCCTTGCCCGATTCATAGAGATCGATGATCTCGGCCAGCCGTTCCGGCGTCAGGTCTTCGAACGTGTCCTTGAAGATCATCACCATCGGCGCGTTGACGCAGGCGCCGAGGCATTCGACCTCCTCCCACGACAGCGTGCCCTTGTCATTGGTGTGGAACTGATCGTGATGAATCTTCGAGCGGCAGACATCCATCAGCGCTTCAGACCCGCGCAACATGCAGGGCGTGGTGCCGCAGACCTGGATATGGGCGCGGGTGCCGACCGGATTGAGCTGGTACTGCGTGTAGAAGGTCGCCACCTCGAGGCCGCGGATGCGCGGCATGCCGAGCATGTCGCAGATCGCCTCGATCGCCGCCTTCGTCACCCAGCCTTCTTGCTCCTGCGCCAGCATCAGCAAGGGGATGATGGCCGACTGCTCGCGTCCCTTCGGATATTTGGCGATCCACTGCTTGGCCGCCGCCGCGTTCGCCTTGTTGAAGGCGAAGGAGGCTGGCTGGACGCTGGCATCTGCGAGACGGCGGACTGACATTTTAGCGATCGACCTCACCAAACACGATGTCGAGGGAGCCAAGCACGGCGGTGACGTCGGCCAGCATGTGGCCGCGGCACAGGAAATCCATGGCCTGCAGATGCGCGAAGCCTGGCGCCCGGAGCTTGCAGCGGTAGGGCTTGTTGGTGCCGTCGGAGACGAGATAGACACCGAACTCGCCTTTCGGCGCCTCGACGGCCGCATAGACCTCGCCGGCCGGCACGCGGTAGCCCTCGGTGTAGAGCTTGAAATGATGGATCAGCGCTTCCATCGAGCGCTTCATCGCCGCGCGCTTCGGCGGCACCACCTTACCGTCGAGGTTCGATACCGGACCGGTGCTTTCCCTGCCGAGCAGAATATCCACGCACTGACGCATGATCTTCGCCGACTGGCGCATCTCTTCCATGCGCACCAGATAGCGGTCGAAGCAGTCCCCGTTCTTGCCGACCGGGATGTCGAAATCCATCTCGGCATAGCATTCATAAGGCTGCGCCTTGCGCAGGTCCCAGGCAGCGCCCGAGCCGCGCACCATCACGCCCGAAAAACCCCAGGCCCAGGCGTCGGCGAGCGACACCGTGCCGATGTCGACATTGCGCTGCTTGAAGATGCGGTTGGGCGTGAGCAGCGCGTCGAGGTCGTCGACCGATTTCAGGAACGGGTCGATCCACTTGCCGATGTCCTCGACCAGCTTCTGCGGCAGGTCCTGGTGCACGCCGCCCGGCCGAAAATAAGCCGCATGCATGCGCGAGCCGGAGGCGCGCTCGTAGAACACCATCAGCTTTTCGCGCTCGACGAAGCCCCACAACGGCGGGGTCAGCGCACCGACGTCCATCGCCTGCGTCGTCACATTGAGGATGTGCGACATGATGCGGCCCATTTCGGAATAGAGCACGCGGATCAGCTGGCCGCGCTTCGGCACTTCGATGCCGAGCAGCCGCTCGGCCGCGAGCGCGAAGGCGTGCTCCTGGTTCATTGGCGCGCAATAGTCGAGCCGGTCGAGATAGGGCACGGCCTGCAGGTAGGTCTTGGCTTCGATCAGCTTCTCGGTGCCGCGGTGGAGCAGCCCGATATGCGGATCGACACGGTCGACCACCTCGCCGTCCAGCTCCAGCACTAGGCGCAAAACGCCATGCGCCGCAGGGTGTTGCGGACCGAAGTTGATGTTGAAGTTACGGACGGAGGTCTCAGCCATTCTGGCGCCTCTGGCGAAGAGTCAGTAGTGAGTAGTGAGTAGTGATCATCAATCTCAATGCCTACTTATTCCGCCTGTTTTGCCTGCACCGTCCTGATAAGAGATCGCATCATTTTCCCAATCTCTTCGCATCGCAGCAGCAGCTCAGTCTCGTTGGCTCTTTCCAGCATACCGACACGGCATGCCAGCAGTATGTGCGTTTCCAGTTCTTTCAGCGAACCCTGCGCCATGCGCAGAAATTGAACGAACGAACCTCTGTTCTCACGACCATACCCTTCAGCAATGTTGGCGGCGATAGATACCGCCGAGCGGCGCATCTGGGAGGTCATTCCATAGACCTCGTCTTTCGGAAAACCTTTGGTGACACGATAACAATCTTCGGCAAGAACCATCGCCGATTGCCACACCATTAGGTCTCGATAAGATTCGATCCGCTTTTCCAATTCCTTCCCTACTGACTACTCACTACTTCGCTACTCACTGTTTCGCCTTCTCGTCGCCTGGCAGCACGTAGTCGGTGCCTTCCCATGGCGAGAGGAAATCGAAATTGCGGAATTCCTGCTTGAGCTCGACCGGCTCGTAGATGACCCGCTTGGCCTCGTCGTCGTAACGCACCTCGACGAAGCCGGTCAGCGGGAAATCCTTGCGCAGCGGATGCCCGTCAAAGCCGTAGTCGGTCAGGATGCGTCGCAGGTCGGGATGGTCGGAGAACAGCACGCCATAGAGGTCGTAGGTCTCGCGCTCGTACCAGTCGGCGCCGGGATAGACGGCGGTCAGCGACGGCACCAGCGTCTCTTCGTCGGCCTGGACCTTGAGGCGGATCCGGACATTCTGCTTCGGCGACAGAAGGTGGTAGACGACGTCGAAGCGCTTGGCCCGCGACGGATAGTCGGCACCGCAGATATCGATGATCGAGATGAACTGGCAGCGCGGGTCGTCGCGCAGGAAGGTCGCCACCTCGATCAGGCTGCCGGGTTCGACGGAAACGGTCAGTTCGCCATAGGCAAGCACGGTTTCGCCGATGCGGCCGGAGAGCTTCTCGCCGAGATAGGTGGAGAGTTCGTTCAACGCCAGGGTCATCGGTTCACCGTTCGATCGTGCCGGTGCGGCGGATCTTCTTCTGCAACAGAAGAATGCCGTAGAGCAGCGCTTCCGCGCTCGGCGGGCAGCCGGGCACATAGATGTCGACCGGCACGATGCGGTCGCAGCCGCGCACCACTGAATAGGAATAGTGGTAGTAACCGCCGCCATTGGCGCAGGAGCCCATCGAGATGACGTAGCGCGGCTCCGGCATCTGGTCGTAGACCTTGCGCAGCGCCGGCGCCATCTTGTTGGTCAGCGTGCCGGCGACGATCATGATGTCGGACTGGCGCGGAGACGCACGCGGCGCGACGCCGAACCGCTCCGAGTCGTAGCGCGGCATCGAAGTATGGATCATCTCGACCGCGCAGCAGGCGAGGCCGAAGGTCATGAACATCAGCGAGCCGCTGCGCGCCCAGGTGATCAGCGCTTCGGTCGAGGTGACGAGGAAACCCTTGTCGGCCAGCTCATTGTTGATTTCGAGAAAGAAGGGATCGTCCTCCCCCACCGGCCTGCCGGTGTTGGGGTCGATGATGCCCTTGGGCTTCGGCGCGACGAGGGTGCCTGAACTGTCGTTCAATCCCATTCCAGCGCTCCTTTTTTCCATTCATAGGCAAAGCCGATGGTCAGCACCGCCAGGAACACCATCATCGACCAGAAGCCGAGCATGCCGACCTTGGAGAAGGACACCGCCCACGGGAACAGGAAGGCGACCTCGAGGTCGAAGATGATGAACAGGATCGACACCAGGTAGAAGCGGATGTCGAATTTCATGCGGGCGTCGTCGAACGAGTTGAACCCGCATTCATAGGCGGAAAGCTTTTCCGGGTCGGGATTGCGGTAGGCCACCAGGAACGGCGCGATGATAAGCGCCAGACCGACGACCATCGCCACTGCGATGAACAGGACGATGGGCAGGTACGAACTTAGGAGTGCGCTCATGCGGCGACTTTCCTTTGGCGGGCCAGTTCACTTTGATTACAGCAACGGACTCTAATGCGGAAGCGTGACAGTTTAACCCGCTGAACCGTTTTAAGGGCCCTATGCTGCGACGCGGCGAGGGTTAGCGCAGCGGTTTCGGCGAAGCAAGTCAAACCTTGTTCAAAATCCGGCCCTGGACGCCATATCGGAGCAAACTGGTCCGATCCGCTCCTGTTTGATTTCCTTCGCTTTTTACTCCACTTTCCTCTCCTGACATATCTCCCGCCATTTGCCTGCTAGCATGGCTGGAATCATCGGCTGGACGTCAGGTAAACGGATCGAGGCAAAGGCACCTTGATGAAGGAAAAAATCTCTCTTCGCATGGCCAGGCGCATCGCGCTTGGCGCGCAGGGCTTTACGGACCCTCGCCCCGGCGGCGAGCCTAACCGCAGGCACCTCGCCCGCGTGCTCTCCCGCACCGGGCTGCTGCAGATCGATTCCGTCAGCGCGGTGGTGCGCGCTCATTACATGCCGCTCTATTCGCGCCTTGGCCCCTACCCGCTTTCGCTGCTCGACAATGCCGCGCTCACCCGCAGGCGCGCCGTCTTTGAATATTGGGCGCATGAGGCCTCCTTCCTGCCGGTCGAGACCTACCCGCTGATGCGCTGGCGCATGCAGCGCGCCGAACGCGGCGAGGAAATGTATCTCGGCCTCGCCAAATGGGGCCGCGAGCGCAAGGAGATGATCGAGGAGATCTACAGGCAAGTCGCCGATCGCGGGCCGATCGCCGCCTCCGACATCGAGGGCCATAAGGGCAATGGCGGCTGGTGGGGCTGGAGCGAGGCCAAGCACGCCTTCGAATGGCTGTTCTGGGCAGGATACATCACCACCGCCTACCGGCGCGGCTTCGAACGCTACTACGACCTGCCGGAGCGCGTGCTGCCGCAGGCGGTGCTCGACCTGCCGGTACCGTCGGTCGAGGACGCCCACCGCGAATTGCTGCGCATTTCCGCCCGCGCCCATGGCATCGCCACCTATGGCGACCTGCGCGATTATTTCCGCCTGGCGCCGGGCGACACGAAAGACCGAATCGAGGAACTGGTCGAAATGGGCGAACTGCTGCCGGTGCGCGTCGAGGACTGGGACAAGACCGTTTATCTCCACAAGGACGCGCGCATTCCGCGCCGGATAGAGGCGCGCGCCTTGCTCGCCCCGTTCGATCCCGTCGTCTTCGAGCGCACCCGGACCGAAAAGCTCTTCGGCTTCCGCTACCGCATCGAGATCTACACACCGGCCGAAAAGCGCCAATACGGCTATTACGTGCTGCCATTCCTGCTCGGCGACCGGATCGTCGCCCGAGTCGATCTCCGAGCTGATCGGCCTGCCAGCGTGCTTCGCGTCCACGCCGCCTATGCCGAGGCCGGCGCACCGGCCGAAACAGCAGCCCAATTGGTAGAAGAGTTGAAGCAGATGCAAGCCTGGCTTGGCCTGGAGAGCATTGAAGTGACACCGGCCGGCGACCTCGGTCCGGCGCTGGCCGACATCCGGGTGTCGTAGCCACGCGTTGACAGGCCTGCACCTGTAAGCCTAAATCCGAAGCAGACGGTCTTCTCCCGGCAAAGGGAGGAGCCAAGAGGGAATGCGGTGCGGAATTCAAAAATTCCAAATCCGCGGCTGTCCCCGCAACTGTAAGCGACGAGCCTCAGCCGAAAACCACTGGGATGTCCCCGGGAAGGCGGCGCCAAGGTGACGACCCGCGAGCCAGGAGACCTGCCGTCTGAGACTTAAAGTATCCGATCGCCCGGCGGGTTTTCCGGGCAAGGAGCCTGGTTTTGGATCGCAACGGCAGTTTTCCGGCCAACGTAGCGGACGTCCCGTCCGAACCCGAGGACATGCTGGCGGGCGTCACCGTCATCGTCTGTTCCTCCTGCCGCGACGAGACCGGTTCGGACGCGCAGCCGCGCGCCGGCGCCCTGCTGGCCGAGGACACGCGCCGCGCGGCCTCGGGCCAGGATATCGACATCCGCACCGTCGAATGCCTCGGCAATTGCAAGCGACGTTTGAGCGCAGCGCTGCTGCGCGACGGCTGCTGGAGCTACGTTTTCGGTGACCTGGACACGACCAGCGGCGCCGACCTCGTCGCCGGCGCAAAACTCTTCGCCACATCGACCGATGGCCTGATCCCGTGGCGCGGCCGGCCCGATTCCCTCAAGCGCGGCCTGGTTGCCCGCATCCCTCCCCTCGACCTCCTGAAGGACTGACCATGAATGGTTCCGTTTCCCGCGTTCCCTGCACCGTCGTCACCGGCTTCCTCGGCGCCGGCAAGACGACGCTGATCCGCAACCTGCTCGAAAACGCCAAGGGCAAGCGGCTGGCGATCATCGTCAACGAGTTCGGCGATGTCGGCATCGACGGCGAGATCCTCAAAGGCTGCGGCATCGACACATGTCCTGAAGAAAACATCGTCGAGCTTGCCAATGGCTGCATCTGCTGCACCGTCGCCGACGATTTCGTGCCGGCGCTCGACCAGATCCTGTCGCGCACGCCGAAAGTCGACCACATCCTGATCGAAACCTCCGGCCTCGCTTTGCCCAAGCCGCTGGTCCAGGCCTTCCAGTGGCCGAGCGTGAAGAGCCGCGTCACGGTCGATGGCGTCATTGCCGTGGTCGACGGCCCGGCGCTGGCCGATGGCCGCGTCGCCTCCGACATGGACGCCCTGCAGGCGCAACGTGCCGCCGACGGCTCGCTCGACCATGACGATCCGGTCGAGGAGGTGTTCGAGGACCAGATCGCCTGCGCCGACCTCATCATCCTGTCGAAGAGCGACCTGATGGACACGGCCGGCGCGGCCCGCGCCAACGCCGTCATCGGCGAGCATGTGGCGCGCGCCGTAAAGGTCGTGCCGACCGCGCAGGGCAAGGTCGATCCGTCCGTGGTGCTCGGCCTCGGCCTCGCGGTCGAGGACGACATCGAGAACCGAAAGACCCATCACGACGACGAGCTCGACCACGAGCACGACGATTTCGACTCCTTCGTCATCGACATTCCGTCGATCGCCAATCCGGACGAGCTGGCCAAGCGCGTCGCCCTCGCCGCCGAGCAGGAAAACGTGCTGCGCGTCAAAGGTTTCGTCCAGGTCGGCGGCAAGCCGATGCGGCTCCTGCTCCAGGCCGTCGGCCCGCGCGTCAACCACTATTACGATCGCGCCTGGACCGCGGAAGACGACCGCCGCTCGCGGCTCGTCGTCATCGGCCTCAAAGGGCTGAACCGCCCTGCGATCGAACGTATCCTCGCCGGCTGAGGCAAACCCGAAAAGCGATGCATATCCTCACCACGACATCCGCTTCGCTCGACGACCTCGCCGAGCCGATCGACCTCAGGCAGACGCCTGCGGATGTCGTGGCCCTGTCCTTCACAGACAGCGACCTCGCCGGACTGGCCGCCGCCTGGAAGGCGGACGCGGAGCGACTACCGTCGATGCGGTTGGCAGCCCTGCGAGACCTCAGGCATCCGATGTCGGTCGACCTCTGGATCGACAGCGTCGCCCGCCACGCCAGGGTCGTTCTGGTCCGCATCCTCGGCGGCTATGACTGGTGGCGCTACGGCTGCGACCAGCTTGCGGCGGTGGCGCGCGAACGCGGCATCAAGCTGGCGCTGCTGCCCGGCGAAAGCCATGACGAGGACCAGCGCCTGATCGAAGGCTCGACCCTGCCGCGCGCCGAGCTCGACGCCTTGCTCGGCTATTTCCGCGAAGGCGGCCCGGCGAACATGGCGGCGCTGGTGAAGAGGCTGGCGCGGCTGGCGGGATCGGAAGCGGCCGTGGCCGAGCCGGTGAGTGTACCGAAGGCTGGGTACTATCATCCGGGACTCGGTGTGGTCTCCCTCCCCCTTGAGGGGAGGGTCCGGCCGCAGGCCGGGGGTGGGGTCCTCCGCGACGCGCGCCGACATCAAGAAACGCCGAGCGCTGCCGAGGTGACCCCACCCGGCCCTTCGGGCCACCCTCCCCTCAAGGGGGAGGGAAACACCGCTCCTATCATCCCCATCCTCTTCTACCGCTCAATGCTGCTTGCGGCAGACGTGGCGCCGATCGACGCTCTCGCGGAAGCCTTGAGGCTGCAGGGCCTCACGACAATGCCGATCTTCGTGTCCAGCCTGAAGGATCCTGCGTCTCTGGCCTTCGTCGAAACCGCCCTCGCCTCGCTGAACCCGTCGGCCATCGTCAGCGCCACCGCCTTCGCCTCAGGCGCCGAGCCGGGCGCCGAAACGCTCTTCGACCGCGCCGGCGTGCCCGTCTTCCAGGTCATCGTCGCCACGACGCGGCGCGAGGTCTGGGAGAAGAACCAGCGCGGCCTGGCGCCGGCCGATCTTGCCATGCATGTCGTGTTGCCCGAACTCGACGGCCGCATCCTGGCCGGCGCAATCTCCTTCAAGGGCGAGATCGAGACCGATCCGGCGCTCGCCTTCCGCGCCTTCGCCAACCGGCCCGAAGCCGACCGCGTCGGGCAGGTCGCCAAGCGCATCGCGGGCTTCATTCGCTTGCAACGGACCGAGCGGGCCAGGCGCAAACTGGCGATCCTGATCCCGGATTACCCGAGCGCGCCAGGGCGGACCGGCTATGCTGTCGGCCTGGATGTGCCGTCCAGCGTGCTCGCCATGCTGCATGACCTGAAGGAACAGGGCTACTCCGTTGAGGGGATACCGCAATCGCCGCGCGAATTGCTGGATGCGTTGGAAACTTCCGGCCATTCGGTGGGGCTTGACGACTATCTCTCCTTTTCAACTGAATTGCCGAAGGCTGCTGTAGCTGCGGTAGAGGCCGCGTGGAGTAAGGCAGAAGACGCGATAGGGTTGCGCGAGGCTCAAGCGCCGACCTCGCCAGGCTTCCCCTTCCGCGCCGCGACCTTCGGCAACGTCACCGTGGCGCTGGCTCCCGACCGCGGCCGCCCCGCCGACCGCCGCGCCGACTACCACGACCCGACTCTGCCTCCGCGCCACGAACTGATCGCCTTCGGCCTCTGGCTGCAGAAATCGCTCGGCGTGCACGCTATCATCCATGTCGGCGCGCACGGCACTCTGGAATGGCTGCCGGGCAAGACGGTTGCCCTCTC
>NZ_JHQR01000020.1 GCF_014843825.1 Mesorhizobium silamurunense
GCGGCGCCTTCGGCGCTTCCTGCACGGCAGGCGCGGGTGCCGCGGCTGCGGGCTTCGGCGTGAAGACGGACGGCGCCACCGGCTCCGGCTTGTCGCCGTGCAGCGAGAACTTGCGCTTCTTGGTCTCGACCACGACCGACTTGGTGCGCCCGTGCGAGAAATTCTGGCGCACGGTGCCCTGCTCCAGGCCGGGACGCTTCAGCGTCAAGGTTTTCTTCGGCGTAACGCTCAACGTCTTGTCGTCGCCCGATTTCGTATCGCTCATTCCATATCCTCTGCGGCATCATCTTCGTCAGCAACGGCCGCAAGCATTGCCAAATCGTCCGGGGTTCCGCCCCGATACCGGTCGAGCGCGACCATGCGCTTCTCAACCGCCTTTCCCGCGTCCTGCGCGAGGACGGCAGCATGTATCACATTTGTACCCCCCAATGCCAAGCTCAACTCGGCCTCGGGGAAAAGTTTGTAGGCAAGGATGGCGGGACCGCCGAGATGGACGGTAGCCCGCCGCGCCTGACTGATCTTGCGCACACCGTCGTCCGAGGCTTCGGTCGCGTGCAGCACGAAGAGCGCCTGCCCGTCGCGCACAGCGGCCTCCACCTTTGCGGCGCCGAGAACGACCGCTCCGGCCTTGCGGGCAAGACCCAACATACCCAGAGCGGATCTGGAAAGCAGCCCATCGACCATACCGCCGAGATCGGCGGGAACATCGACCTGCGCCTTGAGGGCGCGTGCGAACAGGTTCTTCGCCGCAGCCTTGTCGATATGTAGGCGATCGGCAGTGACCCAGCAACCGCGGCCGGGCAGATTTCTCTTGATGTCCGGAACGACGGCCGAATCCGGGCCGACGACGAAGCGGATCAGCTCATCCGCGTCGGCCTGCCTGCGCGTGACGATGCAGGTGCGATCGTTCATCTCGTCCACGGGCTTTGCGATGCGCGTTCACCTCACGCACCGACGGTTTCGCCGGCAGCCGCTTCTTCCTCAGCGACCAATTCTTCCTCGGAGATCCAGCCGGCCTTCTTGCGAGCGGCCAGCACCATCTCTTCGGCTTCGGCGCGCGAGACGCCGTGATCGGCGAGCACGCCCGGAAACACCTTGGTCTCGCCGTCCTTGCGTTCCTTCCAGCCGATCAAGTCGTCGGCGGCATAGCCGGCGAAGTCCTCGATCGTCTTCACACCGTCCTCGCCGAGCGTCACCATCATGGCCGTGGTGATGCCGGGAATCTCGCGCAACTCGTCCTGGACGCCGAGCGCCTTGCGCTTGTCGTCGTGCTCGGCCTCGATCTTCTCCAGATATTCGCGGGCGCGCGACTGGATTTCGGACGCGGTGTCCTCGTCAAAGCCGTCGATCGAGGAGATTTCGCCGGAGTCGACATAGGCGACTTCCTCGACGCTGGTGAAGCCTTCGGAGGCGAGCACCTGACCGACCATCTCGTCGACATCGAGGGCTTCCATGAACAGCGCCGAACGTTCGACGAATTCCTTCTGGCGACGCTCGCTCTCCTCCTGCTCGGTCAGGATGTCGATGTCCCAGCCGGTGAGCTGCGAGGCAAGGCGAACATTCTGGCCGCGGCGGCCGATGGCCAGCGACAGCTGGTCGTCCGGCACCACCACCTCGATGCGCTCGGCATCCTCGTCGAGCACCACCTTGGCGACTTCGGCCGGCTGCAGCGCGTTGACGATGAAGGAGGCGGCCGAAGGCGACCACGGAATGATGTCGATCTTCTCGCCCTGCAGTTCGCCGACCACCGCCTGGACGCGGCTGCCGCGCATGCCGACGCAGGCACCGACCGGATCGATGGAAGAGTCGCGCGAGATGACGGCGATCTTGGCGCGCGAGCCCGGGTCGCGGGCGACCGACTTGATCTCGATGATGCCGTCGTAGATTTCCGGCACTTCCATGGTGAAGAGCTTGGCCATGAACTGCGGATGCGTGCGCGACAGGAAGATCTGCGGGCCGCGCTGCTCGCGGCGCACGTCATAGACATAGGCGCGGACGCGGTCGCCATATTTATAGTTCTCGCGCGGGATCAGCTCGTCGCGGCGGATGATCGCCTCGCCGCGGCCCAGGTCGACGATGACGTTGCCGTATTCGACGCGCTTGACGGTGCCGTTGACGATCTCGCCGATGCGGTCCTTGTACTCGTCATACTGACGATCACGCTCGGCCTCGCGCACCTTCTGGACGATGACCTGCTTGGCCGACTGGGCGGCGATGCGCCCGAAATCCATCGGCGGCAGTTGTTCGGCGATGAAGTCGCCGAGTTGGGCGTCGGGGTTGCGCTCGCGCGCCGTGGAAAGGGCGATCTGCGTCGCGTAGTCCTCGACCTTCTCGACCACCTCCATCAGCCGCTGCAGCTTCATCTCGCCCGTATTGGGATTGATGTCGGCGCGGATATTGGTTTCCTGACCGTAACGCGAACGCGCCGCCTTCTGGATCGCATCGGCCATGGCGGCGATGACGATCGACTTGTCGATCGACTTTTCGCGCGCGACCGCATCGGCGATCTGCAGCAGTTCGAGCCTGTTGGCGCTTACAACCATTGTCTTTCTCCCGATTTCGCTTCGGACACGCAGCCCGAGAGCTCGATCAACTTTCCTGTTCTGTTTCGTTTCCTCCGCCGGCGGCGGCGTCTTCCGCCTCGCCCCGGCGTTTTTTTGCTTCCTTGCGGGCCCTGTTGTCCTTCGACAGGGCCTCGCGGATAAGATCGTCGGTCAGCACCAGCCGCGCCTCGGCGATCGCATCATAGGGCACGCGCACAGTCGGCTCCTCGCCATAGGCCGCCTTGTCGCGCTCCAGCAATATACCGTCGGCGTCCGCCTCGGCGATCTTGCCTTTGAAGCGCTTGCGGTCGCCGATGAGGACCGACGTCTCCATCTTGACCAGATGGCCGGTCCAGGCGGCGAAATCCGACTTGCGCACCAGCGGCCGGTCGATGCCAGGCGACGACACTTCGAGATGATACGCCTTTTCGATCGGATCATCGACATCGAGCGCCGGCGACACGGCGCGGCTGACCTCTTCGCAGTCCTCGACGGTCATGGTGCCGTCGTCGCGCTCGGCCATGATCTGCAGCGTCAGCCCGTTTTGTCCGGTCAGTTGCACCCGCACAAGGCGGAAACCGACGGCCCTGAGCACCGGCTGCACGATCAGCGCAATGCGCGCATCGATGCCGCTTTCGCGGATGATACGGTCGTCGGCTTCGTTTGCCGCTGCGGTCATAAATTTCCTGTCGCCTTGTCGCTCCGGCCGGCAGGTAACAAAAAAGAGCGGGACCGGGTGGACCCACTCTTCGTCATACCGACCAAGAATTTGAGGGTTATATAGACGATCCTGGCCGGTGTTTCAAGCCTGACCGTGGCAGCGGCCAAACTTCACCGCGGCGGGATCAGCATTGCCTCTGGAGCATGACGGCTATGCGCCGGCACCCCTATGATTGGAGCCCGCCAGTACCCATCTATCTTGCAACGCAAAAAGAAAGGTCGCGCGCGGTGGCGCGAAGATGTTTGTCATGGACCGTGGACTGTTTTTCGTGATTGGCGATTTTCTTGGCACGTTCGGCAGCGCGGCTGCCGCATCGCGGGCCGTCGAGGCCGGCCGCAAGCCGCGCCGCAGCGACCTGAAGAAGCTCGGCATCGACCCGACCGCCTTCGATAGAATTGGCCGCTTCTAAGCAGCGGATGATGGGGATGCTGACGCGCCCTCTTTTTCAGGCCTACGTCCGGATAAAAGTCAGATAGGCAGGCCGCCGCCCCTCGCGGATGGCCTTTGCCTCGTAGCGCGTCCCGGGCCAGCCCTCATAGGGCCGATGCCAATCGGCGGCCTCCCTGGCCTGCCAGGCGAAGCTGCCATTGGCGCGGCAAGCGAGCAGCGTCCAGTTCACGTAGCTGTCGATATCGGAGGCGAAGCGGAATCTGCCGCCCGCCTTCAGCACCCGGGCGAACCGGTCGAGATTGGCAGGGCTCACGAAGCGCCGCTTCCAGTGCTTCTTCTTCGGCCAGGGGTCGGGATAAAGCAGATCGATGCCGTCGAGCGAGGCCGGCGGCAGCCAGTCGAGCAGGCGCGTGGCGTCGTCGTCATGAACCCTGAGATTGGCGAGCGGCGCCTTGGCGAGCGCCGTCATCACCTTGGCCATGCCGTTGACGAAGGGCTCGACGCCGATGAAGCCCGTCGCCGGCGCTTCCGTCGCGCGATGCAACAGATGCTCGCCGCCGCCGAAGCCGATCTCGAGCTGAAGGGCCGAAACCTCCGCCTTGAACAGCGTTCCAAGGTCCGCCGGCGCCGCCGCCGTCAGGTCGAGCCTGTAGGCGCGCAGGCCGCTTTCCAGCGCCGCGGCCTGCTGCGGACGAATGGTCTTGCCGTGCCGGCGGCCGAAAAATGCTTCGGTCGCGCGGCTCGGCCGGTCCTTCGGATCCACTGGTATCAGGCGGCGACCGCGTCCTTGAGCGCCTTGGCGAGGTCCGTCTTCTCCCAGGAGAAGGAACCGTCGCGGCCGGCCTTGCGGCCGAAATGGCCATAGGACGAGGTCTTGGCGTAAATCGGCTTGTTGAGGTCGAGATGACGGCGGATGCCGGACGGCGACAGGTCCATCACCTTGCGCAGCGCTTCCTCGAGCCTGGCCTCGTCTACCTTGCCGGTGCCGTGCAGGTCGACATAGACCGACAGCGGCTGGGCGACGCCGATGGCATAGGAGAGCTGGATGGTGCAGCGGTCGGCGAGCTTGGCCGCGACCACGTTCTTGGCGAGATAACGCGCCGCATAGGCGGCCGAACGGTCGACCTTGGTGGTGTCCTTGCCGGAGAAGGCGCCGCCGCCATGGGGGGCCGCGCCGCCATAGGTATCGACAATGATCTTGCGGCCGGTGAGGCCCGCATCGCCGTCGGGCCCGCCGATGACGAACTTGCCGGTCGGGTTGATGTACCAGTTGCAGTCGTCGGCGATCTTGAGATCGCCAAGCGCCTCGATGATGTAAGGCTCGACGACCTTGCGGACCTTCTTGGAATCCCAGCTCGAATCGAGATGCTGGGTGGAAAGCACGATCTGCGTCACTTCCGCGGCCTTGCCGTCGGCATAGCGCACGGTGACCTGGCTCTTGGCGTCCGGGCCGAGCCTGCCGGCCTCGCCATTGCCTTCATGGCGCGCGGCGGCCAGCAATTCGAGGATCTTGTGGCTGTAATAGATCGGCGCCGGCATCAGGTCCGGCGTCTCGCGGCAGGCATAGCCGAACATGATGCCCTGGTCGCCGGCACCTTCCTCGCCCTGGCGGTCGGCGGCATTGTCGACGCCCTGGCCGATGTCGGGCGACTGGCCGTGCAGCAGCACCTCGATCTTGGCCGTCTTCCAGTGGAAGCCTGCCTGCTCATAGCCGATCTCGCGGATAGCCTTGCGGGCGACCGACTTGAACTTGGCCGGATTGACGACCGGGTGGCCCGCCGCATCCTTGAGGATGTTGCCGGCCTTGTCCTTCTTCAGCAGCGTCTCGGGGACCCTGACCTCGCCGGCGATGACGACGCGGTTGGTGGTGGCCAGCGTCTCGCAGGCAACGCGCACCTTCCACGGGTCCATGCCCGTCTTCCTGGCTTCGCGATAGACAAGATCGACGATCTCGTCGGAGATACGGTCACAGACTTTGTCGGGATGACCCTCGGAGACGGATTCCGAGGTGAAGATATAGTTCTGCCGCGTCACGGGTGTCCCCTCTTGAAAAAGATCGGCAGGGCTGCCGATTTTGGCGCGCCACGTGTTAGCGGTGCCGGGCGCCGCTCGTCAAGCGGTGCGACGGATCTGGCATGACTATTCGGCACAATCAGCTTGTGCCACCGGCGGCAGGGCACCGCCGGCGACATGAGCCTGGAATCACTCGGCATCGTCCGGCGAAAGGGACTTCACAAGATCGATGATCCGGCGCCGCACCTTGACGTCGGGAATCTTGACGAAGGCACGATTGAGCTGAAGCCCCTCTGGGCTGCCGCAGAATTCGATGGCGAAGGCCATCGAGGCATCCTCGGCGAATCCCCGATTGCCGGCCCCGGCCTCCTGACCCGGGGCGTCCTCGAAGAAGAAGGCGACAGGGACGCTCAGGATGGAGGCTATGGCCTGCAAACGGCTGGCGCCGACCCTGTTCGTCCCCTTTTCGTACTTCTGTATCTGCTGAAACGTGATGCCGAGATTTTCACCCAGCTTTTCCTGGCTCATTCCAAGCATATTGCGACGCAGCCGAATACGACTCCCGACATGAATGTCGATCGGATTCGGCTTCTTCTTGTTCTCTTCTGTCATTTTTTCCTCGCCGAATTTTTCCGGCTTTTTCTATTTTTTCCCGCCCAAACGAAGCCGGAGCCACCTGCCCCAACAGACCCCTCCGACCGACTTCGAGAAAATTTTAGGCGTTACAGTATGAGTTTCTAATGTGCCGACTGTCAATTCACCCGTAGCCGCTGCCTTACATTCAATGTGAAGGCCGCGAGGGCAAACAGCAACATGATCAGCAATCCGTTAATGCGGCGCTGGTCGGCGGACAGCAGGGCGTGGCCGGAAACCGGCACATGCGCGTCGATGGCGCCGCGCGCGTCGACCGCGAGCGCATCGACGATGCGCCCACGCGAATCGACAACCGCGGAGATGCCGTTGTTGGCAGCACGCAACAAAGGCAATCCATTCTCCACCGCGCGAATCTGCGCCTGCCTGAAGTGCTGGTACGGGCCGGGCGTGTCGCCAAACCAGGCGTCGTTGGTGACGTTCACAATAAGTTCAGATGACGCGGCGTCAACCGCCACAAGATCAGGGAAGATGACCTCGTAACAGATGAAGGGAACGGCGCGCAGACCGTTCGGCACCGCGATCGGATGCCGCTCGTTGCCGGCGGCGAAATTCATCGGCCCGGCGACGAGCTGACCGATGCCGAAACGTTCGAACAGGTCTTCGAAGGGCAGATACTCGCCGAACGGCACCAGATGCACCTTGTCGACGGCGTCAGCGATCTCGCCCTTGTCGTTGATCGCCACCACGGAATTGTAATAACGGCTGCCGGCATTGCCCGCGCCGCCCTCCTCGCGCACCACGCCGGCAACCAGCATCTGGCCGTCGCTCAGCATATCGCCCAGCGCCTTCAGCGCGTCCGGACGCTCCGTGAACAGGAACGGCACCGACGTTTCCGGCCACAGGATCAGTTGCGGCCTGGCATGTCCTTGCTCCGGTGCCTTCGCCGATATCCCCATCAGCGTGGCGAAGATGCGGTCGCGCACCGAGGCGTCCCATTTCTCGCTGAGATCGACGGCGGGCTGGACGATGCGAACGTCGATCGAGCGGGTGGCCGGCTCGGCCGAGGCGGCGAGCCTGACATAACCGAAGCCGACATGAGCGGCGACGAGGACGACGAACAAGGCTAAGCCCAGCCCGAGATGCCGGCGCGCGGCGACAAGCGCCGGCAAGGAAAAGACAAAGACCGCGAGCGCGTTCATGCCGATCATGCCCGTCACCGACACGCTCTGCATCAGGAGCGGCACCGGCATCGCGGCATAGCCGACGGCATTCCAGGGAAAGCCGGTGAAGAGAAAATCGCGCAGCCATTCGGCAAGGCCGAAGCCGAAGGCGAGCGCGGCGATGCGGCCGATATCGCTGCTCCAGAAAAGCCGCGCCGCGACCGCCGCGAAGCCGTAGAAAAAGGCGAGCGCGAAGGGGATTCCGACCACGGCGAAGGGCAAGGCCCAGGCGAAGCTGTCGGCCTCGACCAGAAGTGCCTGGCCGATCCACCAGAGGCCGGCGAGGAAATAGCCGAAACCGAACCACCAGCCGATGGCGAAGGCCGGCCGCAGGCGCTTGAGCCAGCCATCGGAAGCTTCACCGGTGGCACCGTCGAGCAGCCAGACAAGCACCGGAAACGAGACGAAGCAGACGGCGAAGAAATCGTAGGGCGCCTGGGCGAGAATCGCGAGCGCTCCCGCGACAAACGCCACCAGCGACCGCCGCCATCCCCACAGCAGAATTATCCGGCCGGCAAAGCGCTGCATCTAGCTTCCCAAGTCGCGCGAATCAGGGAGCCAGAGGTTTAACAGGCCAAGCCGGATGCTCCAAATGACGGTGGCTTGAGGAACGTCTTTCTATCGGTGCCATCCTTCGATGCTGAGGCCGCTCAGTCGCTCGGCCTCCTCCTTGGGCACAACGCGCACGGTCTGCGTGAAGGTCCAGACATGGCCTTCGGGATCGCGGGCTCGGTATTGCCGTTCGCCGTAGAAATGATCGATGGGCTCCTCGACGATTTCGGCCCCCGCGGCGCGCGCTTTCTCGCAGTGGGCGTCGAGGTCTTCCCTCAAACGGATGCAAACCGACTGCGTGTTCTTGCCGCCGACAGAGGCCGGGCTGGCAATGTGCGCGGCCCATTCGGGATCGACGATGATGTAGCCGTCGCCGAACCGCATTTCGGCATGGACAAGTCGCCCATCGCTATCACTCACCAGCATGCTCGGCTCGAAGCCGAACGCCGCCTGAAGCCAGGCCAGAGCCGCGCGTGGATTTCGATAGAAGACGCCGGAACCAAGGACTGCATGCTTGAACGGATCGTCGACCGGCATGGCGCGACGATATCAGGCCTGCTCGGTGCGCGCCGCGCGGCGGCGCTGCCGTTCGCCCTTCGGGCTCTGCACGATGCGCACCCGCTTGACGCGGCGCGGATCGGCGTCGAGCACATGGAACTCGAAGCCCGGTATGGCCTGCACCACTTCGCCCCTGGCCGGGACGCGGCCAAGCGTGTTGAAGATCATGCCGCCGATCGTGTCGACATATTCGCCATGCTCGCCGGCGGCGAAATCCTCGCCGATCATCTTGGCGACCTCGTCGATCTCGGCCTTGCCGTCGACGACGAACACACCGTCGCCAGCCTGGGTGATCATCGGCTCGTCGTCATCGTGCTCGTCCTCGATGTCGCCCACGACCATCTCGACGATGTCCTCCAGCGAAGCGAGGCCGTCGGTGCCGCCATATTCGTCGATGACCAACGCCATCTGGGTGCGCATCGTCTGCATGCGTCCCATCAGGTCGGAGGCAAGCATGGAGGGCGGCACGAACAGCACCGGGCGGATCAGATCGAGATCGCCGATGGTGCGGGTCAGGTCAACCTGGGCGAGATCGAGAACGGTCGGCGCCGGGGTCTTTCTGTTCGCGCGGCCCTTCTTGACGCGGGCGAGCTTGGTGATGTGGCCAAGAACGTCGCGGATGTGGACCATGCCGCGCGGGTCGTCGAGCGTTTCAGAATAGACCGGCATGCGGGAATGGCCGGATTGTTCGAAGAGGCCAAGCAGATCGCCAAGCGAAGTGGTGATCTCGACCGCCTCGATGTCGGCGCGCGGCACCATGACGTCCTCGACGCGTACTTCGCGCAGCCGCAGGATGTTGTTGAGCATGGCGCGTTCGCCGGGCGAGAAGGATTCGGCATCGGTGGCCGTCTCAGCCAGCGCGTCGGCGATCTCCTCGCGCAGGTTGGTGCCGTTGCGGTGCCTGAACAGGCCGAGCACGCGATCGAAGAGCGAAGGACCGGCATGCGACGGCTCGGCGGCCGCGCTGCCGGTCGGAATACTCGGACTGGAGCCCTCTTCCGACTTTTCGGAAGGCCTGGCCGCACTGCCGGCGTCCGGACGGGCGGCAGTTTCTGGTTTGTCGTTCATCGCCATCAGGTCAATTGGTCTTTTTTGTTACGCGTAGGGATCGGGAATGGCAAGCCTCGCAAGCGCGGCGCGCTCGATCGCTTCCATCTCCTCGGCCTCGGCGTCGGTCTCGTGATCATGGCCCAGAAGATGCAGCAGGCCATGGATGACGAGATGGGTGATATGGTTCGCCGGCGGCTTGTCTTCCAGGGCAGCCTCGCGCGCGACGGTCTCGGAGGCCAGCACGATGTCGCCCAGCATCGGCGGCAGCTTGCCGCCTTTCGGGAAGGAAAAGGCAGGGAAAGACAAGACGTTGGTCGGCTTGTCCTTGCCGCGCCAATCGGCGTTGAGGGTCTGGACATGGGCGTCGTCGGAAAAAACGATGCTGAGCTCGGAGGGGCCTCTTGCGCCGGTCTCGGCAAAGACGGCGGCGACCGCCCGATCGACCAGGCGCGCCAGCTCGGCCTCCGCGGGCCAGTCGCCGGCCTCAACGAAAATATCGATATCGACCGGCGTTCCGGTGGAGGATCCAGTATCTTCAGCCATGTGGCTTTTGATCAGCTTTCGGCGCCGAGGCCCCTGGCCAGCTTGCCGTCACGGTCGTAGGCCTTGACGATCTCGGCAACCAGCGGATGGCGCACGACGTCGCCCTCGTTGAAGCGGACCGTGACAATGCCCGGCACGCCGTCGAGGATGCGCAGCGCCTCGACCAGGCCCGACTTGGTGTTGGGCGGCAGGTCGATCTGGGTCGGATCGCCGGTGACGATCATGCGCGAGTTCTCGCCGAGACGGGTCAGGAACATCTTCATCTGCATCGGCGTGGTGTTCTGCGCCTCGTCGAGGATCACCGCCGCATGCGCCAGCGTGCGGCCGCGCATGAAAGCCAAAGGCGCGATCTCAATGACCTCGGCGGCGATCGCCCGCTCGACCTTGTCGGCCGGCATCATGTCGTAGAGCGCGTCATAGAGGGGCCGCAGATACGGATCGACCTTCTCCTTCATGTCGCCGGGCAGGAAGCCCAGCCGCTCGCCGGCTTCGACCGCCGGGCGCGATAACACGATGCGCTCGACCATGCCGCGCTCCAAGAGCATCGCCGCATGGGCCACCGCCAGATAGGTCTTGCCGGTGCCGGCCGGGCCGATGCCGAAGACCATTTCGGAGCGCTCCAGCGCGCGCATATAGGCGTCCTGGTTGAGCGAGCGGGCATAGATCGTACGCTTGCGCGTCGCGATCTGGGCAGCCGAGACCTTGCCCTTGCGCTCCATGGTCGGCAGCGTCAGCTGATCGTCGGCGGCGATCGCCATGCGCACGGCGCCGTCGACATCCGACTGGCCGATGTCGGCACCCTTCTGCAGGATGCCGTAGAGCGTATCCAACGCGCGGCGCGCCTGTTCGGCGGCCGAAGCCGTCCCTTTGATGGCGAGCTGGTTGCCGCGCGAGCGGATGTCGACGCCGAGCTTCTGCTCGAGCCGGGCCAAATTCTCGTCGAACTGGCCGTAAAGGGCGCTGGCGAGCTTGTTGTTGTCGAAGGTCAGTACGATGTGCGCCATGTCGGAGGCCCCGGATGCCTGGTTCTGGGGCGGATTCTTCAGTTCAGCAGCGCTCAACCGTCTCTCCTCATCTGCCGAGGCCGTCAGGCCAGTTCGGCGAACAGGCTGTTTGGACCTGTCTTCGTGATTCGTACATCGATAATGTCACCGATTCCACCGGCCTTGTCGTCAACAATAACTGGCTGCAGCCAGGGCGAGCGGCCAACTTTCTGGCCAGGGCGGCGGCCGGGCTTCTCGATCAGCGTGCCGACCGTGCGGCCGACCAGGCTGGCGATGAACGCCTTCTGCTGGTCGTTGATCAGCGCCTGCAGGCGCTGCAGCCGCTCATCCTTCACGGCTTCCGACACATGGCCTTCCATCTCGGCGCCCGGCGTGCCGGGGCGCGGCGAATATTTGAACGTGAAGGCCGAGGCGTAATTCACCTCGCGCACCAGCTTTAGCGTCGCCTCGAAATCCTCTTCCGTCTCGCCGGGAAAGCCGACGATGAAGTCGCCGGACATGGCGATGTCGCCGCGCGCGGCGCGGATGCGATCGATGAGGGTCAGATAGTCGCGTGCCGTATGCCTGCGATTCATCGCCTTCAGTATCCGGTCGGAGCCAGACTGCACTGGTAGATGCAGATAGGGCATCAAGGCGGGCAGGTCACGGTGCGCGGCGATCAATTCGTCATCCATGTCGCGCGGATGGCTGGTCGTGTAGCGCAGGCGCGCCAGCCCAGGAATCTCTGCCAGGCGGAAAAGCAGCCGGCCAAGGCCCCATTCCTCGCCATTTTCGCCCTCCCCGTGCCAGGCATTGACGTTCTGGCCGAGCAACGTCACCTCGCGCACGCCGGCCTCGGCGAGGCGCTCGGCCTCGGCGACGATCTGCGCCACCGGGCGCGATACCTCGGAGCCGCGCGTATAAGGCACGACGCAGAAGGTGCAGAACTTGTCGCAGCCTTCCTGAACGGTGAGGAACGCAGTCACGCCGCGCTTTGCGAGCTCGGCGCGCTTCGGCTGCGGCAGATGCTCGAACTTGTCCTCAATGGCGTAGTCGGTCTCGACGATCTTCTGGCCGCCGCGGACCCTCGCAAGCACATCGGGCAGACGGTGATAGGTCTGCGGTCCGATGACCAGATCGACCGCGGGCGCGCGGCGGATGATCTCAGCGCCCTCGGCCTGCGCCACACAGCCGGCGACGCCGATTAGCAGCTCGCGCCCGGTCTCGGCGCGCTCGGCCTTCATGTCGCGGATGCGGCCAAGCTCGGAATAGACCTTTTCGGCCGCCTTTTCGCGGATATGGCAGGTGTTGAGCAGCACCAGATCGGCGTCCTCGACGGCGTCGGTCGCGACATAGCCGTCGGCGGCCAGCGCATCGGTCATGCGCTGGGAATCGTAGACATTCATCTGGCAGCCATAGGTCTTGACGAAGACCTTTTTCGCCGCCGGAGCTGGGCTGGCCACATGCTCGGGCGCCGTGCCGATGTCGTGGCTTTCGATCGTGTTCAATTCCATCGGGCGGCTTCTAACGCCTTTCCGTGACAAAAAACAGACGATTCTGGCTGATTCAGCGGCTTGGGCGGGGATCGGCGAGCGCGGTCTGCATCATCTCGCGGACCCTGGCTTCCATCAATCTTGCCGTTTCCTTGCGGTTCGAACCCTTGGCGAACGGCACCGGATCGCCGAAATGCACCTCGGCATCGACCGCGCCTTCGGCCAGCAGGACCTTCAGATGCGGCATCAGATCCTGGTCGCCGATCCATGCGGCCATCGGCCGGTGACGGCGGCCCATCGGCACGCCATGCACCCGGGTATAGGCGATCGCCACCGGTTGGATGAACACCTGGTCCGCGGCCCCTTCGGAAATCGCCATCGAGGCCGCGCCGAACAAGGTGCTCTTGAACGGCAGCACCAGATTGCCGTCGCCGGTCGAGCCCTCGGCGAACAGCACCATCGCGTCGCCCTTGGCCATGCGCCTGCCGATCTCGCTCGCCTGGTCGCCGGAGGTGCGCTTGCGCTCGCGCTCGATGAAGACGGTGCGCTGCAGCTTGGACAGCATGCCGATCATCGGCCAGCTTTCCATGTCTGCCCTGGCGATGAACTTCACATCGACAAAGGAGCCGAGCACCATGATGTCGGTCCAGGAGATGTGGTTGGCGGCGATGAGCAACGGGCGCTCCTTGGACAGCGCGCCCTTGACGTGCACGCGAATGCCCAGCGCCTTGAGGATCATGCTGTGCCAGATTCTCAGGACGACCGTCTCCGGCCAGAGCCTGGTCTTCATCGACAGGAGTTGCAGCGGCACCAGCACCAGCGTACCGGCCACGACAAGGGCGAACGCCAGGAAAATCCGCAATTTCTTGATCATTCGCTCCGGCCCAGACACCCGGCGGTCTGGCTAGCGAAGATCGCGGCGCATGACAAGCGCGCCGGTCGGGCCGTGCTCGGTCGAGCGGTAGTAGTTCGGACGCTGGCCGACCTGGCGGAAGCCAAGCCTGCGGTAGAGCGCGATGGCCGGCTGATTGGTCTCGTCGACTTCGAGGAAGAGCGCCTCGGCGCGCTGCGCGTGCAGTTCGCGCAGCACCGCATCCATCAATTGCCAGCCGAGCCCCTGGCGGCGATGCGCGCGGGCGACGGCAACGGTCAGGATCTCGCCCTCGCCCGCCGCCAGACGCGCCAGCACGAAACCGACCGGAGGTTTCGATCCCTGTCCCGTCTCGCGCGCGGCGTAGCCGAACACGGTCTCCTGTTCGAGCAGCGCCGAGAACTCACCGTCGGTCCAGGGCCGGACAAAATCCTCGCGATGCAGCACCGAGACGGCGGCGCTGTCGGCAACCGTCAGCGGCTCCAGCGCATAGTCCCTGCGGCGCGGCTGAAAGAAAGGTATGCGCATCAGGACTTTTTTCCCTTTGGCCCATGATCTTTTCCAAAACCCGGCTTTCCGGCTTCATGGCCCTGCCTTGGCAGAATGAAACCAGCCTGCGGTTTGGCGTCGGCGCCACGCAGATAAAGCGGCTTCGGCTTTTCGCCCGCCCCCTTGGCAGCGGCCAGCCGGGCATAGGTGGCGATGTCCGCCGTGGCAACAACCGGCCCGATATCGAAACCATGTCCGGCCGCCGCGGCAATCAGCGGCGCGGCGGTGCCAGCGAGAACCGCGGTCGCGTTGACTGCCATCCCGGTCGCCTCGGAAAGCGTGGCCACCGCTGGACCGTAAGTCAAGGCTAACGCTTTGTCGAAAAGAGCCGCATGGATTTCCTCACGGCCGCCGTCGAGCGCGGCAAGCACGGCGCGGCCGGGAAAGGCATTTGCAGCCTCCGCCGCCAGCGCTTCCAGCGTCGTCACGCCGATGGCCGGGATTTTCAGGGCCAGCGCCAGGCCGCGCGCGGTTGACACGCCGACGCGCAGGCCAGTGAAAGAACCAGGGCCTATCGAGACGGCAACGGCATCCAGCTCCCGATAGCCGATCCCACCGGCCTTCAAGGCGGCCTCGATGACGGCCATCAGATGCTCGGCATGCCCCTTGCCGAGGTCGAGCACATGGCGACCACGCTCGACGCCCGCGCCCGCATCATAGACGCAGGCGGCACAGAGACTGGCGGCGCAGTCGATGGCGAGCATTTTCATGCGGGCAGCTTCATGGGGCCGGTTAACGAACGCCTTCCCTCTGCCCGGCATGGCCCGCCGCCGCAAGTGCCAGGCCGCATAAATGTTAAGCGGCTTTGCTTCCGGCCGTCAGACCGCAGCCGCGATGCGCAGCATGTGGTTGTCCCAGACATAGTCGGGCTCGGAACGCGTAGCACCGGCACCGCCGACGATCGCGCCAGCGCCGGTCGTCGCCATGAAGCCGGCGCCATCCGGGGCCAGGCCGCAAACCTCGACAAGCGATTTGGTCGCGACAATCCGCCCGCTGGCAGCGTCGATGACGGCGAGCGAATTCCCCTCGGGCGAGGTGACGGCGACGGTGCCGGCGGTGGAATTGGCGGCAACCGAGCCGATATAGTTGCGGAAGCCCGAGAGCACCTCCTGCGGCATCTCCAGCAGCTCGAGTTCCTTGCCGCGCGCGGCGCGGCCGACCAGCGCCGGGCGGTCGGTCGCCGGTCCTCGATACTGACAGCCGAACCAGACGGTGCCCGCCTGGTCGCGGTCCATGTGACGGATCGAGAGCTGGTGCAGCGGCGGCGGCAGCTCGTGCTTTTCGATCAGGTCGCCGGTGATGCGGTCGACCAGCGTATAGGAGGGCTTCATCGTCGCGATGTTGAGCTCGGCGCGGCCGAAATCCGGATGCGTTTCGATGCCGCCATTGGCAATGGACAGCGTCCGGCCGTCGCCAAGCAGCAGCAGTTCATGCGGCCCCATGCCGTAGGTCGGGAACTCGCCGACGCGGTTGAACTTCGCCCGCGCGTCATAGATGCCGACGACGCCGGCGGCGTTGTCGAAATCATTCTCGGCGGCATAGAGCAGCGCGCCGTCCGGCGAGAACACGCCATGGCCGAAGAAATGCCGGCCGGCGATGCTGGCGATGGTCAACGGCTTCTCGCGGCCGGCATGGTCGAAGACCACCGCGAAGGTGCCGGGCTGGCGGGCGAAGACGACCGAGCGCTTCGACACCGGATCGAAGGTGACGTCGTGGCCACGGTCGGGCAGATCGAAGGTATGCAATATCTTGCCGGCCTCGGAGAGCACGGCGGCGCCGAAGCTGCCGTCGCGCTTGACGAAGGCCGTGGCAAAGACGGCGTCCACCGCCAGCGTATCCGCCCAGGCGCGCGGTGTCATGGCGGCGGCGAAGCTCGCGCCGGCAGCGCGCAGGAAATCACGGCGATCGATGAGCGGGGTCTTCACAGCATCAATCCCCGTCAAGCGACGAAAAGCCGGCGGTCAGCCCGAACTCGGCGGTCATCCGGGTGCCGATCAGGGTCGAAAGGCTGGAGGTGATCAGCGCGAAATGGTCGAGCTTGTCGCGCAATGCCGGATCGGCGAGCGCCTTGTCGATCGGGCCGTTGACGGACTTTGCGGTCGCCACGCCGTTGGTGAGCTGAATGTGGATGGATTGCGCCATCCATTGCGCATCGGCGGGCAGCGCATCGCCAAGCTTCGAGGCCTGGAACAGCCGGTCTATGCCGGACAGGTTCCCGGCCAGCGAGTTCGTCGTGTTCTGCGAGCGCCAGTAGATCGCCTGCTTCGGCTTGTCGGCTTCCGGCTTTGCGCCAAGGAAGCCTTTAAGGCGCACGTCGCGGATCATTTCCAGCTCGTTGATGAAAACGCCGACCAGTTCCGTCACCGCTTCGGTGCCATCGCGATAGAGCGGGTTCTTCGGCCCTGGATTGGCCCAAAGCGAAGCAAAGCCGTCGGGCTTGTTCCAGGCGTCGCGGACCTCGCTGGCGATCGCCTCGATGTTGCCGGCGACCGCCGCGCCATAGGCACAGCGATAGGGCTCGTCCTTCTCGGCAAGCGCCTCGGCGCCATCGCCGAACAGCACATATTCCAGCGCGCCGAGCCCCTGCATCGCAACGCTCTTTCCCGCCAGTTGCGCCGGATCGGTGGCGGAGGGATCCTTGGCGGCGAGCGTCGCCTGCACCTGCCTCAAGCCGATGCTTTTGCGGTCCGGCCAGTAGAGCATGCGCTCCAGCCGGTTGTTCTCCTTGATCGGCCCGAAGGCGATGATCTCAGCCACCGACCAGGTCTCGACGGTGGCCGAAAAATCCGCGCGCGCCGCATCGAGATTTTGCTCAGACGGTGCTGCGCAAAGCTGGTGCATCGCCTTGGTCAGGCTCGCTGCATGATCGTCGAGACTGGCATAGGCCGGGCGCACGAAGCCATCGATCGCGCGTCCGATGACATCGGAGGCTTTGACCGCGGTCGAGGCCGGCAATGCCCCGGCCAGAAACAGGGGAAGGGCAAAGGCGGCGGCCAGGCGTTTCGACATCAGAGCGACTCCAGGAATTTGATCAGCGCAGCGCGGTTCGCGGCATCGGCGGCGGCAAAACGGTCGCGCGCCTTCCGGCCCTCGCCGCCATGCCAGAGGATCGCCTCTTCGAGCGTGCGCGCGCGCCCGTCATGCAGATAGAAACCGTTGCCGTTGACCGTCGCGGTCAGGCCAATGCCCCAGAGCGGCGGGGTACGCCATTCGCTGCCGCTCGCTTCCCCAACACGCTGCCCGTCGGCGACGCCTTCGCCCATGTCGTGCAGCAGGAAATCGGAATAGGGCCAGATCAGCTGGAAGGCCTGCGCCTTGTTGGGCGTGCCGCGCAGGGTGACGAATTTCGGCATGTGGCAGGAAATGCAGCCCATCTCATAAAATTGCTTCTTGCCGGCAAGGACCTCCGGCTTGCCGAGATCACGCCGCGCCGGCACGGCAAGGTTCTGCGAATAGAAGGTGACGAGATCCATGACCGGGGGCGGCGCTTCCGTCGTGCCCAGGCGCTGCTGCACGCCATTCGGCAGGGCAAGGCAATCCTTCTCAGCCAAGGTGCAGTCGCCCCAATGTCGCGGCACCTCCGGCGTCGAGATGCCGATGTCTCCGGCAAAGGCGTCGGCCGCCTGCTGGCGGATCGATGCGGCCTGCGCCTTCCAGCTGAAGCGGCCCAAGGTGATCTCGCCGCCATTGCGAACGATGTTCGGCCGGCCGGAGATGCCGTCGCCATCGCGGTCGTCCGGATCGGCATTTGCCAAGATGTCGGCAGGCGCAATCTGCTCGATCAGGCCGAGGCCGATCATCGGCGGCGTCAGGCGCGGCGACAAAGTCGTGCGTGGATCGAGCGGGCCATAGGCCAGGTCTTGGATCGAGTAGCTGGGTTTGCGCAGCGAAACGACCGCACCGTCACCCAGCACAACCTTCTCTTCCGTATAGTCGACACGCATGCGGCCCTCGCCCTTGAGGCCTGGAACCGCGAGTTCCTGCAGTTGCGAGCCGTAAACCGGATCGGGAAGGTTCAGCACCTTGTGATCAGCAAGCGCGGCCTTCTCCTCCGCGTTGCTTGCGTCGCGCGCGAGCCGCAGGAACATCGACGTGGAGCTTGTGCCACCTTCCGGCGGGTGGCCGCGGCCATCCTTCAGGTGGCAATTCTGGCAGGCGCGTTCGTTGAACAGCGGGCCGAGCCCGTCGGAGGCCTGCGTCGACGACGGCGACGACACCCAGTTCTTGCGGAAAAGCGCGTTGCCGAGCTTGAAGGTCCCCTCCTCCTCGAAAGTGATGTTGGCGGAAGACTGCGAGAAGGCGTCGCGGTTGACGTCCTTCTCCGACGTGCCGGCGCCGCCCTGCATCAATTCGAACGGCTCGGGCTTGGAGAAATCCGTGGTCGGCCTGGTGACGGCCAGCACCCGCGCCTGATCCTTCAGCGTCAGATCGGTGCGGCTGGCGGCGGGGCCCGGCTCGCCGGCCGTGGCAGAAGCAGAAAGCGTGACCGCCAGCAAAAGCGAACCCGCGCGACAATTCGGGTATCGCGGATTGTTCTGAAGCGGCAGGCCACCATCTCGGGCCCGCCGCAAGCGGCGCAAGAAATCTACGGCGCGCCGCATTCCCGCATGTCCTTATTCCGCCTCGTTGGCCGAGTCGGCGTTGAGCTGGCCGTATTTTTCCTCGCCGATCGAGGCGAGCAGGTCGAGCTGCGTCTCCAGGAAGTCGATATGGCCTTCCTCGTCTGCCAGCAAATCCTCAAACAGCTTCATCGACACGTAGTCGCCCGCCTCATGACAGATCTCGCGCGAGCGCTTGTAGGACGTGCGCGCGTCATATTCGCCGGCGAGGTCGGATTCGAGCACTTCCTTCACGTTCTGGCCGATGCGCAGCGGTGCGACGGATTGCAGGTTCGGATGTCCTTCGAGGAAGATGATGCGGCCCACCAGCCGGTCGGCGTGATGCATTTCCTCGATCGATTCCGCCCGCTCCTTCTTTGCCAGCCTGGTGTAGCCCCAATCCTCGAGCAGACGATAGTGGACCCAGTACTGGTTGACGGCTCCGAGCTCCAGAAACAGGGCTTCGTTAAGCCGCTCGATGATCTGCGGTTCGCCTTTCATGGAATCTGCTCCCGTATTGGACGCGCAAGCCTCTTACGCGATCCAGGTGTGAAACGATGTCCGCGCCGCTCCCCTCTGAACGGGCGTGGTAGTTCTCGGTGACCCGAATGATCGTTTCCACCACATTTGGGAAGCAGCCGCAACAGCGGCCGCGCTTGCGCATGGCATGATAGACCTTGGCCGGCACAATAAGCTGCCAGGGATCTTCATCCAGCAGACCGATGATCGTCTGCTCGATCTCCTTTTCGGTGATGATGTTGCAATGGCAGATCAGCATTTACTTGCTCTGGCTGACGGCGCCATTCCGGCGCCGTTTGGCTGTTACTGGCCCGACAATCTTACTTGAACACCTTGTCCGGCGCATCGAGGCTGTCGGAGCCCTCGAAGGCGATGACGTTGAGTTTGAGCGAACCGACGGCGCGCTCGATCGACTTGGTCTGATCGATCAGCGCATCGATCGCCGCCTGCACCGTGGCGTTGCCTTCCGTGTTGCCCTCGGCGATGTGCTGGTCATAGGCCTCGCCAGCCAGCGCGCGCGCCTTGATGGCTTCCATCTTGGCGACCGTCACGTCGAGCTTGTCAGACAATTGCTTGGCGATCGCCGGATCGGCAGCCTTCACCATATCCGACACCGACGGGCCGGAAACCACGGTGCCGTCTAGACGCGTATAGCTGGCTTGATAGGCGGCGCGGATGCCGACCGCGTCATAGAGATGCGAGTTGTAGGTGTTGTCGGAGAAGCAGTCGTGCTCCTCCTCCGGATCGTGCAGCAGCAGGCCGAGCTTCATGCGCTCGCCGGCCAACTCGCCATAAGAGAGCGAGCCCATGCCGGTGAAGATGGTGGAAATGCCGGCGTTCGGCTCGCCGTCGGTAAGGTTCTTACGCGCCGCGCCGTCGTCCTTCCAGTTGTCGACCATCTCCCGCAGGTCGGACACCAGAAGGTCGCTCGCCGACTTCAGATACTCGGCGCGGCGGTCGCAGTTGCCGCCGGTGCAATTCTTGAGATCGTAGTCGGTGTAAGGCCGCTCGCCGGCGCCGGGACCGGTGCCGTGCAGGTCCTGGCCCCAGAGCAGGAACTCGATGGCGTGATAACCGGTCGCGACATTGGCCTCGACGCCGCCGGCTTCCTGCAGCGTGCCGGAGAGGAATTCGGGCGTCAGCTTCGAGGCGTCGACCTTCTCGCCATTGATCTCGATTTCCTTGTTGGCGATGACATTGGCCGTATAGAGCGAGTTTTCGTCCGACTCGGTGCCGTAGCTCTTGGCGACATAGTCGATCAGGCCTTCGTCCAGCGGCCAGGAATTCACCTTGCCTTCCCAGTCGTCGACGATCTTGTTGCCGAAGCGATAGACCTCGGTCTGCTGGTAGGGAATGCGAGCGGCCTTCCAGGCATCGCGGGCGGCGTCGAGCGTCTCGGCCGAAGGCTTGGCGATGAGCGCGTCGACGGCCTTGTCGAGCGCCTGCGCGGTGGTCAGCGAATCCTCATACTTTGCCAGCGCGATGTCGGCGTAGGTCTTGATCACCGCCTTCGCGTCGGTTTCGGCTTTTGCCGGCAGCACGAACACGGCGGCCGTCAACGCCGCGGTGGCGCCGATCGCGGCAAGCCTGCTGCCCCAACGTGGCGTAATAAGTCGCGGCGAAATTATCGCTTTCATCAATCCCATCTCCTCAGAAATTCAATGACATAGGCATGCGGCCGCAGGCGCGCGACGCCAGCGCAGGCACGAATGACCGGAAAAGGCAAGGTTGCCGCGCAATGGCGCGACCAATCAGCAAAAGACACCGAAATGCCTCCAATCGAAAGGGTTCAAGGCCCAGACATCAAAGGAATGCGCCGGGAGCGCAGCCCTCCATAAAGCGGCGGAGAGGTCGGAAGTCAACTGGTGAAGCAGAGAAAATTCAATTGAAACAACAGTTTAGAATTATTCTAAACTACAATTATCAACTTTAAGCCCGGCGGCGCTGCCCAACATCCGGATTGACAGGCGGCCATTCTGGGTGCGACCCGGACCAGGGCTCTTGCGGCGGCGCCAGACAATCGCCACCTGGCGGAAGATCCTAGATTCGAAAGCGAAAAAGGACTGCGATGAAGAACGGGGTGGTCATTGTCGGTGCGGGTCATGCCGGCGTCCAGGCGGCCGCAAGTCTGCGCGAGGAAGGCTATGACGGACCGGTCATCCTGATCGGCGACGAAAACGAACTGCCCTATCACAAGCCGCCGCTGTCCAAGACCTTCATCAAGGATGCCGAGGCGAAGCCTCAGCCCCTGCGCGGCGAAGCCTTCTATTCCGGCAATGCCATCCATTACCGGCCGGGCGTGCGCATCGACAGCATCGATGCCGGCGCGCACAGGCTGGCAGTCGCTGGCGGCGGCGCAATTCCCTTCGACCGGCTGGTGCTCGCGACCGGCTCGCGGCCGCGCCTTCTCAAGCTCGAGGGCGTGGAACTCGCCGGCGTGGTATCGCTGCGTTCGCTGGCCGACGCGCGGCTGATCCGCGAGTTGAGCGCGCAAAGCGAAGACGTGGTCATTCTCGGCGGCGGATTCATCGGCCTCGAGATCGCGGCGACGCTCAGGGCGGCCGGCCGCAAGGTCACCGTCGTCGAGGCCGTCGACCGGCTGCTCGGCCGCGCGGTGGCGCCGGTGATCGCAAGCCATGTGCGGCAACGCCTCGAGGCGATGGGCGTGCGCATTCTGACCGGCACCACCATCGCCAAGCTCGACGGCGAAGGCGGCCGCGTCTCTACCGCCGTCACCTCGAGTGGCGAACACCTGCCGGCGCAAATACTGATCATCGGCATCGGCGTCGTGCCCAATGTCGAATTGGCGGAAGCCGCCGGCATCGCTATTGCCAACGGCATCCGCGTCGACCAGCATATGCAGAGCTCAATCCCGGAAATCCTCGCCGTCGGCGATGCCGCCTCCTACCGGCACTGGTTCACCGGCGGCGACGTGCGGCTGGAATCGGTACAGAACGCCACCGACCAGGCGCGGCTTGCCGCGCGCACCATCCTCGGCCACACGGAGCCCTTCTCGGCCGTGCCGTGGTTCTGGTCGGATATCGGCGACATGAAGCTGCAGATGGTCGGCCTGACGCAAGGCGGCGACAGCCATGTCGTGCTGGGCGAGCCGGCCGAGAACAAGTTCTCCATCTACCACTATGCGGGCAACCGGCTGCTCGGCATCGAATCCGTCAACCGTCCGGCCGACCACATGCTTGGCCGCAAGATGCTCGGCGCCGGCTTCTCGCCAGCGCCGCAGACCGTTGCGGCAGGTCCGGATGCGCTGAAGGCTGCGCTCGCCGCCTTCAGCCAGGACGAGCCCGCGAGGGCGACGGGCTAGACTAAATCAAGCCGCGCGGACTTCGCGGATCGAGCTCTCCAGGATGTCCAGCGCCTCGGTCATGACGCCGTCCTGGATGGTGATCGGCGACAGGAAGCGGATGACGTTGCCGTAGACGCCGCAGGTGAGCAGGATGAGGCCCTTGTCGAGCGCCTTCAGCCGCACCGCATTGGCGAATTCGGCCGACGGCAGGCCCTTCTTCACATCGTTGAACTCGACCGCGTTCATGAAGCCCGGGCCGCGGATATCGACGATTTCCGGCACATCCTCCCGGATCGATTCCAGCCGCTGCTTCAGCCTGGCGCCTAGCGCATTGGCGCGGTCGCAGAGCTTTTCCTCCTCGATGACATCGAGCACGGCGTGCGCCGCGGCGACGCCGATCGGGCTGCCGCCATAGGTGCCGCCGAGACCGCCAGGGCCGGGCGCGTCCATGATCTCGGCGCGGCCGGTGACCGCCGCCAGCGGGAAACCGCCGGCGAGGCTCTTGGCCATGGTAGTGATGTCGGGCGCCACGTCATGATGCTCCATGGCGAACATTTTTCCCGTGCGGGCAAAGCCGGTCTGCACTTCGTCGGCGACGAGCAGGATGCCGTGCTGGTCGCAGATCTTGCGCAGTGCTGCCATGAAATCGCGCGGCGCCTCGTAGAAGCCGCCCTCGCCCTGCACCGGCTCGACGATGATGGCCGCGACCCGGGCCGGATCAACATCGGCCTTGAACAGCTTGTCCAACGCGGCAAGCGAATCTGCGACCGAAACGCCGTGCAGCGCGACCGGGAACGGCGCGTGGAAGACGTCGGCCGGCATGGCGCCGAAGCCGACCTTGTAGGGCACGACCTTGCCGGTCAGCGCCATGCCCATGAAGGTGCGGCCATGGAAGCCACCGGAAAAGGCAATGACCGCCTGGCGGCCGGTGGCGTTGCGGGCGATCTTGATCGCGTTCTCGACCGCCTCGGCGCCGGTGGTGACGAAGACGGTCTTCTTGTCGAACTTGCCGGGCAGCATGCCGTTCAGGCGCTCGGCCAGCCGCACATAGCTTTCATAGGGCACTACCTGATGGCAGGTGTGGGTGAAGCGGTCGAGCTGCGCCTTGACCGCCTCGATGACCTTGGGATGGCGGTGGCCGGTGTTGACGACCGCAATGCCTGACGAGAAGTCGATATAACGGCGGCCTTCGACGTCCCAGATTTCCGAATTTTCGGCGCGATCGGCGTAGATCTGCGTGGTCATGCCGACGCCGCGCGAGATCGACTGGTTCTTGCGTTCGGAAATGGCTGAATTCTTCATCTCGTCCCTCATCGGGCAGGCGCGCCCGTTTCGTTGATGAGCTGTTCTCGCCTTATTTCACGTTTTCCTCAAGTTGGCACCATGGCCCAGTCGATTGGGCCTGCCTCAGGGTAGAAATCCATCTTAACCAGCAGGCCGATCGTCAGGCAGAAACAGTTTCCTTTTCCCGGCGATCGATTATCCTCGCTGTTATCCGCGACGTGCCGCCGTCAGGAATGGCATATGCGGAACCGAGGGGAACCATGAGCAGGATCGCGACATCGTCCGCCTTGCCGTCATCACCACCCCGCCCTTCGTCTCGTCCATACATCTTTTTGTTGCTCGCCTGCGCCGCCGCTACGCTTTTGGCCGCCGGCTGCCAGAAGCAGCAGGCCGCGGAAAAGAGGCTGCCAGTCATGGTGACGACGCAGACCGTGGCCCTTGCGAACTATGCGCCAAGGACCTCGCTTACCGGCGTGATCGCGGCCCGCACGCTCAACAATCTGTCGTTCCGCGTCGGCGGGCGCGTCGCTGAGCGGCTCGTCGAGGTCGGCCAGCATGTCGACCAGGGCACGGTGCTGGCCCGCGTCGATCCGCAGGAGCAGGAATCCGACCTGCGCTCGGCGCAGGCCGATCTCGACGCGACGCAGGCGCAGCTTACCCAGGCCACGGCCACCTACCAGCGGCAAAAGACGCTGCTTTCGCAGGGCTTTACCACCAGGCGCGACTTCGACAGCGCCGACCAGACGATGAAAGTCGCGCAAGGCAGCGTCGACGCCGCGCAAAGCGCTTTGGCCAACGCCAAGGAAAACCTGTCCTATACCGAGCTCAAGGCGGGTGCGGCCGGCGTGATCACCGCGCGCCAGGTGGAAGCCGGACAGGTGGTGCAGGCGGCGCAGACCGTGTTCACTATCGCCGAGGACGGCGACCGCGACGCGGTGTTCAATGTGCATGAGACGCTCGTTGCCCAGACGCCTTCGGCGCCGGCGGTGACGATCACGCTGCTTTCCGACCCGCAGGTCAAGGCGATGGGCAAAGTGCGCGAGACTTCGCCGGCGGTCGACACCGCGTCGGGATCGATCCGGGTCAAGGTCGGCATACCCGATACGCCCGCCGGCATGCCGCTCGGCGCCGCCGTGATCGGCACCGTCAGCGCCAAGGCGGTGAAGGCCGTGCTGTTGCCCTGGCAGGCGCTGACGTCCACCGCCGGCAAGCCAGCGGTGTGGGTCGTCGATCCGTCGACCAAGGCGGTGGCGACGACGCCGATCGAGGTGCTTGCCTTCGATTCCGGGGTGGTCGTCGTCGACAGGGGGCTGGAGGTCGGTCAGAGCGTCGTCACCGCCGGCGGACAGCTGCTCAGCCCGGGACAGACGATCGAGATAGCGGGGGCGGGCCAATGAAGCGGCTACCTGGCATTTCCGCGCTCATCCTCGTCGCATCGCTTGCCGCCTGTTCGCGCTCGGAAGAGAAGCCACCCGAGATCATCCGGCCGGTGCTGTCGGTGGTCGTCGAACCGAAGTCGGTCGAGACCTTCGGTTTCGCCGGGACGGTCGAGCCGCAGTACAGCGCCGACCTTGCCTTCCGCCTGCTCGGCCACGTCGTGTCGCGTGACGTCAAGGTCGGCGACCTCGTCAGCAAGGGTACGACAATCGCCGCCCTCGATCCGACAGCGCTGGAGCTCGCCGTTCAGGCTTCCAAGGCGGAATTGTCGAACACCCAGGCGCAATTCGCCAATGCAGCGGCAAGCGAGGAGCGGCAGCGTCAGTTGCTTGCTTCCGCCAACACGTCGCAGGCCGTCTTCGATGCCGCTCAGCAGGCGCGGCAGGCAGCTGCCGCCAGCGTCGAGCGGGCGAATGCGGCTTTAGCCAAGTCGCAGGAGCAACTCGGCTATGCCCGGCTGTTCTCCGATTTCGACGGCGTCGTCACCGCGGTCGGCGCCGAGGTCGGCCAGACGGTGTCGCCGGGGCAGACCGTCGTCACCGTGGCGCGCACCGATCCGCGTGAGGCGGTGGTCGACATTCCCGATCGGCTGACCGGTGATCTCACCGTCGGCACGCCGTTCCAGATCATCCTGCAGTCGCTGCCCACCATCACGACCGAGGCCAAGCTGCGCGAGATCGCGCCGCAGGCCGAAGGCTCGACCCGCACCCGTCGCGTGCGCCTGACGCTCGTCGATCCGCCCACGGCCTTCCGGCTTGGCTCGACGATCACGGCGACCCGCATGACCAAGGTGGCGCCGACCATCGAACTGCCGATGTCGGCGCTGCTCGAAAAGGATGGCGCCGAAAAAGTGTGGATCGTCGATCCGCAGACCGCGAGCGTGAGCGTGCGCGAGGTCAAGATCGCCTCGAAGAACGGCGGCACCTTCACGGTGGCGTCGGGCCTGGAGGCCGGCATGCGCGTCGTCACGGCCGGCGTCCATAGCCTCAGCGAAGGCCAGAAGGTCAAGGTGCTCGAGGGAGGGGCCTGATGAAGGGCTTCAATCTCTCCGACTGGGCGCTCGGCCACCGCTCGCTGGTCTGGTATTTCATGCTGGTCTTCGTCGTGGCCGGCATCTTCTCCTACCTCCATCTTGGCCGCGAGGAGGATCCCGCCTTCACCATCAAGACGATGGTTATCCAGGCCAACTGGCCGGGCGCCTCGGTCAACGAGACCGTGCGCCAGGTGACCGACCGCATCGAGAAGAAGCTCGAGGAATTGGACAGCCTCGACTACACCAAATCGGTCACCACAGCCGGCAAGACCGTCATCTTCGTCAACCTGAAGCCGACCACCAAGGCCCGCGACGTCGTGCCGACCTGGCTGCAGGTGCGCAACATGATCGACGATATCTGGGCGCAGTTCCCGCAAGGCGTGCAGGGGCCGTTCTTCAACGACCGTTTCGGCGACGTCTACGGCAACATCTATGCCTTCACCGCCGACGGGCTGACGCCGCGCCAGCTACGCGACTATGTCGAGGATGTCCGAACCAAGATCCTGACCGTGCCGAATGCCGGCAAGGTCGACCTGGTCGGCGCCCAGGACGAGGCGATCTATCTCGAATTCTCGACCCGCCAAATCGCGGCGCTCGGCCTCAACCAGCAGCAGATCGTCGCCAGCCTCCAGGCCCAGAACGCCATCACGCCCTCCGGCGTCATCCAGTCCGGTCCGGAGCGGATCAGCGTGCGCGTCGGCGGGCAATTCACTTCCGAGGAAAGCCTGCGCGCCATCAACCTGCGCGTCAACGACCGCTTCTTCCGGCTGAGCGACGTGGCGACGATCAAGCGCGGCTATGTCGACCCGCCGACGGCCTTGTTCCGCTTCAACGGGCAGGACGCGATCGGGCTCGCCATCGGCATGAAGCCCAACGCCAATTTGCTCGAATTCGGCGAGGCGCTGCACAAGGAGATGCAGAAGGTGCTAGCCGACCTGCCGGTCGGTGTCGGCGTGCATCTGGTCGCCGACCAGCCTGTCATCGTCGAGGAGGCCGTTTCGGGCTTCACCCGCGCGCTTTTCGAGGCGGTGGCGATCGTGCTCGCGGTCTCCTTCATCAGCCTCGGCCTGCGTGCCGGCTTCGTGGTGGCGCTGTCGATCCCGCTGGTTTTGGCCATCACCTTCACGGTCATGGCCTATCTCGGCATCTCGCTGCAGCGCATTTCGCTCGGCGCGCTGATCATCGCGCTCGGCCTGTTGGTCGACGACGCGATGATCGCGGTGGAGATGATGGTGGCCCGGCTGGAGGTGGGCGACAATCTGCGCAAGGCGGCGACCTATGTCTACACCTCCACCGCCTTCCCGATGCTGACCGGAACGCTGGTGACGGTCGCCGGCTTCATCCCGATCGGCCTCAACTCGAGTGCCGCCGGCGAATACACCTTCACCCTGTTCGTCGTTATCGCCGTGTCGCTCCTGGTGTCATGGATCGTGGCGGTGCTGTTCGCGCCGCTGCTCGGGGTCACCATCCTGCCGGCGACGATGAAGGCCAAGCATCACGACCAGCCGGGGAGATTCACATCAATGTTCCGGCGCGTGCTCGTCTTATCGGTGCGGCGCCATTGGCTGACGATTATCGCGACCATGCTTCTGTTCGCCGCCTCCATCGCCGGCTTCGGCCTCGTCCAGCAGCAGTTCTTCCCGCCCTCCGACCGGCCGGAGCTGATCGTCGACTGGAACCTGCCGCAGAATTCGTCGATCGCCGAGACGCGCGACCAGATGGAACGATTCGAGCAGCGGGCGCTGGTCGGCAATCCCGACGTCGACCATTTCTCCTCCTATATCGGTCAGGGCGCCGTGCGCTTCGTGCTCGCCTATGACGTGCAGCCGGCCAATCCCTATTTCGGCCAGACCGTCATCGTCACCAAGAGCATCGAGGCGCGCAACCGGGTGAAGCCGGCGCTGGAAAAGCTGCTGCGCGAGGAATTCGTGGGCACCGACGCCTTCGTCAAATTGCTGGAGCTCGGGCCGCCTGTCGGACGCCCGGTGCAGTACCGCGTCGGCGGTCCGGACATCCAGACGGTGCGGGAACTCGCACAACAGTTCGCCGGTGTGATCTCGGCCAACCCCAAGCTTGCCGCGCCCACCTTCGACTGGAACGAGCCGCAGCGGGTGCTGCGGGTCGACGTGCTGCAGGACAAGGCGCGCCAGCTCGGCATCACCTCGTCCGATATCGCCAGCGCGCTGAACAGCACGGTCGGCGGCTCGACCATCACCCAGGTGCGCGACGCGACCTATCTGATCAATGTCGTGGCGCGCTCGCGCGAGGCCGAGCGCGGCTCGATCGAGACGCTGCAGAACATGCAATTGCCGACCGGGAACGGCGAGGCGATCCCGCTCGCGGCGGTCGCCAACTTCCGCTACGAACTGGAACAGCCGACGGTGTGGCGGCGCAACCGAACGCCGACGATCACCGTGCGCGCCGGCATGGTCGGCGACGTGCTGCCGGCGACCGTCGTCAACGAGTTGAAGCCGTCGGTCGACGCCTTCATCGCCAAGCTGCCGCCCGGCTATTCGGTGCAGACCGCCGGCTCGGTCGAGGAAAGCGCCAACAGCCAGGGACCGATCGCGGCCGTCGTGCCGCTGATGCTGTTCATCATGGCGACCATCCTGATGGTGCAGTTGCAGAGCTTCCAGCGCCTGTTCCTGGTGGTGGCGGTGGCGCCGCTGGGCCTGATCGGCGTGGTGGCGGCGCTCGTGCCCAGCGGCGCGCCGCTCGGCTTCGTCGCCATCCTCGGCGTTTTGGCGCTGATCGGCATCCTGATCCGCAACTCGGTCATCCTGATCGTGCAGATCGAAGATCTTGTCGCCGATGGCAAGGACCGCTGGGCGGCAGTGATCGAAGCGACCGAGCACCGCATGCGGCCGATCGCGCTGACGGCGGCGGCCGCGAGTCTCGCGCTGATCCCGATCGCGCGCGAAGTGTTCTGGGGACCGATGGCCTACGCCATGATGGGCGGCATCATCGCCGGCACGGCGATCACGCTGCTGTTCCTGCCAGCGCTATATGTGACGTGGTTCAGGATCAAGGAGCCGAAAGGCGGGAGACAACCGCCCGTTTCTGAAACCGGAGAACTAGTACAAAGCCCAACCTAAGGCTGTTCCGGGTCACTCGTTATCGTTGGAAGGTACAGGGCGCGACTTGGCGCGCTGCCACGGCGATGATTTTGAGTTGCGCCAAGCATGCCAGCCTTTTGGCAAATCGGCCAATGCCAGGATGCTTCCATCCCGCTGAACCACCTCTTGCAGGCCGACGAGCATTATGTCGCGTTTATCCCAATCTCGGGTGTCGCTGCTGTAGAACTGCCAACTGCCGCCTTCATCGTCGTCGTCATCCTCATGCAAAACGTATGCGATCCAGTCACCGCGTTCAAATATGCTCCTGTCCGATAGCACCGCGACATTTGGTGGGTCTGCAAACTTCCATTCCTCCATGGGAATTCCCTGGCAACTGTTGGTTCCGCGCAAAGCAAGCACGAGTTCAAGCGGTTCTTACAAACCCCTCGCTGGCCCGCAGCAAGTTGCGCGTATAATCCTGGCTCACCCGGTGCCCGATCAGCTGGCTTGCGGTCAGCGTCTCCACCGCCTCGCCGTTCTGCATCACCATCAGCCGCTCGCACATGTGGGTGATGATGGCGAGGTCGTGGCTGACCATCAGGAAGGTGAGCTTGCGCCGCCGCCGAACCTCTTCGAGCAGGTTCAACACCTCGGCCTGCACCGAGGCATCTAGCGCCGAGGTCGGCTCGTCGAGCAGCAGGATCGAGGGTTCGAGGATCAGCGCGCGGGCGATGGCCACGCGCTGGCGCTGGCCGCCGGAGAGCTGGTGCGCGTAACGGAAGCGGAAGCCGTTGCCGAGGCCAACCTCGTCCAGCGCGCGTTCGATGCGCTTTTCGCCATCGGCGATGCCGTGGATGGCAAGCGGCTCCTGCAGCAGCCGGTCGACCGTCTGGCGCGGATGCAGCGAGCCGTACGGATCCTGGAAGACCATCTGCACCTCGCGGTAAAAGGCCTTGTCGCGGGTTTTGCCGAGCGTCTTGCCGTTGACGGTGATGGTGCCTGAAGAGACGGGCGCCAGGCCGGTGATTGCCCTCAGCAGCGTCGACTTGCCGGAGCCGCTCTCGCCGACCAGCCCGTAAGACTCGCCTTCCCTCACTTCGAGGCTGACGCCCTTCAGCGCGCGAAAACGGTCGAAGACCACTTCCAGCCCTTCGACGGAAAGCGCTGCCGTCATGTCGCCCACTCCGGCTTGCGCTCGAGCACCGGCAGCGGATGCCGCTCGAAGCCGATCCTCGGCATGCAGTTGAGCAGGCCGCGCGTGTAGGGATGCCGGGCATCGCGCAGTTCGGATGCCTTGAGCTGCTCGACCACCTTGCCGGCATACATAACGACCACGCGATCGCAGAAGGACGAGACCAGGCGCAGATCATGCGAGATGAAGATCAGCCCCATGCCGCGCTCGGCGACCAGCTTGTCGAGGATGTTCAGGACATCGAGCTGCACGGTGACGTCGAGCGCCGAGGTCGGTTCGTCGGCGATCATCAGCTCCGGCCCGGCGATCAGCATCATGGCGATCATGGCGCGCTGGCCCATGCCGCCCGAGACTTCATGCGGGTGAAGGTCGAAGACACGGGCCGGATCGCGGATCTGCACCGCCCGCAGCATCTCCAGCGCGCGCTCGCGCGCTTCTGCCTTTCCGACCTTCTCATGCGTGCGCAGCGTCTCGACGATCTGGCGGCCGATGGTCATCACCGGATCGAGCGAATATTTCGGATCCTGCAGGATCATGGCGATGCGGTTGCCGCGCAGCGCCCGGCGCTGGCTGGATGAGACCGAGAGCAGATCGATGCCGTCGAAGCTGAGTTTCTTGGCCGACACCTCAGCCTGCGGCGGGGTGAGGCCCATGATGGCGCGGCCGGTCTGCGACTTGCCGGAGCCGCTCTCGCCGACGATGCCCAGCCGCTCGCGGCCAAGCGAGAACGAGACGCCGCGCACCGCCTGCACGACCCCGGTCCGGGTCGGGAAGGTGACGCGCAGATCGTCGACTTCGAGCAGCGCGCCTTTTGTTTGCATGTCCGGATTGCCGCTCACTGGTCGCCGCTCATTGGTCACCACTCCGGGGATCGAGCGCGTCGCGCAGGCCGTCGCCGAGCAGGTTGAAGCCGAGGCTGACGATGAGGATGGCGGCACCTGGTGCCGCGGCCACCCACCACTGGTCAAGGATGAAGCGGCGACCGGACGCGATCATGGCACCCCATTCGGGCAGCGGCGGCTGCGCGCCGAGGCCGAGGAAGCCGAGACCGGCGGCGGTGAGGATGATGCCCGCCATGTCGAGCGTCACCCGGATGATCAGCGAGGAAATGCAGAGCGGCATGATGTGGCGCAGCACGATGCGGAAGGGCGAGGCGCCCATCAGCTGCACCGCCTTGATGTAGTCCGAGTTGCGCACCGTCAGCGTCTCGGCGCGCGCGATGCGCGCATAGGGTGGCCAGGAGGTGATGGCGATCGCCAGCACCGCGTTTTCGATGCCGGGGCCGAGTGCCGCGACGAAGGCCAGGGCCAGCACCAGCTTCGGGAAGGCGAGGAAGATGTCGGTGATGCGCATCAGGATCGCATCGGTCCAGCCGCCGGCATAGCCGGCGACGGTGCCGACCAGGAGGCCGATGGGAGCGGCGATGACGGCGACCAGGATGACGACATAGAGCGTCCAGCGCGAGCCGTAGACGATGCGCGAATAGATATCGCGGCCGAGGTCGTCGGTGCCGAACCAATGCGCGGCGCCTGGCGCCAGCAGGCGGGCATTCTTCAGATCACCCACGGTCGGCGAATAGGGTGCCAGCACACCTGCAAAGGCGGCAACCACCACCAACGCGAGGATGATTAGCAAGCCAATGAAGGCCAGCCGATTGGCCGAGAAGCGCCGCCAGGCGACATAGGCGCGGCCGAGCCTTGCCTGCATGCGCGAGGCCGGCCGCTCGCTAAGCAGCCACTCGCGACGGGACTGGACGACTTCCGCGCTCATCCGACCTTCGTCCTTGGGTCGAGCAACCGGTAGAGCAGGTCGGACAAGAGATTGATGCCGATGAAGACCGAGCCGATGACGATGGTGCCGCCCAGCACCGCGTTCATGTCGGCGTTCTGCAGCGAGTTGGTTATGTAGAGGCCGATGCCCGGCCAGGAGAAGACGGTCTCGGTCAGCACCGAGCCTTCGAGCAGGCTGGCGTAGGAGAGCGCGATCACGGTCACCATCGGTACCGCGGCATTGCGCAGCGCGTGGCCCCAGATGATGAGCGCTTCCGACAGGCCCTTGGCGCGCGCGGCCACAATGTATTCTTGCGCCATCTCGTTCAGCATGAAGGAGCGGGTCATGCGGCTGATATAGGCCAGCGAGAAATAGCCGAGCAGCGAAGCCGGCAGGATGATGTGGCGGTAGGCGTCGTAAAAGACATCCCATTGGCCCTGCATCGCGGCGTCGAGCAGATAGAAGCCGGTGATCGGCGTGAAGGTGTATTCGTAGACGACGTCGAGCCGCGCCGGAAAGGCGACCCACTGCAGCTTGGCATAAAACAGCACGAGCCCGAGCAGCCCTAGCCAGAAGATCGGCACGGAATAGCCGATCAGGCCAATAATGCGCACGATCTGGTCGATGAGGCTGCCACGCCTGACCGCTGCCAACACGCCGAGCGGCACGCCGATGACCGCGCCGATCAGCGTGCCCAATGTGGCAAGCTCGATGGTCGCCGGAAAAGCGCGGCGGATATCAGTCATGACCGGATTGGTGGTCAGCACGGAGGTACCGAAGTCGCCATGGATGGCATTCTTTACGTAGATATAGAACTGCTCGATCCACGGCAGGTCGAGACCCATCTCGCGGCGCGTGCGCTCGACGACGGCGGTGGGGGCCCGGTCGCCGAGAACGGCGAGCACCGGATCGATGGGGATGACGCGGCCAATGAAGAAGGTCACCGCGAGAAGACCGAGATAGGTCGTCACCGCGATGACCAGGAAGCGGCCAAGCGACGATAGAATGGCGACGGCGCGGGCGCTGCCGCGCCCGGCCGCCGCCTGGTTTTCAGCTACGCTCACGCGGCGCGTCCGCTGGCACTATTCCTTCGAGACTGTCCCGACGAAGTTGGTGTCGAAGCTCGGACCGAGCGCGAAGCCCTTGAGGTTCTTGCGCAGGCCGGCCACTTCGAGCTGCTGATGGATGACGACGAAGGGACTGGTGTCGAGGATCTTCTTCTGCAGGTCCTTGTACATGTCGGCGCGCTTGGCCGAATCCTTCTCCAGCAAGGCCGCCTCGGTTTCCTTGGTCAGGTCCGGAATGTCCCAGGCGTTGCGCCAGGCCAGCGTCCTGATCTTGGCCGCGTCGGAATTGTCCGGATTCGAGGCAAAGGTCTGAGCATTGGAGTTCGGATCGAAATAGTCCTGGCCCCAGTTGCCGATATAGATGTCGTGATTGCGGGCGCGGTATTTGGTCAGCGTCTGCTTGCCGTCGCCGGGGATGATCTCCAGCTTGATGCCGGCCTGACCGAGCGTCTGCTGGATCGATTCTGCCATGCCTGTTTCAGGCTGTTTGCTGCGCACGTCCATGGTCACCTTGAAGCCGTCCGGCAAGCCAGCCTTGGCTAAGAGTTCCTTGGCCTTGGCAACGTCGAGCTTGAAGGGGTTGTCGTCGATGGCGCCCAGATCGCCCTTGGGCAGGAAAGACTGGTGGATCTCGCCGATGCCCTTGAGGATGGTCGAGCTCAGCGCATCATAGTCGACGAGATATTTGAACGCCTGGCGAACCTCCGGCTTGGCAAGGTTCGGGTTCTTCTGATTGAGGCTGATGTAGTAGACCGTGCCCTTCGGGGCGCTGGCGGTGGTGAGGTCGGCGTTCTTGGCGATGGCGTCGAGGTCGTTCGGCTCGAGATTGCGGGCGACGTCGATGTCGCCGGCTTCGAGCGCCAGACGCTGCGCTGAGCTTTCCTTCATGTAGCGGTAGATGACACGGGCGAGCTTGGCCTTCTCGCCATTGTAATTGTCGTTGCGCTCCAGCACGACCGCCTCGTTGGCGCGCCATTCGCGCAGCTTGAACTGACCCGAGCCGGCATAGCCGGTCTTCAGCCAGGCGTTGCCGAAGTCGTTGTCCCATTTGTAGTCGGCGCTCGGCGTGGCGGCGGCGACATGTTCCTTGACCAGCTTGCTGTCGACGACCGACGCGACAGTGGCCGACAGGCAGTTCAGCACGAAGCTCGGCGCATAGGCCTTGTCGACGACGAACTGGAAGGTGGTGTCGTCGACCGCCTTGGCCTTCTCGGTGACATTGTCGCCGCTGATGCCGAACTGGTTGATGATGAAGGCCGGGCTCTTGTCGAGCTTGATGGCGCGCTCGAAGGAATAGGCGACGTCGGCCGCAGTGATCGGATTGCCGGAGGCGAACTTCATGCCGGGCTTGAGCTTGAAGGTGTAGGTCAGGCCGTCGTCGGACACACTCCAGCTCTCCGCGAGGTCGCCCTTGACCTTGGAGGTGTCGCTGAGGTCGAGGCGGACCAGGAGATCATAGGTATTGCCGGTCACCTCGGCTGTCGACAGCTCGAACGCCTCGCCCGGATCCATCGAGATGATGTCGTCGATGGCGAAGCCTTCGACCAGCGTGTCGGCAGGCGTGACGGCGAAGGCCGGCACCGCCAGCAGCGCAGACATCGCCACACCCGCGAGCAAGCCACGAGAGCGAAGAGCAAACCTTTCCAGCATCATGGTAGTCGTTCCCTGTTTTGTTGATTGTTGACCTGAGTTCCCGGCTCAGGATTGCAGAATTCTTTGGACCGGTCGACGGCCCACCGACCTCTTACCGTCCTGGTTTTTGTCCAGTTGGTCAACACCCTATTCGGCGGCGCTCGAACCCGCAACGCGCATTTTACGAGATAGCTATTGGGCCAGAATGGGCCGCCACGAGTCGACCCGTGCGCCGGCTAATCGAAGCCTCCAATCAGGAAAAATCTGCTAAACTTTTGACCTTTGGAAGTCGCCGTCATTTCAGTTGCGCGACCAAGCTCGCATCGGGAAAACAGGTCGCTGCCTTGCCGTTCTTCGCCTGCCAGACGCCGATCGAGCGGCGTGTCTTAAAGCCGGGCAGGCCGTCGGCGCTGCCGACATCGTAACCCTTCGCCTCCAGCGCCCGCTGCAGTGCCGCGATATCGGACCGATGGAGATCACCGACCGGGCCCCAGGTGCCGGCGAAGGTGGCGTCGCCCTTGGCGATGCGATTGGCGGCGTGGCCGATGAACAGCGCATAGAGGTCGCTGGTGTTGTATTCCTTCAGCACATAGAAGTTCGGCGTGACGACGAAGGCCGGACCGCTGCGCCCGGCCGGCATCAGCAGAAAACCCTCGGCCTTCAGCTCGCTCGCCGAAAACGCCTTGCCGTCGACGCGCCTGATGCCCATCGCCACCCAGTCGGAAATCTTCTTGCCCTGGTCCGGTCCTTCGAGCGCGCAGGAGACGTTTGCCGGCGCGATCACCTCGGCGCCCCAGCCGCGTCCCCTCACCCAGCCATAGTGGACAAGATAGTTCGCGATCGAGGCGAGCACGTCCGGCGTCGAATTCCAGATATCGGGCCGGCCGTCGCCATCGAAGTCTACGGCGTGCTTGAGGAACGACGTCGGCATGAATTGCGGCTGGCCGAGCGCGCCTGCCCAGGACGACTTCATCGCGTTGACCGGGGCAAGCCCATGCTCGACGATATCGAGCGCCGCCAGCACCTCGGTTCGGAAGACGTCCTTCTTGGTCGACATGAACGCCTTGGTGCCCAGAACCTCGAAGGCGTCGTAGGGCATCTTGGCGGCGCCGAAGCCGGTCTCGCGGCCCCAGATCGCCAGCACGATGTCGCCAGGCACGCCGTAGCGCTTCTCGATCAGCCCGAGCACCCTTGCATTGGCGCTCTCGCGCGTCCGACCGCCGGTGGTGACGGCGCGAATGATCTTCTCGGCGAAATAGTTGGCCGGCGGGCCGAACTCGGCCTGGTGCTGCTTTTCCGGCGTCGTCGGCTTCTCGCCGGGCATGACGAGGTCCGGCAGCTTCAGGTTCGGCTTCACGCCGATGAAGGCGGCGTCAAAGGTTTTCTTGGAGATGCCTTTGGCCTTTGCCTCGGGCCAGAGGTCGTTCTGAAGCCAGGCCTGGAACTGGTCGTCGATGGGGGTAGCGGAGGCTGGATGTGTGAAAAGCCCGATCAGCGCGACCAGCAGAAATGCGAGGGCTAGTTTGCAAAAGCAGCGTTCTGTCGCGCCCCCCTCTGTCCTGCCGGACATCTCCCCCTCTAGGGGGGAGATCGGACGTCGCCCTGGCCAATCGCCAACGTCGAAAGGAAAATGTTGCCGGCGAAGCTGCCAATCTCCCCCCTTGAGAGGGAGATGTCCGGCAGGACAGAGGGGGGTGCTTAACACCGGCTTCGAAGGATGCATTCCAGTCATAGCGCGCATCCTCCGTCTAGCCGCCCTCAAAACGTCGTCCTCGATCGCAGCGCGGCGGCCAGCGTGCCTTCGTCGAGGTAATCCAGCTCGCCGCCGACCGGCACGCCATGCGCCAGCCTGGTCACCTTGACGTCGAAGCCCGAGAGCTGGTCCGTCAGATAATGCGCCGTCGTCTGGCCCTCGACGGTGGCGTTGACGGCGAGGATCACCTCCTTCACCCCGCCACCGGCGACACGGTCGACCAATGAGCGGATGTTGAGCTGATCCGGTCCGATGCCGTCGAGCGGCGACAGCGTGCCGCCGAGCACGTGGTAGCGCACGTTCATGGCGGCGGCGCGCTCCAGCGCCCAAAGGTCGGAGACGTCCTCGACGACAATGAGCGTGCCGGCGTCACGGCGCGGATCGGTGCAGATCATGCAGGGATCGGAGGTGTCGACATTGCCGCAGGTCGAGCAGATGCGCACCTTGTCAACCGCCTCGCCCATGGCGGCGGCTAAAGGCTGAAGCAGCTGCTCCTTCTTCTTGATGAGATGGAGGGCCGCGCGGCGTGCCGAACGCGGCCCGAGCCCCGGCACCTTGGCCAGGAGCTGGATCAGGCGTTCGATCTCTGGACCGGCGATTCGTTTCGACATCGCCCTGATCTAGAGCAATTCCAGGAAAAGTGCGAAGCGGTTTTCCGTCCGGAATTGCGTCAAGACGAAAAGGTGGATCAGTTCGCCGCTTCGTGAAACGGTGAACTGATCCAGGATTTTCAGAGCGGTTTGGAACAGCCCGCAATGGCGCATGATCCGCCATGCTGCCACGGCGGATCGTCGATCAGGTTGGCTCAGTAGGCTTCGAGCGGCCGGTTCTGGCTGACGATCAGCGCGCCGATGGCGTCGGTATTCTCAGGCGTCGACTGGAATCCCATCGCCGCTTCCTGCGGGGCGCTCGGAACAGACGTGACATACCGGCCTTTCAGCGTCCCGCCGAAGCGGGACGCGTCCGGCTCCTCCATCGGCTCCTGCATCGCCACCACCGTCGGCTTCGCCGTGACGCGGCCGGACTTCTGCGCCGGCGCAATGGAGGCCGTTATATAGGTCTGCTCTGCCGGAACGGTCGCAGTCTTGGCCGGAAGGGCCGGCGCAGCCGCGGTCATTGCGGCCTGCTTGGCCGGATCGGCATGGACAATCGTCTTGACCACCGGCTCGGCGGAAGCAACGAGCACCGGAGCGGCAGGGTCGATCTTCTGCGACTTGTCGGAGGCCATGGCGACCATGGGCTCATCGGGCAGCGGCTGCCAGTTGTGGCCGCGCTTCTCGTAGAAAGCGTTGCCGCCGGCCACCATCGTGTAGTGCATGTTCTTGTAAGGGAACCGCAGGCCGGCGGTGTGGAAATACATCGTATTCTTGAGCTTTGCCTTGCGCTCGCCCTTGAGCACTGCCTCGGCGGCCAGTTCGACATCAGGCAGCGCCTTCGAATTCATCGGCCGCGTCAGCACGCCGGGGGCGAACTGGCCACTCTCGCCGACGACCTGGCAGATGGTGTCACCGTGCCGGCCCGAGCGCAGCCGGTTCATCACGACCGTGCCGACGGCGATCATGCCGTCGCGGCTCGACCGGTTAGACTCGAAGAACATCGCCCTTTGCAGGCACTCCTTGTCCTTCATCGAGTATTTGTAGGAACGCGAGCTGAGGAAGCTCGGCGTGACGGCGTCGGTCAGGCTCGCCACCGACATGCCATGTGAAGCGGTCTGGCTGCAGCCGGCCAGGAACAAGGGGGAAGCGGCGATGCCGATGAGCAGCAGCGGCGTCTTCCATCGCGTCGCGATCAACAAAAAAGCCTCATTTCCAGATGCCAGCCCGCCCCGAGATGTGGCAAGAATGAGACTCTTTCAGGCAAAAAGATGGCTAGATGGTTAGCAATCTCTGGACTTGGGTAAAACTTTATGAATGTCGCGAAATGAGCCCGTGAGCAAAGCCGGCAAAATGGTTAATATTGCCGCGCGCGCTCAATTTTCGTTCATAATCAATTAACTGGCGGCAGATGCCTCAGAACGGCAATTTCATTCCGGGCGGTATAGGCAGGCCCGCGGTCAATGCCTTGGTCTTTTCCTGCATGATCTGCTCGACCTTATTTTTGGCATCATTGTGCGCGGCCAAAAGCAGGTCTTCCAGGATCTCGACCTCGTCGTCCTTCAACAGCGACGGATCAATCTTCAGCGCCTTCATTTCGAACTTGCCGGTCAGGGTCACGCTGACAAGGCCGCCACCCGCCTGCCCAGTGGCTTCCAGCGTGGCGATCTCGTCCTGCATGGCCTGGAACTTGGCCTGCATTTCCTTCGCCTTGCCCATCAGGCCGAGAAGATCCTTCATCGCAAACGTCCTTTTTGTTTCTTCAAATTTCTTCGTCGTCGGGCGCCGACTCGACCGGCAGGTCGGCCGCGGCTTCGTCCGCTTCCGGCACCTCCGGAATGCGCACGTCGATGATCTTAGCGCCGGGAAAGCGGGCGAGGATGGCTGCGACCGTCGGATCGCTCCTGGCATCGGAGAAGGCGTTCTCGCGCTTCGTCGTCTCCATCTCGGCCAACGTCTGGCCGCCCTCCTCCTTCGACAGCGAGACCAGCCAGTTGCGGCCGGTCCAGGCGCGCAGCTTCGCGGTCAGGTCGTTGAGCAGCATCTTGGGCGCATCGTCGGTCAGGCTGACATCGAGACGGCCGGGCTCGATACGCACCGGCCGCACGCAGCGCTTCAAAATCACCTTGAAGGCGATGTCGCGGTTGGCGTCGGCCAGGGCCGCGATATCGGCCAGCGACTCCACCGGAACGGCGGGTGCTTCGATGACCGGCTCGGGAGCCTGAACGAAGGCGGCGGGCACGGGCTGCGCCTCGACCAGCCGCATCGTCTGCGCGCCGCCGGTGGAGGCCGGCATCC
>NZ_JHQR01000231.1 GCF_014843825.1 Mesorhizobium silamurunense
CGCCGCGTCGCCGCCGCGCACCGAAAGCAGCGAGGCCGACACGCCGCGCTTCACCATGCTGCGCAGCGCGTTGAAGACGCCGCCGCCGACATCCTCGCGCATGACGCCGGGGTTGGACGCTGCGGGCACATAGGTGCCCGACACCTGGCCGCGCCTGTCGATATGGGCGCCGCCCAGCGCCAGGATTTTTGGGGATGTCGGCATGCCTCGGAGTGGACCTTTGTTGATTGTTCGCGTGCGCACACTAGGTTTCCGCGCATCGCCCCGCAATCGGGGCTGCGATTCGGATCGACCAGGCAATCGGCCCAGGCTGGACCAAATAGGGTATGCGCAAATCCAGCCATGACGGGACAAAAATAGAACAAATCCGGATATCGATTGGTTTTCAGTAGTTTGATGCCTCTTGCCAAGTGAGAACAAAAAAGGTACAAAATGTCAGGGATCGCGGATTGTCCGGCCTTCATTGACGACCAAGGGGTGATGTATCATGGCTCAGAATACTTTGCGGCTTGTAGAGGATAAGGCAGTGGACAAATCAAAGGCTCTGGATGCGGCGCTGTCGCAAATCGAGCGCGCCTTCGGCAAGGGCTCGATCATGCGGCTCGGCGCGAACGAGCAGGTCGTCGAGATCGAAACCGTGCCGACGGGATCGCTTGGTCTCGACATCGCGCTCGGCGTCGGCGGCCTGCCGCGCGGCCGCATCATCGAAATCTACGGGCCGGAAAGCTCGGGCAAGACGACGCTGGCGCTGCACACGGTTGCGGAAGCCCAGAAGAAGGGCGGTATCTGCGCCTTCGTCGATGCCGAGCACGCGCTCGATCCGGTCTATGCCCGCAAGCTCGGCGTCGATCTCGAAAACCTCCTGATCTCGCAGCCCGACACCGGCGAGCAGGCGCTGGAGATCTGCGACACGCTGGTGCGCTCCGGCGCCATCGACGTGCTGGTGGTCGATTCGGTCGCGGCGCTGACGCCGCGCGCCGAAATCGAGGGCGAGATGGGCGATGCGCTGCCGGGTCTCCAGGCCCGCCTGATGAGCCAGGCGCTGCGCAAGCTCACCGCCTCGATCTCGCGCTCCAACACCATGGTCATCTTCATCAACCAGATCCGCATGAAGATCGGCGTCATGTTCGGCTCGCCGGAAACCACCACTGGCGGCAACGCGCTGAAATTCTACGCCTCGGTGCGCCTCGACATCCGCCGCATCGGCTCGGTCAAGGATCGCGACGAGGTGGTCGGCAACCAGACCCGCGTCAAGGTGGTGAAGAACAAGCTGGCCCCGCCCTTCAAGGTGGTCGAGTTCGACATCATGTATGGCGAGGGCGTGTCGAAGACCGGCGAGCTCGTCGATCTCGGGGTCAAGGCCGGCGTGGTCGAAAAGTCGGGCGCCTGGTTCTCCTACAATTCGCAGCGTCTCGGCCAGGGCCGCGAGAACGCCAAGCTGTTCCTGCGCGACAATCCGGATACGGCACGCGAGATCGAGCTGGCGCTCAGGCAGAATGCCGGGCTGATCGCGGAAAAATTCCTCGAGAATGGCGGCTCCGAAGGCGGCGACGACGGCTTCGAAGACGAAGCCGGCGCGATGTAAGGCAACTGCCGGAGTTCGGCCATAATCCGGGTCTATTATCTAAAGCTTATGTAATCGAGTTCCGTAGTACTGCGTTCGAACCGCCGGCCTTCGCGCCGGCGGTTTGCGTTTTGGGCGAGGATACACCCTGCCAGCCGGCGGATTGGTCCAACTCCGTGTTTCTGGACAGGGTCAAGAGCTACGGCTAAAAGGCCAATCTATCTTCTGAAACACGAAGCCCATTTGCCGCCGGCCTTCGCGCCGGCGGTTCCTACGAAAAGGCAGTATCCATGAGTGGCGTGAACGACATCCGGTCGACATTCCTCGACTACTTCCGCAAGGAGGGTCACGAGATCGTCGCCTCCAGCCCGCTGGTGCCGCGCAACGATCCGACGCTGATGTTCACCAACGCCGGCATGGTGCAGTTCAAGAACGTCTTCACCGGCCTGGAGAAGCGTGCCTATTCGCGCGCCTCGACCGCGCAGAAGAGCGTGCGCGCCGGCGGCAAGCACAATGACCTCGACAATGTCGGCTACACCGCGCGCCATCTGACCTTCTTCGAGATGCTCGGCAATTTCTCGTTCGGCGATTACTTCAAAGAGCGCGCGATCGAGCTTGCCTGGAACCTGATCACCAAGGAATTCGGCCTGCCGAAAGACAAGCTCTTGGTCACCGTCTATCACACCGATGACGAGGCGGCTGGCTACTGGAAGAAGATCGCCGGCTTCTCGGACGATCGCATCATCCGCATCCCGACGTCGGACAATTTCTGGGCGATGGGCGACACCGGCCCTTGCGGGCCGTGCTCGGAAATCTTCATCGACCGCGGCGAGCATATCTGGGGCGGCCCGCCCGGCAGCCCGGAAGAGGATGGCGACCGGTTCCTTGAATTCTGGAACCTGGTGTTCATGCAGTATGAGCAGGTGACGAAGGACGAGCGCATTGACCTGCCGCGCCCGTCGATCGACACCGGCATGGGCCTGGAGCGCATGGCGTCCATCCTGCAAGGGGTGGAGAGCGTCTTCGAGACCGACCTGTTCAAGCACCTGATCGACGCCGCGTCCTCGGCGCTGGGGCACGGCCCAACCCAGGAGAACGTCGGCTCGTACCGGGTGATCGCGGACCATCTGCGTTCGTCCTCCTTCCTGGTGGCCGACGGCGTGCTGCCGTCCAACGAAGGCCGCGGCTATGTGCTGCGCCGCATCATGCGCCGTGCCATGCGTCATGCCCAGTTGCTCGGCGCCAAGGAGCCGCTGATGTGGCAGTTGGTTCCGGCACTGGTGCGCGAGATGGGCCAGGCCTATCCGGAACTCGTACGCGGCGAAGCGCTGATCACCGAAACGCTGAAGCTCGAGGAGACGCGCTTCCGCAAGACGCTGGTGCGCGGTCTCGGCCTGCTCGCGGATGCGACGGACACGCTCCATGCCGGCGATATGCTCGACGGCGAGACGGCCTTCAAGCTCTATGACACCTACGGCTTCCCGCTCGATCTGACGCAGGACGCGCTGCGCCAGCGCAACATTTCGGTCGATCTAGCCGGCTTCACCAATGCGATGGAGCGGCAAAAGGCGGAGGCGCGCGCGCATTGGGCGGGCTCCGGTGAAGCAGCGACCGAGACGATCTGGTTTCCGGTGCGCGAGAAGACCGGTGCGACAGAATTCCTCGGCTACGAGACCGAGCAGGCCGAAGGTCTGGTCCAGACGCTGGTCAAGGATGGCAAGACTGTCGACAGCGCCAGCCAGGGCGACGCCGTCGCCGTGGTCGTCAACCAGACGCCGTTCTACGGCGAATCCGGCGGCCAGATGGGCGATACCGGCGTTATTACCGGCGACGGATTCTCGATCGATATCTCCGACACGCAGAAGAAGGCCGATGGGCTGTTCGTGCATCTCGGCAAAGTGACGAGCGGTACGATCAAGACGGGTGCGGCCGTCGAGCTGAAGGTCGACCATGCGCGTCGCTCGAAGCTGCGCGCCAACCATTCCGCGACGCATCTCATCCACGAGGCACTGCGCGAGGTGCTGGGCACCCATGTCGCGCAAAAGGGCTCGCTGGTCGCGCCCGATCGGCTGCGCTTCGACATCTCGCACAACAAGCCGATCTCGCCGGAGGAGCTCGAGGATGTCGAGCGCATGGCGAACGAGATCGTCGTGCAGAACAGCCCGGTGACGACGCGGTTGATGTCGGTCGACGATGCGATTGCCGAAGGCGCGATGGCGCTGTTCGGGGAAAAGTACGGCGACGAGGTGCGCGTCGTGTCGATGGGCACCGGCCTGCATGGCGCCAAAGCCAACCGTCCCTATTCGGTCGAGCTCTGCGGCGGCACGCATGTCAGGTCGACCGGCGATATCGGGCTGGTGCGCATCCTGTCGGACAGCGCGGTGGCGGCCGGCGTGCGGCGCATCGAGGCGCTGACCGGCGAGGCGGCGCGCAGGCACCTCGACGAGCAGGACAGGCGCCTGAAGACTGCCGCGGCGACCTTGAAGATCTCGCCGGCCGACGTGCCGGCGCGCGTCGAGGCGCTGCTCGAGGAGCGCAAGAAGCTCGAAAAGGAATTGACCGAAGCGCGCAAGAAGCTGGCGCTTGGTGCCGGCACGGCCGTGTCCGATGCCCCGCCCGCCAACGAGACCGTCGCCGGCGTCGGCTTCCTCGGCAAGGTGTGTCGCGCCGAAGGACCTGAAGCCGCTGGCGGATGCCGGCAAGAAGACGCTGGGCTCCGGCATTGTCGTCTTTGTCGGTGCCGGCGAGGACAACAAGGCAAGTGTCGTTGTAGGCGTGACCGACGACCTGACCGGCCGCTTCAGCGCCGTCGACCTCGTGCGCGTCGCTTCGGCGGCATTGGGCGGGCAGGGGGGCGGCGGACGTCCCGACATGGCCCAGGCCGGCGGCCCCGACATTTCCAGGGCCAATGATGCGATCGCGGCGGTGAGGGCGGCCCTCGAAGCCGCCTGAGCCAGCGGATGAAGGTCCTCGTCCTTGGCGGCTACGGACTGATCGGAGAAGCCGTCCTCGGACGCTTGATCGAGGACGGCCACGACGTCGTTGGGCTCGGTCGTGACGTCCGCGATGCGCGACGGCGGAAGCCGGGCGCAGAGTGGATCGCGGCGGACATGTCACGACTGCTCGCAGCGGCGGACTGGGCCCGCTTGCTTGCCGGCGTGGAGGCGATTGTGAACGCCGCCGGCGCCTTGCAGGACGGTCCGCGCGACCATCTTGACGCCATCCATCGGCGGTCGGTCGCTGCTCTCGTCACCGCTTGCGAACAGGTCGGTGTGCGCCGGCTGGTACAGATTTCCGCGATCGGTGCCGACCTCAAATCCGAAAACGCGTTCTTTCGCACCAAGGCCGAAGGTGACCGCGCCGTCGAGTCGTCCTCCCTGGATTGGACGATCCTGCGGCCCGGCCTGGTCATCGCGCCCGCCGCCTATGGCGGAACGGCATTGTTGCGCGCGCTGGCCGCGTTTCCATACTTCGTGCCGGCCGTGCTTTCGGACCGGCCGATCCAGACGCTATCCGTTGCGGATGTCGCCGATGCGGTATCGCGGGCCGTCGGCGGGTCTCTGGCGCGCGGGCAGATCATCGATGTGGTCGAGGAACGCGCCAGACCTCTCGGCGCCGTCCTTCTTGAATTTCGAGCCTGGCTCGGCTTGCCGAAGGCGGCGGTCGTAGCGATGCCGGCGATTGTCGGCTGGCTCGCCGGCATGGTCGCCGATGGGCTCGGCCTTCTCGGGTGGCGATCTCCCTTGCGCAGTGCGGCGCTTGCCGCGCTCGACAGGGGCGTCACCGGCAATCCGAAACCCTGGGTCGAAATCATTGGTCGCCCGCCGCAACCCTTGGAAGCAACGCTGGCGGCCATGCCGGCGCATGTTCAGGAACGGTGGTTCGCGCGCCTTTGGCTGCTGAAGCCGATCGTGTTTGCCGTCTTGTCTGTGTTCTGGCTGGTTTCGGGCATTGTCGGGCTTGTCCAGCAGGATGTGGCCGCAGACATCCTCATCTCGCGTGGCCTGCCGGACTTCCTCGCGCGCGGGATGGTTCTGGCCGGAAGTGTTGCCGACATCGTTGTCGGCGCCGCGGTTGTCGTTCGACCCTTCGCACGATCGGCGCTGATGGCGATGATTGCCATCACCTTGCTCTACCTTGCCGCGGCGGCGGCGCTTGCCCCCGATCTGTGGCTCGATCCTCTCGGGGCCATCGTCAAGGCCGTGCCGACGCTTTGCCTCGTCTTGGTGGCTCTTGCAATCCTGGAAGAGCGATGAGCATCTGGGCCGACATATTGCGCTGGCTGCACATGATCGGCGCCACCGCGCTGTTCGGCACCGGTGCCGGCATAGCGTTCTTCATGCTGATGGCGCAGCGGACCGGCAAGCCCGAGATTGTCGCTCACGTCGCCGGCACGGTCGTGGTTGCCGATGCCATCTTCACGGCAACGGCTGTTGTCGTCCAGCCGATCACCGGCGCGTTGCTGGCGCGCGAGATGGGATGGCCGCTCAGCCAAGGCTGGATCGTGCTTTCGTTGCTGCTTTATGCGGTTGCCGGCGCCTTCTGGCTGCCGGTGGTCTGGATCCAGTTGCGCATGCGCGATCTGGCGCGGCACGCGGTCTTGAAAAATGCCCCTCTGCCCGAGGAGGAGAGGCGCCTCTTTCGCATCTGGTTCGCCTGTGGCTTTCCAGCCTTTGGCGCGGTGCTCGCCATTCTCTGGCTGATGGTGGCCCGGCCGGAGATAGGTCTTTGGCCGTAGAACCCGGCCTGAACTGTCGCAGGCCGGGACGCGCTTGCTTCAGCCAGCCTTCTCCGTCTTGGCAAAGCTCGGGCGGTCAGCCATGCGCGAATACCAGCCTTGAATATCGGGAAACCGCGCCAGCATGTCGCGTCCTTCGGCAACCTTGACGAAATAGGCGATGATCGGAGCTGCGTGCAGGTCGGCCAGCGTCAGCTGCTCGCCCAGCAGCCATGGGCCTTTCGCCTTCAGTGAGGTCAGCACTTTCAGCACCGTCTCCGCCTGGATTAGGCCACCGGCGATCAGATCCTCGTCGGCTGGCGCCTTCTCTAGCCGCTCGACCGCGACGTCCCAGACCATGGCGCGGTAGCCATAGGCATCGAGCATGCCAGCAATCTGGCCCATCCTCGCGCGACCGCGCGGATCCGTGGGCTGCAGGGCCGGACCGGCGAAGGCCTCGTCGACATAGCGCGCGATCGCGCCGGTCTCGAACAGGCGAAAACCGTCATGCTCGAAGGCCGGGATGCGGCCGAACGGGTGGTGTTCGAGGTACCAGGCCGGAATGCCGTCGGTCGCGAAGATGTCGACCGGCACCAATTCATAGTCGATGCCCTTCTCCTCCAGCGCAATCCTTACGATACGAACATAGACGCTGTAGTCGGAGCCGTAGATGAGGGGGGTGTTCAAGCTGTTCACTCGCTAAGCTGAAGCCAAATGCGCAAGTCCCCGACCGGTTCGAAGCCGGTTATGTGCGCCACGCGCAGCGCGTCACCATGTTCATATCCCACGAGCGGAAGCCCGTTGGCGTGGGCAAAAGCTGCATTCGCGGCATCTCGATAGACGGTTTCAGCGTCGTTGCCTTTCGCAAACACATTCGATAGGCCCATTGCCTCTGGCGAGCGGTTCACGATGCAGCCGGCATCAAAGCCATCGGTGGTGGCGCGCCCAAAAAATGCAACGCCAGGGTTGTCGAGTATTGCCGGTGGGAACACGCGTCGGTCACTTGGGTTGTCGGAAGCCCATGCATTTTCCCAGGCTCTGAGCGCATCGGCATCACAGATGCGCTGCCATCCAACTGCCATGCGACCACCGGTGTCGCCGATTGCACTATTCGGATCAGCCCATATCCAGCTTGCCCCGAAAAGAAGCTTGAACCCGAGATCGGCAAGGTCGAGCCGACAAAACCCGTCCTTGACTGCAAAGGGACCTTCAAGCGCCAAACTTAACTGCTTGACCGCTTTCAGTTGAAGCTCGATTGGGTCGGAATCCAACGTCGTCAGATTGGAGTAATAAGGTGGAGCCGGCGACTCACTCCACCAAATGAACGGATTTCGGTGCTCCCTTAATCCGAGAGCCCGAAACACCGCTTCGTAGAGATCGGCATTGTTTGCCGCACAGATGCGGACCTTGTCGGCCAAGGTCCGCATCGTCACCCCATGGCCTTCTGCAGATTCTCGTCGATCTTGTCGAGGAAGCCGGTGGTCGACAGCCAGGGCTGGTCGGGGCCGATCAGCAGCGACAGGTCCTTGGTCATGAAGCCGGCCTCGACGGTCTGGATGCAGACCTTTTCCAGCGTCTCGGCGAAGCGCTTCAGTTCGGCATTGTCGTCGAGCTTGGCGCGGTGGGCGAGGCCGCGCGTCCAGGCGAAGATCGAGGCGATCGAATTGGTCGAGGTTTCCTCGCCCTTCTGGTGCTGGCGATAGTGGCGGGTGACAGTGCCGTGCGCGGCTTCCGCTTCCACCGTCTTGCCGTCCGGCGTCATCAGCACCGAGGTCATCAGGCCGAGCGAGCCGAACCCTTGCGCCACCGTGTCGGACTGAACGTCGCCGTCATAGTTCTTGCAGGCCCAGACATAGCCGCCCGACCATTTCAGGCTGGAAGCCACCATGTCGTCGATCAGGCGGTGCTCGTACCAGAGTTTTCTCGCCTTGAACTCAGCCTCGAATTCCTTCTCGTAAACTTCCTGGAAGATGTCCTTGAAGCGGCCGTCATAGGCCTTGAGAATGGTGTTCTTGGTCGACAGATAGACCGGGAAGTTGCGCAGCAGGCCGTAGTTCAGCGAAGCTCGGGCAAACTCGCGGATCGACTCGTCGAGATTGTACATGGCCATCGCGACACCGGCGCCCGGCGCGTCATAGACGTCGTGCTCGATCACTTGGCCGTCCTCGCCGACGAACTTGATCGTCAGCTTGCCCTTGCCGGGGAAGCGGAAGTCGGTGGCGCGGTACTGATCGCCGAAGGCGTGACGGCCGACGACGATCGGCTTGGTCCAGCCCGGCACCAGGCGCGGCACGTTCTTCATGATGATCGGCTCGCGGAAGATGGTGCCGCCGAGGATGTTGCGGATGGTGCCGTTCGGCGACTTCCACATCTTCTTCAGCTTGAATTCCTCGACGCGCGCCTCGTCGGGCGTGATCGTCGCGCATTTCACGCCGACGCCGTATTTCTTGATCGCGTTGGCGGAGTCGATCGTCACCTGGTCATTGGTGGCGTCGCGGTTCTCGATGCCGAGGTCGAAATAGTCCAGCTTGAGGTCGAGATAGGGGTGGATCAGCTTGTCCTTGATGAACTGCCAGATGATGCGGGTCATCTCGTCGCCGTCGAGCTCGACGACCGGGTTCGCCACCTTGATCTTCGCCATGGAAAGAATGCCTCGTTGCTGGGGGATCTGAACGGCCTTGCCCGCATGGTTTCGGCCGGGGTTGCGGAGCGTATATCAAAGCCTTTTTGAGCGCGCAAACCGCGATGAGCCAGCCGCAGACCGGTGCCGCGCTTGTGAATGCTTCATTTTCCGGGCCGGATGTGGCAGGGGACGCCGAAACGCCGCAAACCCTATGTACGGAGAGCCATGCCAGCCGCGAACGATGCCGCCAATCCCGCCGGACCGGCGATCATCCTTGTCGAGCCGCAGCTCGGCGAGAATATCGGCATGGTCGCGCGCGCCATGGCGAATTTCGGCCTTTCGGAGCTGCGCCTGGTCAATCCGCGCGATGGCTGGCCGAGCGAGAAGGCGCGCGCGGCCGCCAGCCGCGCCGACCATGTCATCGATGCGACAAGGGTGTTCGACGACCTTGCCTCGGCGGTCGCCGACCTCAACTTCGTCTTCGCCACCACGGCGCGCGAGCGTGACGGCTTCAAGCCGGTGCGCGGCCCGGTGGAAGCGGGCAGGGCGCTCCGGGCCCGCGTTGGGGCCGGGCTGCGCACCGGGATTCTTTTCGGCCGCGAGCGTTTCGGCCTCTACAATGAAGAGGTCGGCCTCGCCGACGAGATCGTCACTTTTCCGGTCGATCCCAGCTTCTCCTCGCTCAACATCGCGCAAGCCGTGCTGTTGATGTCCTATGAATGGATGAAGTCCAGCCTCGCCGAAGAGACCGCGACCAACTTTTCCGGACCGGAGCTCGTTCCGGCGACCAAGGAACAGCTTCACAGCCTGTTCACCTATCTCGAAGGGGCGCTTGAGGCGCGAGGCTATTTCCGTCCGGAAGAGAAGAAGCCGAAGATGGTCGACAATCTGCGCGCCGTGCTGACGCGGGCGGGCTTCGCCGAGCCGGAGCTTAAGGTGCTGCGCGGCATCATCTCGTCGCTCGACAGGTTTTCTCCGGCAATGCCACGAGGCGACGGCTCGCCGGGAGACGATCCGAGGCGGGTGCCGGCTGCGCGCAGGCGACCAGCGGACAAAGAAAGTTAAAATCTGTAAGAGCCGATCCTTCAAAGTAACCGAATATTATACGGTTTTGATCCATCGTTATTGAAACGGTGGGGTAGAAAATGTTCACGTCCAATATTGGCCGTCTGCGTTTCTTCTTCTATTCGCTAAGCCTGTTCATAGCGGAGGCGGTGGCGGTCGTGCTCTGCATTGCCGGAACGATCGGCTTCGCGGGATTGATCAATTCGATGCCGGGACCTTCGCGGCAAGGCCTGGCCGGTGCCGCGCTTATTGTGTCGCTCATCTTCGTCGCGCTGCGCGGCAATATCGCCTGGCGCCGCTGCCGCGATGCCATGGATCGAGCTGGATCCTGTGGTCCTATATCGTCTTTTCCGGCGTCTATGGCTTCCTGCAGGCAGGCACGCTTCTAGTCATCGATTTCGGCAATCCCGAGAGCGCGCCTGGCGGCCTGAACCTGCTCGGCCTTGCCATATTCGGCCTTTGGTGCACGATCCTGTGGGCGAAGCCTGTCGCAGGAAGCAATATCAATGAGTTGACCGAGGTTTTTGACTTTGAGGGCTCATTGCCGGCACCCGCGCGCGCCGAGCGGACCGCAGCGAGCGTCGCTCCGGCTGCGGCGCAAGCCACGCGTCC
>NZ_JHQR01000229.1 GCF_014843825.1 Mesorhizobium silamurunense
CCCGCAGCATAGCGAGCGCCAGTGCTGTGCCCCAGGCGCCGCCACCAAGCACCGCGACGCGCCAGCCGCTTGGCGTTTTGGCCTGTCCACCGCTCGTGACCGCGTCAGTCATGCCTTGGCACCGCGCCGGCCCGAGCCGACTATCGGGGCAGAGACACTGTCCAGCGGCCAGCGCGAGCGCGGCACGAAGTCGGTGGCATTCTCGCCCGCCATGCCGGCGCGCAGCCGCTCGATGCCGGCCCAGGCGATCATCGCCGCATTGTCGGTGCAGAGCTTTTGCGGCGGTGCCACGAACGCAAAGCCGGCTTCGGAGCACAGGGCTTCCAGCGTCGCCTTGATCGTCCGGTTGGCGGCGACACCGCCGGCGACGACCAGCGCAGGGCTCGCCTTGTCGGGAAATTCCCGGCGGAAACGGGCGAGAGCGCGCGCGACACGGTCGCCCAGCGCATCGGCCACCGCCGCCTGGAAGGAGGCGCAGATGTCGGCGACGTCCTGATCGCTGAGCGGCGCGATCGCCGTCGCCGCCTGGCGCACGGCGGTCTTCAGCCCGGAAAAGGAGAAGTCCGGCTGCGCCGAACCTTTCATCGGGCGCGGGAAGGCGAAGCGGCTGGCATCGCCCTTGGCCGCCGCCTTCTCGACATTCGGTCCGCCCGGATAGGGCAGGCCGAGCATCTTGGCCGTCTTGTCGAAGGCCTCGCCCAGCGCATCGTCGATGGTCGTTGCCCAGCGCTGGTAGTCGCCGACGCCGCGCACCGCGACGATCTGGGTATGGCCGCCGGAAACGAGCAACAGCAGATAAGGAAAATCGAGCCCATCAGTCAGTCTTGCCGTCAGCGCATGGCCTTCGAGATGGTTGATGGCAATCAGCGGCTTGTTGGCGGCGGCAGCGATCGCCTTGGCGGTCATCAGCCCGACGATCAGCCCGCCGACCAGACCCGGCCCGGCCGTGGCGGCGATCGCATCGACCTCGTCGAGCGATACCGCCGAATCGGTCAGCGCCGCCTCGACGATGCCGTCCAGCGCCTCGACATGGGCACGCGCCGCGATCTCGGGCACGACACCGCCGAAGGCCGCATGTTCCTCGATCTGGCTCAGCACCACATTGGACAGGATTTCGGGCGCGGAGCCGCCGTCCAGCGCCACCACGCTGGCGGCTGTCTCGTCGCAACTCGTCTCAATGCCCAGAACGCGGATCAATTCGTCGCTGTCCTCGAAGATTGTGTCGCCGGCTATTCCTATATAGGACAAGGCCGGCCAGGCTTCGCCTGCCGGGGGTTATCACGGACCGCGCGCCATGCAAACTTTGAAAATCGGAACACGTGGCAGCCCGCTGGCGCTCGCCCAGGCGCATGAGACGCAAGCGCGGCTGATGAAGGCGCAGGGCCTTCCCGAAGACGCATTCGAAGTGGTGCCCATCTCGACCAGCGGCGACCGCATCCAGGACCGGCCGCTGTCGGAAGCCGGTGGCAAGGGCCTGTTCACCAAGGAGATCGAGGAAGCGCTGCTCGACGGCCGCATCGACATCGCTGTGCATTCCTCCAAGGACATGCCGACGGTGCTGCCCGATGGACTGGAGCTCTCCACCTTTCTGCCGCGCGAAGACGCGCGCGACGCCTTCATCGGCAAAGCGGTGAAGCGGATCGTCGAGCTCCCGCGTGGCGCCAGGGTCGGCTCGTCGTCGCTGAGGCGCCAGGCACTGATCCGCCGGATGCGGCCCGATCTCGACGTGGTGATGTTCCGCGGCAATGTGCAGACAAGACTGCGCAAGCTGGACGAAGGCGTCGCCGAGGGCACCATTCTCGCCTATGCCGGGCTGAAGCGGCTCGGCCTCGAAAGCGTCATCACCGACCTGATGCCGCTGGACGTCTTCCCGCCGGCGCCGGGCCAGGGCGCGATCGGCATCGAAAGCCGCATCGGCGACGGCGCGGTGGAAAGAATGCTGGCGGCCATCCACGATGTGCCGACCGGCCAGGCATTGGCCTGCGAGCGCGCCTTTCTTGCCGCGCTCGACGGTTCCTGCCGCACGCCGATCGCCGGCCACGCGACCATATCGGGTGAAAAACTGTCTTTCGCCGGTCTGATCATCTCGCCCGACGGCACCGAGTCGCATGAAGTTCGGCTGGACGGCCCGGCCCGGGATGCGGCGGAGATAGGCGCGGAAGCCGCGCGGACGGTGCGCGCCAAGGCCGGCGCAAAATTCTTCGACGGGTGGGCCTGACATGGTCCGCGTCCTGGTGACGAGGCCGAAGCCAGGCGCCTCCCGCACGGTCCGGCGGCTCGAAGCCCAGGGATTTCAGCCCGTCCTGCTGCCGCTGACCGAAACGGTGGCGCTGCCGGTCGAGGCCAGCGTCTTTTCCGCTGCAGCGGTCGCCGTCACCAGCGCCAACGCGGTTCGTCATGCGCCGAAGAAGCTGCTCGCGGCGCTTGCCGCCTTGCCTTGCCATGCCGTCGGCAAAAGGACCGCGGAGGCTTGCCGCGCGGCTGGGTTTCTCTCCGTCGCTGAAGGCCCAGGCGATGCGGGGGCATTGGCCGATGCGATCAGCGGCGAGCTCGCGGGCAAGGACCTCGCCTATCTTTGCGGCCGCGTGCGTTTCCCCGCCTTCGAGGAGCGGCTTGCGACAGCCGGCGTTCGGGTCCGCACGATCGAGACCTACGACACCGTTCGGCTGACCCATACCGATGCAGAGATCGTGACGCGCCTTTCGAACAGGCCGGTCGACGCGGTGCTGCTCTATTCGGCCAGGGCGGCCGAGGCGCTGAGTCCGCTGATCCGCCGGCCCGCCCTGCGTGACCTGTTCGAAAAGGCGGCGTTTCTGGCGCTGTCCGCGCGCGTCGCTAAGGCATTGGACGGGGTCGTCGAGCAAAAGGTCCGCATTGCCTCCCAACCCGACGAGGACGCGCTGCTGGCGCTTTTGTCGCTGCCGGGTTGAGCCGCGTCATCACACCGCCCCTTTTCACCGCTTGGTGATGTGCTAGAGCATCCCCTAGACCCTTTGAACCATCCTCAAGCCAGTTCGCGGAGCCCAAGCATGGTCAAGACGCCGAAGGTGCGACATTCGAAGAGCCGCCGTGAGCCGGTGACCATCGACCTCGAACCCGGCGCCGTCTCGCGAATCACCGACGAGGATGGCGCCAAGGACGAGGCCAACCCGGAACAGACCGACGAGGCGAAGGCGGAGGAAGCGGCCGTCGCCTCGCAGCCGGACGCTCCGGAAGTGCCGATCCACGCCGAGCAGACCGAGATCGAGCCGTGGGAACACGCCGATGCGGCGCAGGCCGGGGCTGACGAGTCTGAAGCCAGGAGCAAGGATGAGGCGGAGGCGCCCTATCCGGGCGGTGAAGAGGCTTCGAAAAGCGAGCCAAAGAATGTCGGCTACGATTTCGAGGATGCTTCGGCGACCAGGACCGGTTCCGCCGCCTCTGCGCCGAAACCGGGCGAGACCCGGAGCGACGATCGTGCGACGTCGGCTTCCGGACGTGCCGGAGTGCGCACCATCGCCGCCGGCCTCATCGGCGGCGTGATCGCTCTCGCCGGCGCCGGTCTCCTGCAGGCGGTCGGCTTGCTCGGCTCGCCGGCCTCCGGTGGACCATCGCTCGACGGCGTCAATAGCGAGATCGCTTCGCTCAAGGGTGAAATCACGGCGCTGAAGGAAACGGGCGATGCCGGCGCCTCGGCCAAGGTTGACGGCCTGTCGTCGGCGCTCGACCAGGTGAAGTCGGATATCGCGGCGCTGAAATCGTCGGCTGGACAAAGCGGCGACGGCACCGCGCTCAAGGCGCTCAACGACAAGGTCGGCCAGATCGAGACCGCAGTTGCCGACCTGCAGAAGGCAGGCAGTGCCGCCCCCGTCGATCTCGGACCGCTCAACGAGAAACTCGCCGGGCTCGACGCGCTGGTGAAATCGGCCGGCGACGCGGCGAAGGCCGAAGACGGCCGGATCGCGGCGCTGGAACAGTCGGTGCAGCAGCTCTCCGGCAAGGTCGAGGCGCAGGCCTCGCAGCCCAAGATCGCGCTGGCGATTGCCGCCTCGGCGCTGAAGGCTGCGCTCGACCGCGGCGCGCCGTTCGCGACGGAGCTCGATACTTTCGCGGCGATCGCGCCAAACGCGCCCGAGCTTGGAGTTCTGCGCGGCTATGCGGAAAAAGGTGTTCCCACCCGTGCCACGATCGCCTCGGAAGCCGATGCCGCTGCCAACGCCATGGTCGAGGCGGCGACTCCGGTCGACCAGAATGCCGGCTTCTTCCAAAGTCTGGTGTCGAGCGCCGAATCGCTGGTCAAGGTACGGCCGGTCGGCGCCGTCGAAGGCAAAGGCGCGCCGGAAACCGTGGCGCGCATGGAGGTGGCGGTCAACCAGGGCGACTATGCCAAGGCGCTCAGCGAATACGACACGCTGCCCGACGCGGCAAAGGCGGCCGGCGCCGATTTTGCCGGCAAACTGAAGGCGAGGCTCGAGGTCGAAAGGCAGATCGAATCGCTGATTGCCGGCGCGACGAAGGCGTGAGGACCATCCGATGATCCGCATCCTCATCTTCCTTGCCGTCGTCTTCGCGCTGGGGCTGGGCTTCGCCTGGCTGGCCGACCGTCCGGGCGAGATGCTCGTCACCTTCAACGGCTACCAGTACCAGGTCACGCTGATGGTGGCGGCGGTGGCGATCGTGGCCGTGGTCGCCGCGGTGATGATCGTCTGGTGGCTGATCAAGTCGCTGTGGAACAGCCCCTATACGATCTCGCGCTATTTCCGGGTGCGCCGCCGTGACCGCGGCTACCAGGCGCTGTCGACCGGCATGATCGCGGCCGGCGCCGGCGACGGCGCACTGGCCCGCAAGAAGACCAAGGAGGCGGCCAAGCTGATCAGCTCCGACCAGGAGCCGCTGATCAATCTGCTCGACGCGCAGGCCTCGCTGCTCGAAGGCGACCACGAAGGCGCGCGGGAGAAGTTCGAGCGCATGCTCGACGATCCGGAAATGCGGCTGCTCGGCCTGCGCGGGCTCTATCTCGAGGCCGAACGGCTGGGCGACCGCAACGCCGCGCGCCACTA
>NZ_JHQR01000233.1 GCF_014843825.1 Mesorhizobium silamurunense
GAGGCGCCCGACGCCGTCGTCGTCGCCAGCGGCGACGGCAGCCCGACGGCGGTGCTGGCGGCGCTGAAGGCGAAAGGCATTCCGGGCAAGGCCGTCAGCCTGGTCGGCACCGACCGCTGGCTCGAGCGCCCGATCGATCCGCTCTATGAGGGCGCCTATATCGCGACGCTCGACCAGAGCGAGACCGGACCGATCGCCGATCGTTTCAAGGCGACCTACAATTATCAGCCTGACGTCAACGTCGCCTACGCCTACGACATGGTGGCGCTGTCGGCCGGCATCGCGAGCTCGGTCGGCCCGAACGGTTTCTCCAAACAGGTGCTGGAAAATACGAGCGGCTTCCGCGGCTCGACCGGCCTGTTCCGCTTCCGCGCCGACGGCTCGAGCCAAAGATCGATGCCGTTTTTTAAGGTGGAAAAGGGTAAGCTGAAGCTGGTGGAGAAACAGACCTCGGGGTTTTGAATTTCACTGGGGTGGTGGGTCGTTGGATTTTCTTAGAAAGCTTCTCATTTTGGCTGTTGTCGGCGCGGTGGGGGCCGGTGCCGTCGCGCTTATCGAACGGCTGATGTTCGATGCGCCGAGACCAGCCGTCTCCGGCGAACCGCCACCTCTGCCCGTCATCAAGAAAAAGCCGGTGCGGCAATGGAAATGGCGCCTGACATAGCTGCGGAACGATCGCGGCTCTCAGCTTCCGCGAAGCTCGCAGTCTTTTGCCTGTGCTATGCCGGGCTAGCCGCCTATCTGTTCCCCAACACCTATTTCGCTGCATTGGGCACGTCCAGGCTGAGGCTGCTTTATCTCTTGTTGCCCTTCCTGATCCTGATCGGGCTGGTCGTCGCGGCAATCATCAGCCAACCACGGGCTCCAGCAAGCTGGCTGCGGCACAAACTGGCGTCACGCGGCCTGGGCGCAACAATCACACTTGGAATTTTCATACTCTGCCTCGCCGCATTCACTGCGTTCAAGCACCAATTCTCGCAGATGGTGCCGTTCTTTGCCGATCAGATCCTGGCAAGGCTCGACGCCGCCATGCATTTCGGCGATCCGTGGAGATGGGCGCGCGCCCTGCCGATCCCAAACATCGTGGATCGGGCGCTCTACATCCTTTATTCGCAGCTTTGGTTCGTTGTGCTTGCCACTGTCGTCGTCGTGGCGGCCTGGCTCGACGACGCATCAAAGCGCCAGCGCTATTTCCTGTCGCTTATCACCTGCGCAGTCGTTCTGGGCGTGGCCGTGAGATTGGCGGCATCGTCGGCCGGGCCGATTTTTTACGACCGGCTGTTCGATCCGGATATGTTCGAGGATCTTATCCGATCGCTTAAGGCAAGCGATGCCGGACCGGACACCCTTCTCATCACCGATTACCTTTATTCGTCGTATACGACCCACAAAGCCTCGATAGGGACAGGCATTTCAGCGATGCCCAGCTTCCACGTCGCTGTTGCCGTGCTGAACGCCCTTTTCCTTTCGAGCTTGAATCGACGGGTCGGCGCCGTAGCGTGGATCTATGCAGGCATAATCCTCTTCGGCTCAGTGTATTTCGGCTGGCACTATGCAATTGACGGTTACTTCTCGATCATCGCGACCGCGGTGATATGGCGCTGCAGCAGGCGCTGCATCACAGGCGCCACGGACCCGTCGAGATGGGGGGCCCTGAAGCAAGGTCAGCCGAAATCAAGATCGGATCTCGTATAACTTCCCGTAGCCATTGCCTGGATTTTTTGAAAGCCGCCGCGCCAGGATCCAGATGACCGGCGTCGCCAGCATGGATGCGTAGCCGTCAACGGCATAGTGCCAGGCCAAATGCACGGCGCCCAATTGAATGGCGATCAGGAAGATCACGCCGGCCCAGCGCAGTACCCCGCCAAAGCGCCACAGATAGATCGCGTTTAGCGTAGCCACGGCTACGTGGAGCGAAGGGAACGCTGATATGCCGCTGCCCAGGCGTGGCCCATCGAGGGCGGCGTTGGCAAGAAGATTCCCCTGTGCGTGGAGAGCCCACACCGGATAGACCGCGTTTGTCTCCTGAAGGTAATTCATCAGTGGGGAGAACGTATCATCGCCGTAGAAAGGTATGATGAAAGCAGGTCCGACCGAGGCAAAAATGGTCGCTGCGGCGTTTCCCAGAAGCACCCAGGTCAGGACAAACGCCACCAGATATTGCGACCGAAGACGCTTATCGCCTGTCGAGAACGTGACGCAAAACAGCACGACGAGCATCACCACGAACCAAAGATTGTAGAGAAGGTTCAGGGCAAAGGTCAGCAGCCCGGCTCCGAGGAGAGGGTGCAATGTCCTCCAGGCGTCCTGGCCGCCATGGATCATCCTGTCGACGGCGATAATTGCGGAATCGGCATAGAAGGGCACTATCCTGCTGAGGCCGCCCTTCATGCTGGTGAAAAGAGAAAAGAAGACAGGCAAGGTCAAGGCAACCGGCAAACCTATGACGAGCCGGTTGGGCAAGTCGTTTTCCAACAAGCGACGGACCAGACGAGGAAGCAGTCGCTCCGGCCGTTCAAGCATGACCCGCGTCGCAACGATGGCAAAGAGGATAAACGTAACTCCGCCCCCGAATAGCAGGAACGGTTCGCTGTAGATCTGAGGATCGAGTGGAATTTGCCAGTAGCTCGCAGCAAAGGCGACCGCCACAGCGTAAGCCGCCACGGTCACGAAGAACGGCCGGTTGGCGTGCCAGGCCTCCGAACAGACATGTGCAAGACCGACCATCGGCATCTTCGGAGTTCTCGAGAAGAGCTTGGCGATCATTAAGCCTCTGGGCGCACGCAGTTTCTCGACAGCCAACCGGCGGCGGCCCAGATGGCGGATGTTGCAAGGATTGAAACATATCCATCGACAGCATAGTGCCAGCCCAGAAGCACCGATCCCAGTTGGATAGCGATTAGAAACGCGATGCCGCCCCACCGCAGCACGCGGCCGAAGCGCCAGAGATAGATCGCGTTCAAGGTCGCGGTAGCGACATGAACCGATGGAAAAGCCGAAATGCCGCTGCCCAGGCGGGGGCCATCAAGCCCGGCATTTGTCAGCAGATAGCTCTGCGTATCCAGCGCCGAAACGGGATAGGTGATATCGGTCGCCTTAAGGTAGTCCATCAGGGGAGAAAACGTACCGTCGCCGTAGAAGGGCATGACGAATGCCGGTCCGACTGAAGCGAAGGCCGCCGCCAAAACGTTGCCTAGCAACACCCAGGTGAGGACGAACGCGACCAAAAACTGGGAACGCAGCCGCTCGTTCCTGGTGGAAAAAACGACGCAAAACAAAACGATGAAAACCTCAGCGAACCAGAGATTGTAGAGAACGTTCAACGAGAAAGTAACAGGGCCGAAGCCAAGCAGAGGATGAAAAAATCTCCAGGCATCGATCCCGCCATGAATTGCCCTGTCGACCGCAGTCAGGGCCGCGTCGGCATAGAATGGTTGAATCTTGCTGATGCCTCCCTTGATGCTGGTGAACACCGAGAAAAAGATCGGGAGAACGAGCGCAACCGGCAATCCGACTATAATTCGGTCCGGCAGCCTGTTAGAAAGCATAAGATTCTTTATGGCGCGCAACGGTTGCACCGGCCGCTCAATGATCAACCGGCCGGAAACCACGACAACAAGAATAAGAGTTACTACAGACCCAAAAAACAAGAAGTTTTTATTGTACAGTTTTACGTCGATGACAATTTTCCAATGCGCCGCAGCGATCAGCGCGATAAGAATATAGGCAATTACCGTCACGAAGAATGGCTGATTGGCGCGCCACGCCGCCGAACTGCTGCGAACCGCCAGCCTCGCTATTGACATCGAAGGACCCCCCGGACCTAAACGCTAGAGCGGTTCACCGTTTCTCGGAAGCCGAACCGCTCTATCTCTTTGTTTTGACGCAACTCCGGACGGAAAACCGTTACACACTTTTCCTGGAATTGCTCTAGTTAAGCTGCTGCAGTACCCCCGAGCTGCTGGCCAGCATCACACCGCCATAGATCTGGAACAGGATTGCGCAGATCGCGGCGGCCGAGATCGGCACGCCGAATGGCACGACACCTTTCCTGTCCATGTGCTGAACGTAGAGACGGAACGCGCCCGCCGGCAGGAGAAAGGGGTTCTTGACCAGTGCCGCGGTTGCCAGCGCGAAGATCAGCAGGAAAATCGTGAACACGACAAGGCCGTTTCCGCCAATCAGAAGCGGCACGGCCGCCATCAGCTTCACGTCCCCGGCGCCCAGCTTGCGCAGGACCCAAAATGGAAACAGCGCCACGAACAGCAGGACACAGCCGATCCCGCTCAGGCCCATGTCCCACCATGATCCGGTCTGCACGGACACGAGCTGGAGCGAACCGAGACCGAGGCATATCAGCAGCAGCACGTCACGGTTGGCAATCTTCTGCGTCGTGAAATCGGTCCAGGCGATCTTGCCAAGGAGCGGGATGGCCAGCGCCCTAAGCAACAGCGACGCGGCAAGCAGAAGGCTCATGACCGCTCTATGTTTTGCACACTGGACGACAGCAGCTTCAGATTATTGGCCACGGTCGGATCGTTGGGCGCGAGCTCATAGGCTTTGAGGAAATTCGTTCGCGCTTCCTGCAGCTTGCCGCGCAGCAGATAGGAGTAGCCCAGGTTGTTGTAATATTCCGGCGTCGCGCCGAGCAAGCGATAGGCCCGGCCATAGGCGAGGTCAGCAAGGTCGAAGCGCCGGATGCGGTCGCAGGAGGCGGCAAGACCCAGCCAGGCGACCCCGTCATTAGGCGCCAGCCGCGTGGCTTTATAGAACAGAGCGCCGGCATTGCCGTAGTTCTCGGAACGGAACTGGGTCTTGGCCTCGGTAACCGCCTGGTCCGATGCATAGTAGTCGACATCGCTGATCGTTTTCAGCCCATCGAAGGTATCGCCGAAGGCGGTGTAGTCGCCTTTTGCAGGCTCGTTGGTGCGCACGACGCCGGTGGTGCCGTTCGTCTGGCAACCTGCAAGAAAGATAAGCAGCAGGCTGGTCGCGAGTGCGAGGCGCTTTGGCCCGGTCATTTTGTGTCCCACGAGTCCCCGAATCTCTTTTATAAGCTAATCATCTGATCGGCTAGAAGAAAATGCCCTTCATGCGAATGATGACCGGTAGCATAATCACCATCATCACCACAGGGAAAATGCAAAGCCCCAGTGGAATCATCATTTTGACGGGCAAAGAATTGGCGCGCTCTTCCGCCTGGAGAATACGCTGGTCGCGCATCTCGGCGCTATAGACGCGCAAAGCCTCCGTCAGGCTGGTGCCGAGCTCTTCCGACTGCCGGAAGAGCACCGCCAAGGCCTTTGCCTCCTCCAAGCCGATACGATCGGCAAGCTCGCGCAGCGCCTCGCGCAATGGCTTGCCGGCGCGTAGTTGCAGATTCATGATCGAGAGCTGGATGCCCAGCCATTTATGAGTGCCGGCGAGTTCGTGGCTGACCCGCTCGACCGCCGCCTCCAGGCTCATGCCCGCATCGGCGCAGGTGATCATCATGTCCATGAAATCGGGAAAGGCGCGACGATAGATCTGCTTCTGCGTGTTCTCGAAACGATCCAGCATGATGCTGGGTATGACGACGCAAGCCAGACCGAGCAGCGCGGAGCCGCCCAAAGCAATGAAACCGGGCAGTCGCGGGGGCAGCACCCACGACAAGAGCGCATACATGATCAGAAAGCCTGCACACACACAGGCGAGGCGACTAAGGGTGTAAATTAAAGGTGCGCTCTTCTGATAGAAACCAGCGCGGAACAGCTTCGCCTCAAGCGCGTCCGGCTGCATGTGTTCCTTTTCAACCGCCCTGAAGTAGGCATCGATCGGCTTCTGCGCTGCAAGCCTGGCGCGCTGATCCTGGCCAAGAATGGATCGCGGGTCGACCGAGCCCTCGCCCAAAAGGCTGTCCGAAACGAGCTTCCGGGTCTGCATTGCGGGCATGAAAACCAGCGCCGCGAACAGGAACAAAGCCACCGCCGCCGCGAAAACGGCGAGGGAGACCAGAAGGGTCAGGTCGTTCATGTTCGAAAGCAGGTTCATGGTCACTCCTAGAAGTCGAAATTGACCATGCGATACATGATGTAGTCGCCAAGCAACGCCCATCCGCCGAAGACGGTGAACACCGGAAAGATGACTGGATTATGCCAGATCTTTCCATAGTACGACGGCGCAATGACCTGCAGTATCAGGAACATTGCGACCGGGAACAGCGAGATAACCCAGGCGGAGACTCGCCCTTCGGCCGAGAGCGCCCTGATCTTCATCCGCAACTTTTGCCGTTCGCGAAGCACGGAGGAAAGATTGGCGAGGATCTCGGTAAGGTTGCCGCCGGTTTTCGATTGGATCGACAAAGAAACCGTCAGCAAATGCAGTCCCTCGAAACCCACGCGTTCCGACAGCTTTCTTACGGCCTGCTCCATGCTGAGCCCGAAGGTGATTTCGTCGGCGACGATGCCGAATTCCGTTCCGAGCGGGTCCGACATCTCACGAGCGACGAGGCCAATGGCAACGGAGGCCGGGTGCCCGGCGCGCAGCGACCGAACTATCATGTCCAGAGCATCGGGGAGTTGCTTGGCGAACTTCTGGATTCGCTTGCTGCGGGCGCGCCGAAGGACAAGAAGCGGCAGGATGAAACCGACGACCAGGAAGACGATAAGGGCTCCAGGCTCGGAAAGGCCGATGAGAAACCAAAGCAGCAACGCCAAAGTGAGGCCCGCGAGGACAAAGCTGGCAGCGAAGGTCAGCGGATTCCCGGTGATTCCCGACTGGGTATAGAGCCTGTTCAGCCAGACCAGGCCGAAGACAAAGTCCCCGGAGTCGGTCAGGCCGCGTTCACGCAATAGGCTTTGCAACGTCTTTTCCGCCGGCGCTTCATCGGCCAGGCGACGAAGCCTGTGATTGACCGCGGCGAAACGTGAGCGCCGACTGGCGAGCGAGAGATAGAAGGCTTCACCGGCTAGAATGACGGAAGCCGCCGCAACGGCGTAGATAAAATAGAGAAGCGCCTGTCCAGTCAGCATCACAAGGCAACCTGCGGGTTGAAAACATCCTTGCCAAAGTGGAGACCAAGCGTGGCGGCCTCGGCGGCGAACCGCGGACGAACCCCGGTCGCGCGAAACTCCCCTATGATCGATCCGTCGGCGGCCACATCGCGTCTGACAAAGTGATAGATTTCCTGCAACTGGACGACATTGCCTTCCATACCCGTCAGCTCCGAGATGGAGACCACACGCCGGCCGCCATCGGAAAGGCGTTGCGTCTGCACGATGATGTCGATTGCGGAGGCGATCTGAGCGCGGATGGACTCATGAGTCATCGGCATGCCGGCCATGCCGACCATCTGCTCCAGGCGCGATATGGCATCGCGCGGCGTGTTGGCGTGGATCGTCGTCATCGAGCCTTCATGGCCGGTGTTCATGGCCTGTAGCATGTCGAAGGCCTCCTCGCCGCGCACTTCGCCGACGATGATGCGATCCGGCCGCATGCGCAGCGCGTTCTTGACCAGTTCGCGCTGGCGGACTTCGCCCTTGCCCTCGACATTGGGCGGACGCGTTTCCAACCGGCCGACATGCGGCTGCTGCAATTGCAGTTCCGCAGCATCCTCGATGGTGACCAGGCGCTCCTTGGCGGGAATATAGCTCGACAACGCGTTGAGCAGCGTCGTCTTGCCGCTGCCGGTGCCGCCCGAGACCAGGATCGATTTGCGCGCCTGCACGGCGATCCGCAGCATGTCGATCATCGGCTGGCGGATCGAGTTGAATGCCATCAAGCGTTCGAGCGAATACGGATTTTTGGAGAATTTTCGGATCGACACCAGCGGGCCGTCAACTGAGATCGGCCGCACCGCGATGTTGACGCGCGAGCCGTCGTCGAGACGCGCATCGACCATTGGCGACGATTCATCGACGCGCCGGCCGATGTTCGAGACGATCTTGTTGATGACGCGCAGAAGATGCGGCTCGTCGCGAAAACGGATCGAGGTTTCCTCGATCGCGCCGCGGCGCTCGATGAAGACGCGTTCATGCGTGTTTATCATTATATCGGTGATCGAGTCGTCCTTGAGCAGCGGCTCGATCGGACCCAGGCCCAACATCTCGTCCGCCGTATCGCTGGTCAGCTGATCGAGCTCGCGCGCGTTGAGCGGCACATTCCGACCACGCACGAATTCGCGCACGATCGGCCGGATCTCACTGAGGATCTCATCCTTCGATGCATTCTCAAGGGTGGCAAGATTGAACCTGTCTATGAGATGGCGATGCAGGTCTACCTTGAGCGACAGGAAATCGTCGGAAGCTGGCTCCGCCGGGGCCGGCTGTACGACTGCCGCGCCATTCGCCACCACGGGCACGGCCGTTGATTGCGGCGTGCGCTGCTCACTCGGCCCTTTGATGAAGCGACCCAACATGGCGCTGACCCCCTGCCAATTTCCCCCAACAGCGAAACTAAGCGTTAACCACAAGGGGCACAAGCGGCGTAGAGGACACAGTGGAAGTATTACTTCCGACATAGTTAAGAAAACCGCATTGGAGAAATCGTTTTATTTTTCCCTGCTCCTGACGCACCGACCAAAGTCTTAGGACCTCCGTCACCTCAAAGGCACCTGTTCGGGTAAATTGCCAGATATAGTGACTTATGCATGATCCCTAATGTTTTGGAACCCTCGGCCGAACGAGGCAGAATTGTGAACGAATGGTTAAGATCGCTTGAAAAATGAAGCGAATCAAGCTCTTGTGAAAAATGAGAAACCTTCGGATCGAGTATTGAAAGGTTAACGGACTGTTAATCCGTTTGACTCGGCTTTTTTGCGGGACAAGGATTGAACGTGACGGGGGATGCTTGGGTATGGGGTTCATTCCTTGGCTCTGTCTCGTCGGGTTCAAACCTCCAAAGGGAGAAATTGGCATGAAAAAGCTCATGACGATGACCCGGCAGTTCCGCGACGACGAAAACGGCGCTGCTATGGTCGAATATTCGATCCTGATCGGCATCATCGCGGTCGCCGCGATCGGCTTCATCATTGGTATCGGGGGCTGGGTGACGGGCCGCTTCTCGGGTCTGTGCAGCGCCATGGACAACTCCGGCATCGGTTCCTGCGCCAGCGGTGCGGGTTCTTGATCGTTTGAAGAAAATCAGGCCCGGGTTGTCCAAATCCGGGCCTGCATTCAATCGTGGCGGGGCGTATCCCGCGTTATTGGCTCGGGGCTTGGGGTTATGCGCGCCAACACACTCATTATGATCGTTCTGGCCGGCATATTCGGTGTGCTGGCGGTCGTTCTCATCAATATTTGGCTGGCGGGCCAGCGCAATGCGCTTGCACAATCCAACGGCGTGCAAGCAGGCAGCATTGTGGTCGCGGCAATGCCGCTGAAATTCGGCGACACGCTGAGCGCCGACAAATTGCGCGAAATCGCATGGCCGGTCGGGGCGGTGCCGACGGGGGCCTTCAAGACAGTAAAAGAGGCCCTGGCCGGCAGTGGGACGCGTCAGGCCCTGCAGCCGATCAGCGTCAACGAACCGGTTTTGGCCAGCAAGATCACCGGCGCCGGACAGCGCGCCACCCTCTCGGCAGTGCTCGCCGAAGGCATGAAGGCCGTTTCCATTCGCGTGAACGACGTGCTGGGCGTTGCCGGATTTGTCTTCCCTGGTGACCGGGTGGATATTCTCCTGACCCGCAGCGTGCGCAGCGACCAAGGCGCCGACAAGAGTTTCGTCGACGTGCTGCTGCAAAGCGTGAAGGTGCTTGCCGTCGACCAGGTCGCCGACGAGAGCAAGGAAAATCCGCAAGTGGTGAAAGCGGTGACCGTTGAAGTGAGCACCAAGGATGCGCAGAAGCTGACTCTAGCCGCCGGCGCCGGCCAGTTGTCGCTGGCGCTCCGTCAGGCCGCGGGCAGCAAAGGCGAGACGACCGAGCGTGTGACGCTCGCCGATCTGACCGGCGACACGCCGGACGATGTCGCGAAACGTCAGGCAGAGCTCGACAGGCAGAAGGCTGCGGAGGAAGCGGCGGCAGCCGAGGAGCGCAAGCGCGCCAACGAAAAGATCGACGGGCTCGCCCAGGCGGTAGACCGGGTGGGCAGCAAGCTCGATCAGTTGAGCAAGGTGAAGCCGGCTGTGGCGCCCGCACCACAAGTGCAGGAAGTTGTAAAGGAAGTAGTTAAATATGTGCAGCCGGAGCCGCCGGCCCGCGCTACAATCGGCGTCTTCCGGGGCGTGAAGCTCGAAACGTATGACGTGCCGCGCCAACGTTAGAAACGCCCGGCAAACGAGGGGCTGCCAATTGGCAGCAGTGGGAGACGAGGCATGAAGGGATTCTGGGTGAGGACAGCGGCGGCCGCGCTGTCCCTGTTGAGCGTATCGGCGATCTCTGGCCACCCGGCCATAGCGGCTGACCGCTTCATCGATGTGTCGAGCCCGTCGCTGCACCGCGTGTTCGTGCCCGTTTCTCAATCCGCCACGATCCAGGTCAATGCGACGCTGGGCGATATCGTCGTCGGTGACGAAAAGATCGCCGATGCCCAGCCGATGACCGACAAGACGCTCTACATCATCGGCAAGAGCGTCGGCACCACCACGGTCAACCTGTTTTCCGAGGACAAGCGCTCGCTGGGCGCCATCCAGATCGAGGTAGGCCAGGATGTCAGCGACATGGCAGTAGCCATTCGCCAGGTGGCGCCGAAGGCCCGCATTGAAATCGGCTCGATCAACGGCAAGGTGCGACTGAGCGGCCACGTCAAGGACGCCGCGACGCTGGCATCTATCGTGGAGGTGACACAGCAATACGGCCCCGACGCCATCATCAATGCAGTCACCATCGACGACAGCGAGCAGGTCAATCTGTCGGTGCGCATCCTGGAGGCCAAGCGCAATGCAGGGCGCGATCTGGGCGTGTCGTTCAGGAGCACAAACAGGAGCGGCACGACGCGAACCGGCACTGGCATCGCCGCAGTCGACAAAGACAACGTGGTGGCCGGGACCGGGGATATTTTGACCGGGCTGCTGTCCAATACCAATCCGTTCGCTGCATTGATTACCCGTATCATCGACAGCAACATCAAGGTCGACCTGATCATCGAGGCGCTGGAAGCAAAGGGCGTTGTGCGCACGCTGGCCGAACCGAACCTCACCACGGTTTCCGGCGAGACGGCCAGCTTCAATGCCGGCGGCGAAGTGCCGGTGCGCAGCGTCAACAGCCAAGGTGAAGTCGAGATCGTATTCAAGCAGTTCGGCGTCAATCTGAACTTCACGCCGGTGGTGCTGGACGACGGTAAGATCCACATCAAGCTGGCGCCGGAAGTGAGCGACCTGACCGGCTTCACCGCCGCCGGCGACCCTATCTTCACGAATCGCAAGCTGGCGACCGTCGTCGACCTGCGCGACGGCCAAAGCTTCGCGGTCGGCGGCCTGCTCTCCAGCAAGAACACCATACAGCAGGAACAGGTGCCGTGGATTGGCCAGGTGCCGATCATCGGCGCGCTGTTCCACAATTCGAGCACGCAGAAGGAAGAGACGGAGCTGGTGGTCATCGTGACGCCGCATCTCGTGCGGCCGGTAAGGCCCGGCCAGCAGCTTGCGACGCCCTTCGACAAGACGAAACCGGCCAACGACCCGGAGCTTTTCCTGCTCGGCCAGCTCGAAGTCAACAAGGACATGATCCGGAAGTATGAGCATGGCGACGGCGTCACCGGCCCCTACGGCCACATGCTGGATGTGAAATCGAAGGACAAGCTGGTCTATGTCAAGAAATAAGCTCCTGTTTGTCCTTCTCGGTTCCAGCCTGCTTGCGGGCTGCGCGGCGGACTATCTGCACAATTACGACACGATGACCCTGGCGTCGGGCGATACGCAGAAAGCCAATGAGCTGCTGCAGACGGTCGATCCGTACAACCCGGCTTCGAACAACACCAAGATCGAAGGCGACGGCGCACGGTCGGTCGCCGTCGTCCAGAAATACAGACTGGGGCCAGGCGGGTCGGCGCCGGCGACGAGCATGACGGTCGGTCCATCGAGCGAGACCAGCGCAGCGAAGTAAACAGAAGGATGCGGTGCGTCAGGCGAGCGAGGACGCCTGGCACGAATGGAACAGAGAGTAGATCATGTTGAGGACCATTCGTGAATTCTGGAACGATCAACGCGGCATAGCGATGATCCTTGTCGCCATCATGCTGCCGGTGCTTGTCGGCTTTGCATTGGTGACTATCGACATGAGCCGGGCCACCGGACTGCACAACGATCTGCAGAAAGGTGTCGACGCGCTGGCGCTTGCGGCAGCGGCGGAGCTCGACGGCAGAGCTGATAGCATCACCAGAGCCGATAGGGCCGTCACCAATCTCCTCGCCAACAGGACGCTGTTTTCGACATCGGGCAATCACCAACTCGCCCTGTCCGATGTAACGGTAACTTATTTGACTGGAATACCGGCCAGCGACAACACGCGACTAAGCGCCGCCGGTGTCGACTCGGACGGCGTGAACTGGGCCAGCACGGATCCAAAGGCTGTGACGTTCGCGGAAGTGACGGTGAACCCGTCAGGCCTGGCTGATGGCGCGGGCGCCTTCGCAACGATTTTTCCAGCCAACTTCATGGGTGCCAGCGACACCATGGACATTGATCCCCAGGCGGTGGCCGGGTTCACCCAGTCCATATGCGAAACCGTGCCGATCTTCATGTGCAACCCGTTCGAGACCGACACGCCGGCAACCAGCAAAACGATCCAGCAGGCGTTCGCATCGGGCGACACCTACAGTCGCGAATTTCGTATCCTCAAGGTCGACAGCAACCCCGGCCCCGGCAACTTCGGCCTGATCGACAACAACCTGAGTTCGCTGCGCGATGCTATAGCGATTGGCACTGCTGGCACGTGCTATAACCGAGATGCGCTCACCACGAAGACCGGCGTCACCTTGGGCCAGGTGAATACCGGACTGAATACCCGGTTCGATCTCTATAGCGGGTCACTGAATAAGGAAAACAAGAACTGGCAGTACCGACCGGCAAGCAACGTCCGCAAGGGCCAGAAGACCGGCTGCAGCAAATACGACCCTGTTGCTGATGGGACGGCGCTGCCCCTCCCTCCCGGCAACAATTACGTCGATTCAAAAGGAATGTCCGACAAGATCACCAATGCAACGACCTTTTGGTCGACATACTGGAGCGTCAATCACAAGGGAGCCGCTTTTCCGAGCATTCCAAGCGCGACCAACCCGATATCGAGCACCCAACCGCCTTCTCGATATGACGTCTATAAATATGAGATCGCGAACGGCCTCGTAGGAGATCAATCAAAGAATCCGACGAAAGAAACCGGGACGCCGTCGTGCTTCAAGGGTGACACGCCGACGGCGGATCCCGATCGCAGGCTCCTCAACATGGCAATCGTCGACTGCATCGCCAACAGGGACAAACTTAACGGACACGTCCAGATTAAACCGGACGGCTATGCGAGCGTGTTCATCAACACTCCGGTTCAAAAGCAGGACAACACCAAGGACCCTGAGGATCCTACAGCCGGCGAGAAGCCGATCAGTCTCGAGATCGTCGATGTCGACGGCGGGTTTGCGAATAATACTCTTGTCGACAAAGCATTTCGAAACGAGGCTCAGTTGTATCGGTGAGTCTCATGACCAAGCTCAGACAAATCATTCGACTCTTCCGGCGCGACGAGGACGGCACAGCCTTGGTCGAAATGGCGATCGTCGCACCCTTTGTGCTCCTGTTGTCAGCCGGCGTGTTCGAGTTCTCCAATATGTTGAACACACGTCTGCTCCTCGAGGCCGGCGTCGAGGATGCGGCTCGCTACATGGCGCGCTGCAGCAGCGATTGGGACACCTGTTCGGGATTGGCAAAAAACCTCGCGGTGAACGGTGCCGTGACTGGCGGCAGCGCGAGGGTCACCGGTTGGACTACAACGGAAGTAACGGTCAGCAAATCCTCGACCGCGGCAGTCGACCCTGGCACCGGCACCCAGCTCTATCTCAGCAGCAAGAGCACCGTCGACGTGGTGACGGTCAGCACGTCGTATACGTATCCTGATGTCGGGTTTTGGTCCTATCTTGGCTTTGGTGACCTCACTCTCAGCGTTGCCCATCAGGAGCGTGTCTTCGGATGGTGACGCCGCGCAACAGGTTCTGGGGCTGCCAGTCTGGGGCGGCGATGATTGAAGCGGCTATCGCAATGCCGTTGCTGTTGACCCTGCTGCTTGGCTTCGTCGACTTCGGATACGCCTTCTACCAATGGAACGCGGCAAACAAAGCGGTCCAGGCAGGTGCTCGGCTGGCGCAAATTTCCGCTCCCGTTGCCAGCGGACTCTCATCCGAGACGTTGACACAAAGCGACTTAGCCAAAGTCGGTACCGCGGTGCCGGCAAACACTTACAACTACATCTGCACCGCCAATAGCGCCGGAGTTGCCTCCTGCGTTTGCGGAGCAGGTGCCACCTGCCAAAACCTCAACGTGAGCCAGGCCGCCTTCGACCTGATCTTCAGCGGCAGCACCAGCCGCGCCGGGATGCAGACTTTCCTGCCAATGCTGAAGAAGTCCGAGGTTCGGATTCAGTATCAGGCATCCGGGCTTGGCTATTGGACGCGCCCAAGTGGACCGGTGCCGACCATTACCGTCAGCATCATCAACCATCAATTCCAGTTCTTCTTCCTGGGCGCACTGCTCGGGTTCGGCAACATGAGCATGCCTTCCATGCTGAGTACAGTAACGGGTGAAGATTTAAAGAGTACATGGCCATGAACGCCATCGACACCAGAGTTCTGCCCACGAAACGCAAGCAGGTCGCGCTGTTTTCGTCCGATCCGAATTTCAGGCACGACGTGACCACCCGGCTCGACGCGCTGGCGATCTACGACGTCAGGGTTTCGGAGGCGGTCGAGTTCCTCAAGGGGCCGCCGGTCGATACGCGTCCCGGCATCATTATCCTCGATCTCGGCAATGGCGAATTGCTCGGCAGCAACGCGCTCGTCGAGGCGCGCTCGACCTGGGCCTCGGTGCCGCTGATCGCGGTCTCGGGCGAGCTGACGTCGGAACAGACGCGCGTCCTGGTGCGCATGAATGCGTCGGACTGGCTGCACAAGCCGCTCGACCCCAAGGAACTGCTCAACGCCGTCACCTTCCACGACACCGGCAACCAGGGCACCAAAAGCCGGATCGTCACCTTCATTGCCGCCAGCGGCGGCGCCGGCGCGACCACGCTTGCCATCTCGGCGGCGGAGCATCTCGCCTCGAAATCGACCGAGCGGGCGGCCTCGACCTGCCTCGTCGACCTCGACTTCCAGAGCGCCAATTGCGGCGCCTATCTCAACCAGTTCAACCAGTTCGACCTCACGGGCATCATCGGCCAGCCGGACCGGCTCGATGTCGAGCTGATGGACGTCATCAAGCTGTCGAGGCCGTCCGGCCTGACCCTCTATTCCTTCGAGCGGCCGCAACTGCCGTTCGAGCCGCACGGCGCCGATTTCGTCTTCCGCCTGCTCGACCTCGTCGCCTACCGCTTCGACGACATCGTCATCGACCTGCCGAACATCGAGACGCCATGGCACAATTCGGTGCTGCAGACGAGCGACGAGATCTTCATCGTCTTCGAGCTCAACGTCGCCTCGCTTCGGCAGGGCAAGCGGCTCTACAAGAAGATCCGCGAATTGCGCGGCAACGCCGTCTCGATCACACTGGTCGCCAACAAGCACAAGCGCAAATGGTTCGGCAACCACTTCTCGCGCAGCGAGCTGGAGAAGATCTTCAAGGCGCCGCACATCAAGTCGCTGGCGCTCGACAACGCGCTGCTGGCCGACGCGCTGAACCGCGCTATCCTGCCCTCCGAGGTGGACGGGCGGGCCCGCTTCAACAAGGAGCTGAAGCGCATGTTCAAGGAGCGGCTGGACAATGCCCAGCGCTAGAGCAATTCCAGGAAAAGTGCGCAGCGGTTTTCCGTCCGGAATTGCGTCAAAGCAAATGCGGCGGATAGCGACACGCCTTGCCGGCGCCTGCTTGGTCAGCATCGCGCTGGCGCCGGCCTGCGGTTTCGCGGAAGCCGGATCGGGGCTGCCGCCGCTTCCCGCCATGGGCCCCAGCCTGCGCAAGACGGTCGCCTTCCAGACCGGCGAGCAGCCCGGGACCATCATCATCCGCAAAAGCGAGAAGGCGCTCTATCTGGTCACCAGCAAGGGCCAGGCGCTGCGCTACCAGATCAGCGTCGGCCGCGACGGCTTCGGCTGGACCGGCACGGTCAGGATAGCAGCCAAGACCGAATGGCCGGAATGGCGCCCGCCGAAAGAGATGCGCGTCCGCCGACCGGAACTGCCGGCGATGGTGCCCGCCGGCCCCTACAATCCGCTCGGCGCCAGGGCGCTGTATCTGTCGCGCGACGGGCGCGACACGCTCTATCGCATCCATGGCACCAACGATCCCAAGGGCGTCGGCTTCGACGGCACGTCCGGATGCTTCAGGCTGACGAACACAGATGTGATCGATCTCTTCAAGCGCGTCGCGGTGGGCGCAAAGGTGGTGGTTGAATGACGATGATCAGCGAGCCGGAGATTCCGGCAATCGAACTCGGCGAACGGGAAAAAGCCCCGGGCGGACCAAACCGAGCGGTGACAATCGGCGTCGTCGCCGCCGGCGCGGCGCTCGTCACCTTCGTCAACGTGACGGCCGCCATCTATCTTTATCGCGGCGTCAACGACCTTAGGGCATTGGAGGCGCGGCTGGACCAGCTCGGCCAGTTCGAGCAGCGGATCGGCGCCCGCATCGATACCGTCAACAACGGCTTCCAGAGCCGGTTCGAGACGCTGGACCGGCAGTTGCAGGCGAGCTTCGGCCATATCAACGGCAACATTGCCCGGCTGGAGCAGGGCCAGCCGGCAGCCGCCGACGCCGAGATGCCGCGGGCGCCAGAGCCCGGTTTCGCCGGCACGACCGTGGCGGAGGCGTCGGCAGTTGAAAACCCCGGGCCGGACTCCGTCGAGGCCTCGCCGACGTTCAAGCGGAAGGCCGCGCCGCCCGGACCCAATCCGTCCTATCAGCGCATCCAGCAGGCCGACGGCAAAGTCTATTACAAGAAGATCAACTGACGCGGCGCCGGGCGACAGAGCGGTTCACCGCTTCACTGAAGCGGCTCTGTCTCTTTGTTTTTGACGCAATTCCGAACGGAAAACCGCTTCACACTTTTCCTGGAATTGCTCCAGCGGATGGCATTTCGATCAGTGCGGCTTAAAGGTCACGCTGCAGCGCCAGGACGCGGCCGGCGCGGGCTTCGGCGCGCAGCCTTGCCTCGCGCAGGAAGGCGACATGGCAATAGGCGCAGGCCGCAAGGCCAAGGCACAGCACCAGGCAGTTTTTCAAGGTGAAGTCGATCGCCAGCGAGAATTGAAAGCCGCGCGGCGCGGTGAAGGTGGCGATCGTGCTCGCCGTTTCCGAATGGCTGCCGGCCGCTATCATCAGCCCGGCGAACATCAGCGCGGCATGGTTGGCGAGGAAGAAACCGGCGGATCTTTTGGCCTGGCAGGCCATCCAGCAGGCGGCCGACGCGACGAAGATGATGGCGGCGTTCAGCACCATCGAGCCGCCGAGATAGAAGTCCACCTGCTGCCAGAACATCGTCGAGAAGGGGCGCAGCTCGAGCCAGATGCGCCACATGGTCGGGCTGGCCGAATAAGTTCCGAGCAGGAATGTCGCCGTCCGCTCCGCCGCCAGCAGGAACAGCATGAGGGCCGGGAAGGCAAACAGCAGTATCGGCTTGCGCGTCATGTCATCCCCTCGACATCCGATGCTCGACTGTAGACCGCATTGGTTGCGCGAGACTTAACGCAACGCCTTGCTTTTCAAGCAATGTCGCCGACGCCTAATGTATGATCCGGTGAAACGACGAGGCGCGCTTTGGGCGAGGAGAAATCGACCGGCCGGCTTGCCACGACGCTCGGCGGCCTCGGGCTGGTCGCCGGCGCGCTGCTGATTGCCGCGTCCAGCCGCTGGCTGCCGGGCGAACTCCCCTCCCCGC